>CAIWJG010000766.1 GCA_903912925.1 uncultured Verrucomicrobia subdivision 3 bacterium | reverse complement strand
GCCGCCGAACTGACGCTGCCGCCCAAAACGTCTTTGGCCCGCGTGTGACCGAGCCTCAATTCCTAGCGGCATGGGACAGGAATGTCCGCGCTCCGGCAGGGGGCTGAGCCGGCGCCGTGTCGTGCCCGATCGGAGGTTCATGGGAGCAGTCATCGCGATTCTTTCAGGTCTTATCCATCGTCATTGTTCCACCCGGCGCTATTAATCGGGCGGCAGGACGTTGAAGCTCTCGATCACGATGTGCGCGTTGGCTGGCGCGCCATCAATGCGGACGACGGCGCGCGTGGCGGCTTCCGCCATGACCTGGTAATTGGTGCACAGGCGGCTGAAGGCGCCACTGGTAACCAGCGAGCGGTCCGCCGGCTTCAGCGCCTGGCCGAAGGAATAGACCACGAACCGCGGCGTGTGGTCGCACTTCAATAAGCCGAGGATTTGCTGCGGAATGCGCTCGACAGCCGCGTCGTTCAGCGAATCGTTCGGGTAGATCGCGTCGGCCGGCAGGGTGTTATTGTTCAGGAACGGGGAAGCGACCGTCAGTTCCGGCACGGCTAATATGTCACCCAGGCTTTGGAAGGAGTAGTTTCGGAAGACCGGGAAAGCGTTGTTGCCCACAACGTAGGCACTGGCTCGCGTTCTATTGATCCCATTCACGATTCGCACCAAGGGTGGCCAAGTGTTTGTGTTGAACGCATCATAGACCCCCGCTGGCTGGATCACCTGGGGAGACAAGAGCAAATTCGCATCGGCATCCAGGACGTTGGTAAGCACGACGACACCGCCCAGAACGGCGGACCACGCGGCGAGATTGGCTTGGTTGATGGACAACTGACCACGAGTGGCATTGTCGCTAAGACCCGTCGTGAAGAGGTCCAGGATGCGCCAATCGTTCGTGGGCATCGTCAGGAAGGCGTCGTCGTAGGTGAACCACCCATTGGTTGCGGGATAAAGCGGCAGCCGGTTCGTGGGAAACTGGCCAACATAAGGCACGCGCTGGCCATTGCCGCTCCACTTCTGCCAGGCAAAGAGGTCCATGCTGCCCGACTTGAGATAGACCGTCTGCCAGGGGGTTCCGCGATGGACACGGCCGAGCCAGCCGATATTCGGGAACTTGTTGGTTGGGAAGTCCCAATCGTCGGAACGAGCGTAGGTACGCGGCATAGGATCTTTAACCACCATTGCGTAGGCGGGCGCGTTGTTGGTGCCCAACTTCGGGGTGCCGCCCCACGGCTCATAGCGACGGTTAATATGGCCGAGCAGGTCAACCAGTTTCGTGTCGGGATTGTCCAGCGCAAAGCTGTTGGTGCGCTGCAGGTTCCTCAAGTCATTAATCGTGTAATGCACCAGGGGATCATTGGCCTCCCACTCGATGACTTTGTAGATGTTCCGGAAGGGATTAAAAGGAGCAGCAAAGGTGTTGGATTGACGCAGGTAACCCGGTTCGAACTGGCCCTTAAAGAAAGTGATTGCCTGTTCCTTGCTCATGCCAGCGGGAAACTCATTGCGCGAGTTGTTCCAGATCTGGTGCGACGCAAGTTCAGGCGTGGAACTGACGGCGATCTGATTCATGATCCCGTACGTCAGAACCGAGTTGTCGGTCGAGTTTCCGGGCCGGTTCGTACACCACATGCTGCCGAGCGTCGTATCCTCATGATAGGCACCGCTTGAAGCACACGAGCTGTACCTCGATGGAGTGTCATGCATCAGGGCGTCCGTGATGTCCAAAGGATCTTCAGTGGAGTCCAGATTCACATAGTCCACGATCCGGTTCAGTCCGGTGTCCACCACGGCAAAGCTGAGGCGGGTTCTTAGGTTGAGCTGCCAATGCGGCACATGCAGGTTAGTGGTGCCAAGAGTTCGCTCGAAAACTCCGGTGAGCGGCACGAAGGTATCCAGTCGTGCGCTATAAGTCCCGTTCGAAAGAAACACTCGATTCGTGTAAGGCACTTCGGGGCCACTGGCCAGGGGCAACACGAACGAAGCGCCCTCATGGGATGGGTCATATCGAGACCAGGCGCCGGCAGGAATGTTTGTGACCGCTGGCTGCAACGGCCGGTATATCCACGTGGTAGGATTGAGCAGTTTCCCGGTTTCCAGGTTGGTCAGAGAAACGTTCAAGAAGGGGGTCACGATAATTCTCAGTTTGCGGGGGAAAGTTGTGGCGTAGGAATTCCAGGCCTCGACGCCGAACATATTGGTAATGCCGACCACAAACATCTGGTCGATCTCATTCACATCGGCGGTGGTCGAGGTCCCCGGCCGGTGGAATTGCAGCTTGCGGGTGACCTGCACCTGCGTTTGTGAGGAGAATTTATTGAAGTTGGGCAGGCCTTTCCTCGCGCCGATGACCAGCGGCACACCCCAAACCATTTGGTCTTCGCGCCCGAGCTTCTTGCGATCTCCAGGCAGAGCCGGGTCGAGCACGGGCAGATACAGAAAATCACTCGCGGCCCCGACTTCCTCATAGCCGGCAATGAATATCTGGCTGCCGCTGTTAAGGCTCGTAAATATAGGGCGAAATACCGAGGGAAAACCGTTCGTCGCGGTCAGGACGCCAAACGTCCGGTTGGTCGAGGCGTCGTAGATGTTCGCCGCGAGCTGCAAGAGCCGATGGACGCTGGGGGTGTAGAAGTTGGTCGGCCAAAGCGGGATGTGGAGGTTAGTGATGAGCACCCCGTTGACGTAGTTCGTGACCAGGATGTTGGTCGCGTATCTCGGGTCGCCAACGGTAAAGCCCGCGTTGACCAGCAGGCGGATGGCGGCATTGGTGAAGAACTGCTTAGGCGCCCAGTTCGTGAAGCCCGTGGCCATGCCCGGCACGACGTTCCCGTTGGTATCCACATTGCAGTAATTGAGATTCAGCTTGCCCGGCGGCTCGGGGGCAGAGTCGGTGCCGAGCTGGGAGAGAAGCCGGTAGAAGGTGTTGCGGTTATAGGAATCGTTGTTGGTGCCGAACGCCAGGAGCCGCTTGGTAAAAGTGGGTGTCAAAGGCAAGCTTGCTAAGGTGCTGAAAGGCGCGGTCTCGCTCTCATTAAACAATTCCTGGGTGGTAAAGAAGTGGTTGGGATTGTCAGCGCCGGACCACGGGTAGCCAGTGAGACTAATATCAGGGTCGTGAGGGAAGCCCGGTGAGTTAAACAGAAGCGAAGTGGTGTAGCCATCAACCCCGTCGTTCCTGAAAACACTCGGACCATTCGAGAACAGGGTGGAAACGCTCGCGAGGCGTCCATTCGGGTAACCGTACCGGTAGCCCAGGAGAGAGCCCGCATCAAGAACGGCAGTGCCACCGGCAATCATCGAGCCATTAACCAGATCGTACGTATAGGAACTCCAGGAACCCCATGGTCCAGCGTTTGTGTTCAGGTCGGCCAAAAACGCAGCCAGATTGATTTCCCAGGTGCCGACACCCTGATCACGCATGAAATCCGTTCCGTTCGCACTAAGCACTCCCTTGCTCGGGTTTCCGGCTTGATTGTGAATGAAATTGATATCAAGGGTGTTGCCAGCAGGGATGGCGATAAAGGCGTAGCGATTGACGAACTTGTTGTCGGCGGAATGGGTAAATTCCGGACGTTCCAGGCTGCCGATCCATTCCGGGTCGCCCACGAAGAAGTTGCTTAGGGTGTTGCCCGGCTGTATCTGGCTGATGGGGTTCCCATTTAGGTCATAAAAGCCGTTGGTGGGATTGATGACCGGCTGAAGGCCATTGGGGTCGTAAAACCCATTGCGGTTCAGGTCGAGGTAGAAGCGGAATTCATTGGCCTTGGTAAGGGCGTTGGTGATAACGAACACCGGCGGGCGCGGGTTATAGAGCAGGTTGGCCGGGTTGTAGCCGCCGGGATTGATGTAATTTGTAGAGACCAGGAGGCCGTAATTGAACTCGTTGGCGGAGCCCATGATGGCAGCGAGCAGCTCGGCCTTGGCGCGTTCGAGCGCCGTGTCGGCGGCGAGCCGGGCAATGGCCTGATCGGTTTCGGTCACCACGGAGCCCTTCTGGCTGCGGCTGACGACCAGGAAGGTGACCGTCATGAAGGTGATGATGGAGAGGAGCAGCAGGGTGACGATCAGGGCGACGCCGCGCTGCGAACGTGAAGCGTGGGGCGTGAAGCGTGAAACGTGAAACGTGAAACGTGAAACGTGATGCATGATGCGTGAGGCTGGGCTAGGCATTCTGCATTCTGCATTCTGCATTCTGCATTCGGTTCTCATTGGTAAGGCAAGGGATCGACGTTGCGAATGGGGATGCGCTGGCGGAAGAGGTGGACGCGGCTGCTGATATCCTCGCGCTGGAGATAAGCGAGGCGAGCGGCGTCATTGCCGATCGAATTGTACCGCTCCCACGCGGACTGCTCGAGGAGGCCGAGCTCCATTTCCACCGTCGCGGGAACGGCGTTGCTCACGAAGTAGAGGCCGGACCAATTGTCCGGGAAATCGAGGTTCGGCACCGCGAGGGTCTGCCGGACCAGGCTGTAACCCAAGGTGAGAGAATTGGTGCGGAAACACGCGTTGGTAAAGATGGCATCGCTAAAGAGCGGGAAGCCATTAATGGCAAAGGCGCGCAGGCGGAAATGGACCACGCCCTCGCAGATTCGGTTGGAAATAGCCGCTGAACCGGGCACGCAGGCATTGCGGAAGTCAACATACAGTTGACTCGGGTCCGATGGGAGGCCGTCGGCCCTGAGGTTGTTGGTGGAGGTAGAGAAACGGTAAAGGGTGCCGGCCCCCAACTTGCCGGGAGAGGCTTCGGGCAGCCAAAGACGTCCGGTGGTTGGGTCATTGGTTCGGACACAGTAGCCAATCCCGACCCAGGTCTGATTCTGGCGCAACAGAAAGAAACAATCCTGGAGCAGGTTCGTCCGCATGAGCGTTGTCCCGGGAAGCGATTGGGTCAGGGGGGACAGGGGAGCGGAATTGGGAATCATCGCCACGGAGAAATTGACAGCATTGCGATGGGAAGGCGCGGTTTGCTCCAGCTCGCGCGGGATCATCTCGGTGACGGCGCGCCCGGCCTCCAGGATGTCCGACTGGGTCATGCCGAGACGGAAGGCGCGCTGCGTCTGGTTGAACATGGCGAACAACCCGATCACAATAAAGGAGAGGAGGGAGATGGAGACGAGGATTTCGACGAGCGTGAAGGCGCGGGGCGCGAAACATGAAACGTGAAACGTGAAACGTGAAACGTGCAAGGTGGAACGTGGGGGGCGCGGCACAAGGACTAGCTTTGCTGCGGGCGCCGGCGGGGTCCCGATCGGAAATCGGCAAGTGGCCATGGGCAACAGTATCTTCACGGCGCTTTCACGTAGGTTTGAGGTTGAAAGAAGAAAAGGGGCTGGCCGGGCGGATCATTGGTCAGCACACCACCGGCGAGGGTCCGGAAGACCTGGCGCCCCAGGGCATTGGTACCTTTCGCGAGCGGCCAGCGGAACGTAAGCCGCAGATCATGCAGATTGGTCTGGAGATTCCTGGTCACCACCCAAAGGTTCGAGCGAGCCACGACTTCGGCCGCGCTGAGACCATTAGTATTGAACCAGCTCGGATTGTAGTAGTTGGTCCAATAAGGAACCACTTCAGAAATCATGCGATAACTGAAGGCCAGGTCTTGCAGGGCGGCATTGGTCTGCGGAAACTTGTCACTAGCGGCGCCGCTCAGGGAGCGGACATAAGCAACCACACTATTGCTGACAAAGTCGTTGTCCGAAGTGATCAGGTATTTGGGGGTGCTTAACAGGCCGACGATGCGAGAGCCGCTGTCCAGAAGGTACTGGGGTGCGACCGAGGAATTCGAATACCAGGAGGAAACAGGAACAAGGTTGCTAGGGGTGTTATTGACATATTGGGTTGCATCAATTCTGATCGCCATAACGTAGTTGGTAAGATCATCCATGCCCCGAGCGCCGCTGCGGATGGCGTTCATGAAGACGGTGGCGTCCTGGTTGATGATGGTCTCCTCGCGATTCTCTTTCTGCACGCTCATGCCCAGGGGCAGAACGCCGAGAATGGCAACGAGGGCAAAGCCAATGACCGCCAGGCTGATGGCGATCTCAATCATCGTGAAAGCGCGGCAGGAGGGGCGTGAAACGTGAAACGTGAAACGCGATGCCTGGAGCTGCCTTCTGCCTTCTACATTCTGCCTTCTGCATTCCCTCTTCATTGTACCTTTCTGCGCTCGACATGAGCGCGACCGGTGAGCCGGTCAATGTAAACCAGACTGTAGTTCTGCATAGTATTGCCGGGCGGCAGCTCCTTGACGGTCGCCGATGGCCCCACCAGGGCCACCTTGGTATTGAAGTCGCGCGCGACGCTGACGGTCCCCTCAGACACGGGAATTAATTCCGGCTGGCCGGGCTGCCCGGAGACAAGCTGCCCCATACCGTTGAAAGCGATGTAGGCGACGCGCGCGTAAGGCGGCGGCCGGTTGGTTTCCGAGGGGAACGGGATCGTGTTGGTCATGCTAAAGTGGGGAATCGTCAGCGTGCCAAGGGCCGTGTTCGTCAGCGTGACCCGAGACCGCGGCCAGAATTTGCCCAGAGGAATATAGGCGCCCTGCGGCAAGGTCCGCCACGAAGACAGGTAGGTCGGATTGAAGACCCCCGGCTGATCGCCGATGCTGCGCAAAGCGACAAAGGCGTAGCCGGTGAGTTGCTTGTCGCACAAGTTCGTTACCGCCTTCCAATCGTTGGTAGTCCACGCAGCAGCCGCGTTGTCCGTCCAAAAGTTGGGGGAGACGAAGACCATATAGACGGTGGTGCGCTGGCTGATGGCAAGCTGGCGGGCGCGGCCGACCGCGTCGAGCAACTCCCGCGTGGCGGCCACCTTGGCGTTGGGCTTCAGGGCCCTGAGGGTGGGCGCGACGAGAGCGGCCATGAGCCCCATGATGGTGATCACGGTCAGCAGCTCGAGCAGGGTGTAGCCGCGGAGCGCGCGGAGCGCGAGGGGCGTGGAGCGTGGAGCGTGGAGCGTGGAGCGTGGTCCATTGTCGGCAAGACGCGAGGCCGCTGCCCGACCACTGATCACTGACCACTGATTACTGATCACTGGCCACTGATCACTGGTCACTGAATACTGATCACTGACCGGAACACGGGCAGTCTGAAGCGGCGGCCGGGAATGGTCGGTTCGCACAATCATTGTTTCCAGCTCAGGATGTTGTCCTTGTTGGCACCGGCGTTGGCCAGGCTACTGGGGTCAATCTGCTTGTCCGGCCCGGCTGACCAGACCATGACCGGCGAGTTGGCTTCGAATACTTGCTGGAAGTTGATAAGAACGGGATTGCCATTGCTGTCCTTCTTCTTAATCAGGCCGTTCAAGCCCCGGTTGCCGGTGGCATCATCTGGATCCTGTGAAACGGCTGGGAGACGATAAAAGGCATCCCGTGCCTTTTCGTCGTAGTTGAGGTCAATGGTGATGACGTAGGGATTGCCCCAGGGGTCACGGTAAACTCCGTCCGGGCCGACGCCCGGGGAGTTGGTGTCGGTGGCCATGGCTGCGTTGAGGTACTTGGTCCGCTGCGGGTTCTTGACATGGCCTTGGTTGATGGTCGCGACCCCATTCGGCCAGTTCTCCGCGTCGAGCAGCACCGCCATCACCTCCGAGTTATTGGTCACATAGTTCAAGCCAGGCACTACAACGGGCATCGCAAAACCGTTGGGCCGCTGGAAACTGCCGCCATAAGTGAAATCCTCACCCCTGACGGAAGCCGCGCTTGTCGCGTTGGCCGCCCCGATGCTGGAAACAGGGAATTTGCTGAGTTCGGACTCGTAGGCATGAATGGCCTGGGCGATCTGGCCGACCTCCAGTTGGGCCTTGCGCTTTTGGGCCTGCACTTTGGCCCGGAGGATCGCCGGCAAAAGCAGCCCGGCCAGAATGGCGATGATGGCGATCACGACAAGCAATTCAATCAGGGTGAAAGCCGCGGAGGTGCGCGGTCCGTATCTGCGAGGGCAGGTATCAGTATGGTTTTTCATAAACGTGGTTATTGGGGGTAGGCAGTCGTCGAGACAATAATTGGCCTGCTGCTCCAGTTGCTGATGCGGTTGGTCTTGCCGCCCGCGATGATGTCCACCCAGAGGTCGAATGACTTGGGATTTTGCGCCGGGCTGGAGGAGTTGTAGCCATACGGCACAATCTCCGCATTGTTCGCCCCAGTGAGAGGGTGCGCTCCCTGCATCGAAACTCCAAGCACGGTGCGGGTGCTGCTAACCGCCAGGAATTGACCCTCTTTAAGGCCGACCAGGAACTTCACCGCGTTGGGCGCGTCGTCGCCGGCACCGCCCTTTGCGCAATTCATGATCGAGGTAGTAGTCGAGGCGCTGCCATCCAGCGTCTGATACACCCCATTCGTGGTTAACCTTGTTCCCAACAACTCGTAGTAGAGCTGATTGGCGGTCCAATCGGAGGCCGCGTTATCCGGCGGGTAGAACCCGAGCTTGGTCTTGTAATTTTCGATGGCCGTCTCGATTTGGGTAAGCTCGGCCCGGGCGCGGGTCCGGGCCTGGGCTGCCTTGACGCCCTTCATGGCGGGAAAGCTCATGCCCGCCAGCAGGACGATGATGCCAATCACTACCAGGAGCTCGATCAGGGTGAATGCCGCGGGCGCGCGCCGAACAGAGCGAGCGGCGGAGAACCCCGACGCGTTACCGTCCGACACTGACCTCTGACCTCTGACCTCTGACCTCTGTCTTCTGACTTCTGCTGTTTTCATGGTTAATGCAGTTCTCGTTCCAGGCGTTCACTGAGCCATTGTTTGATCATGCTCTGATAGTTGAGGTAGCGGGAGCGGGCCAGGCGCTTGATGCGGGCCAGCATCCGCGGGTCAATCCGCAGCGAGATGGCGACCGATTCGGAGCCTTCGGGGTTGCCGGAGACCGCGGTTTCCATGAGACGCAAGTCGGGCTTGTTCTCGGCCCAAAACTCGGCCTCGGCCTCTTCGCTGTCGAAGATCGGCACTTCTTCCCATTTGGCAATAGCGCGCATTTTGTTCGTTACCTGAGTTAAATCGTTACATCGCTACATCAGCACACTGTCAAGCTCGTCCCCATGAACCCTGTAACCTTGCAACCTTGTAACCTTGCAACCTTGCAACCTTGTAACCATACAACGATGTAACTCATATAACCTCTTCACCGTGCCAGCATCTGATCCAGTTTCCGCTGATAGAAGAACTGCTCTTCCGGCTCAAAGGGGCGAGCGTAGAGCACGCGAACCTGTTTGCCGTTCGTCCGATAGACGCTAAAGATACCGATCTCGCCGACGGACTTGCCGAGGTTGAAAAACCGGGCCTGCACCGAAAACCGAGGCGAATCTGGCAAGAGTCGAATAGCGAATGGGTCTTCAAACGATTCCTCGATTTCCTGCAAGGTCAAAGAACTATCCAGATTGAAAGGCGGGTTATTCCAATCAAACTCCATAGCACGTCAGTTGTAGTTGTAATGCCCATACAATGTATATACATGGTATTTACATGGCATGCGGTCTATTGTCAACACCATACCAAACAAATTTTTCGTGAGCAACCACAGGGTGCCTTCCATCTCCAGCTTGGCCTTCTCGTGGCCCCAAGTTTCCCCGGAATATGCAGTTAATTGACTAAACCGCAAACATTTGCGGAGACTTACCAGCAATTCTCATTACGGAGGAGATGGGGACGCCGG
>CAIWJG010000765.1 GCA_903912925.1 uncultured Verrucomicrobia subdivision 3 bacterium | reverse complement strand
TTTACGGAGTCTCTGACTCCGTGCCCATCGGGTCGCCGGAACACCGGGCCAGAGGCCCGGTTAACCGGCAGACCGGAGGTCTGCCCCACGTTCGGACCTGAACAGTTACCTTCATTCTTCCTTCTGCATTCCCCCTTCATTCCCCCTTCATTCCCCCGCCTGCGTAAGCTTCCATCCCGGCGCACGAGCACACCAGGTTGCGGTCGCCGAATACGTTGTCGATGCGGCCGACGGCGGGCCAGAACTTGTGGTCGTGCAACCATTTGGCCGGGAAACAGGCCTGCTGGCGTGGGTAGGGGTGGTTCCAGGGCTCGGCGGCCAGCATGTCGGCGGTGTGCGGGGCGTTCTTCAGGACATTATTCTGCTTGTCGGCCTGGCCGGATTCGATGGCTTTGATCTCGGCGTGGATGCTGATCAGCGCTTCGCAGAAACGGTCGAGCTCTTCCTTGGATTCGCTTTCCGTGGGTTCGACCATCATGGTGCCGGGCACGGGCCAGGAGATGGTCGGGGCGTGGAAGCCGTAGTCCATGAGACGCTTGGCCACGTCCTCGACGGTGACGTCTCGGAACTGGCGCAGGTCAAGGATGCACTCGTGGGCCACGAGGTTGCCGTGGCCGCGGTAGAGCACGGGGTAGTAAGCCTCCAGCCGCTTGGCGATGTAGTTCGTGTTGAGAATGGCATACTGGGACGCCTCGGTCAGTCCGGGGCCGCCCATCGCTGAGATATAGACCCAGGGGATCGGGAGGATGCTGGCGCTGCCCCACGGGGCCGCAGCAACGGCACCCACCGGGTTCTCCCCGTCCAGGTTCACGACCGCATGGCCGGGTAGAAAGTCCACCAGGTGTTCCGCTACGCCGATGGGGCCGACGCCAGGGCCGCCGCCACCGTGCGGGATGCAAAACGTCTTATGCAGATTCATGTGGCAGACATCGGCGCCGATGTCCCCGGGCCGGCACAGACCGACTTGCGCGTTCAAGTTCGCGCCGTCCATATACACCTGGCCGCCGTTGGCGTGGATGATCTCGCAAAGCTCGCGAATCGACTCTTCGAACACGCCGTGCGTGGAGGGATACGTCACCATCAACGCCGCCAGATTAGCCTTGTGGGTCTCGGCCTTGGCGCGCAGGTCAGCGACGTCGATGTTGCCGTCCTTGTCGCAAGCGACGGCCACGACTTTCAGGCCGGCCATGACGGCGCTGGCGGGGTTTGTGCCGTGGGCGGAGGTGGGGATGAGGCAGATATTGCGGTGTCCTTCGCGGCGGTTGAGGTGCCAGGCGCGGATGACGAGCAGGCCGGCATATTCGCCCTGCGAGCCAGCATTGGGCTGGAGCGAGATGCCGGCGAAGCCGGTGATCTCAGCAAGCCATTCCTCCAATTGCTGGAACAGGATCTGCCAGCCTCGAGTCTGGCGCAGCGGCGCGAACGGATGCAAGCGGCTCAGCTCCGGCCAGGTGATCGGGAACATCTCAGCGGCCGCGTTCAGCTTCATCGTGCAGGAGCCGAGCGGAATCATGGAAGTCGTCAGCGAGAGGTCGCGCGATTCCAGGCGCTTGAGGTAGCGCAGCATCTCCGTCTCGGAGTGGTAACGGTTGAAGACCGGGTGCGTCAGGAACGCACTGGTGCGCGCAAAGGGGGGCGGGTAGGCCGCGTCGGCTTCGGCCGCGATCTCCGCCAGAGTGAAGTCAGGCGCGCGGTTGCCGCCGAACACTCGGAGAATATCCGCCAGGTCCTTCTCGGTCGTGGTCTCGTCGAGTGCGATGCCAACTTCATGCTCGTTGATGGGGCGGAAGTTCATCCGCTGCGCTTCGGCGGACTTTAGCAGCTCTTCCAGGGGCCGGTCACCGAGGGCGACGCGGATCGTGTCGAAGAAGGTCTTGGGCCCAACCTGGTATCCCAACCGCCGGAGTCCCCGGGCCAGAACGTCTGTCAGGAGGTGAATGCGCCGTGCGATCTGTTGCAGGCCACGGGGGCCGTGATAGCAGGCGAACATGGACGCCACGTTGGCCAGCAGCGCTTGCGCGGTGCAGATATTACTGGTGGCCTTCTCGCGGCGGATGTGCTGTTCCCGGGTCTGGAGCGCGAGTCGCAGGGCAGGGCGGCCGCGTGAGTCCTTGGAAACGCCTACGATGCGGCCGGGGATATGGCGTTTCAAGGCTTCCCGTGTCGCCAGGTACGCCGCGTGCGGGCCGCCGTAGCCGAGCGGCACGCCAAAACGCTGCGCGCTGCCGAGGGCGATGTCCGCGCCGAATTCCCCGGGTGGCCGAAGCACGGTGAGGCTCAACAGGTCTGCCGCCACCGCTACCAGCGCGCCTGCCGCGTGTGCCTGCTCGACAAAGCCGGAGTAGTCGAAGATTTCCCCGAAGGTGTTCGGATACTGGACCAGTGCGCCGAAGACCTGGTCGCTGAATTGAAAGCTTTGGTGGTCGCCGACCACGACCTCGATGCCCAGGACCCCGGCCCGGGTCTTCACCACATCAATCGTTTGCGGGTGGCAGTCCGCCGAGACGAAGAAAGTGTTCCTGCCCGGTTTGAGTGACTGGCAGAGGTGCATCGCTTCCGCGGCGGCGGTGCCTTCATCGAGCAGCGAGGCGTTGGCGACATCGAGCCCGGTCAGATCCATCACCATCGTCTGGAAGTTCAGCAGCGCTTCGAGCCGGCCCTGGGCGATTTCGGCCTGGTAAGGGGTGTAGGGGGTGTACCAGCCGGGATTCTCCAGAATGTTGCGCAGGATCACGGGCGGCGTGATGCAGTCCTGGTAGCCCATGCCGATATAGGAGCGGAAGACCTGGTTCTGCGAGGCGATTTCCTTGAGGGCGGCCAGCACTTCGTATTCGCTGCGGGCGGCGGGGAGCTGGAGCGGACGCCGCAACCGGATCTGCGCCGGCACTGCTTGCTCAATCATCGCCTCAAGGCTCGGATAGCCCAGCAAGGTCAGCATGTCACGGGTCTGTTCCGCGCTCGGCCCAATATGGCGGCGCGGGAACTGATCCGGGTGTGGAGGCAGGCTACCTCCCGCGGAATGGGTTGCTGCTGGAGCATTCCGAGTTAAGGTCGAATCCTGGTTGGGTGTGTCTGTAACCGTCATCCGTGGAAAGTAAGGGCGCGCACTCGCAAATCAAGCGGGATTTCGGGAAGGCGGCGGGCCTGAAATCCGAAACCCGAAACCCGAAGATCGAAAGAAGGCCGAAATCCGAAGGCTCCGGCTCCGGCGCGGCGTCTCTGGATTCGGGCCTCAGATTTCGGGTTTCTTTCGGCCTTCGGTCTTCGGATTTCGGGTTTGGTATGCACCGGCCCGATCAGCCCTCCGTGCTTCGATGGGGAGTTCCTGATTTGCAAGTCCTGGCTGCTTGGGGCATCGTATCACCAGAGAAAGGTTTTGCTTATGCATTCGACAGCCAATGATACGAAGTTCGATACGGTGAGAGGCCGAACCATTCCTGGCGTGAGCCGGCGGGAATTCCTCAAGGCGGCTGTGGCCACAGGGGTGCTGTCCGGGACGCTCCCGGGATGGGCCGTGGAATCCGAGGGCGGAATGCCGCTTCGCCAACTGGGGCGCACGGGAGTGAAGGTCTCCGCCATTGGCCTGGGCGGCTATCATATCGGAATACCCAAGGACGAGTCGGATGGCATCCGGCTCATCCGCAGCGCGATTGACCGGGGCATTACGTTCATGGACAACTGCTGGGATTACCATGAAGGCAACAGCGAGGTGCGCATGGGCAAGGCGCTGCGCGACGGCTACCGGCAAAAGGCGTTTCTCATGACGAAGATTGACGGGCAGACCAAGACCTCCGCGGCCAAACAGATCGAAGAATCGCTCCAGCGGCTGCAGACGGATCGCGTTGATCTGATGCAGTTTCATGAGGTCATCCGCATGGGGGACCCAGACCGCATCTTCGCGGAGGGCGGCGGGATGGAGGCGGCGCTGGAAGCGAAGAAGGCGGGCAAGCTCCGCTTCATCGGGTTCACCGGGCACAAAGACCCGCAGATCCATCTGCGGATGTTGGAGGTCGCCCGCGCGCATGAGTTCCATTTCGATGCCGTGCAGATGCCGCTGAGCGTGATGGACGCGCATTTTCGCAGCTTCGAGCGCCAAGTGCTGCCCGTGCTGGTCAAGGAGGAGATCGGCGTGCTGGGGATGAAATCCCTGGGCAGCGGGTTGATTCTGCAAAGCAAGACGGCGCAGGCGATCGAATGCCTGCACTACGCCATGAATCTGCCGACCTCGACGGTCATCACCGGCATTGAGCGGATGGAACTTCTGGACCAGGCGGTCGAGGCAGCGCGCACGTTCAAGCCGCTGAGCCAGGAAGCGGTTTCAGCGTTGCTGGCCCGGACGGCGGATGCGGCGGCAGCCGGGAAGTTCGAGCCGTTCAAGACCACCACGGGCTACGACGGGACGGCACATCATCCGCAGTGGCTGGGTTGAGCGGCAGCGGTCGGCTGAATTACATGCAGCCGGCGACGTGAGCAGCAATGCTCATTAGTCAGAGCTTGATGCCGCCCTGCTGTGACCCGGAGAGCGGCGTTGCGGGCTTGCCGCGCGGCATCGGTCGCGTATCATAGCGTTGATGTCTATTCTTGATTGCATGTCAGTTTCTAAGCTGAGCCCAAAGGTGGTGATGTTCGTGGCAGCCGCGACGCTCAGCGGCGGCTTGTCCTCAACCAACCTGCTTGCGCGGGACGCCAACTGGCCGCAGTTCCGCGGCGTCGGAGCCCGAGGCATAACCACCAACACCAGCGTGCCTGATCAATGGTCCGTCTCCGAGAATGTCGCCTGGATGGCGGAGATTCCCGGTCGCGGCTGGTCTTGTCCGATTGTCTGGGGTGACCGAGTGTTCGTGACGACGGCGGTAACTGGCAGCCCTACGGAACCGTCGAAGAAAGGGTTGTATCTTGGGGGCGAGCGTCCGACCGCGCCTCGTCCGGAGCACGAATGGAAGGTGCTTTGCCTCGATTTAGCCTCAGGCAAAGTGCGGTGGGAGCACGTCGTCCATCGCGGAGAGCCGGGCGGCCCGATTCACACGAAGAACAGCTATGCCTCGGAAACGCCCGTTACCGATGGCGAGCGCGTCTATGCTTACTTTGGCAACGTGGGGATCTTCTGCCTGGATTTCGAAGGCAAGGAAGTTTGGTCCAAGCCGATCGAGCCGCACCGGATGGCCAACAGTTGGGGCACGGCGGCCTCGCCCACGCTCTACGGGGACCGGATATACGTGGTCAACGACAACGCCGAGAAGTCCTACCTGATGGCGCTGGACAAGCTCACCGGCAAAGAAGTGTGGCGCGTGGACCGTGACGAGGGGAGCAACTGGTCCACGCCTTGCGTGTGGGAGAATGACCAGCGCCGCGAGATCGTCACCGCCGGCAGCGGCAAAGTCCGCGGCTACGATCTGGATGGCAAGCTGCTGTGGTGGTTCAAGGGCATGTCCAGCATTACCATCGCCAGCCCCTATGCGGATGGGGGCCTGGTGTATATCTCGTCGGGCTACATTCTTGATAAATCGCGGCCCATGTACGCTATCCGCCCAGGCGGCAGCGGGGATATTTCGCTCTTGCCGGGGCAGACTAACAACGCCAGCATCGGCTGGTTCAAGCCAACGTCGGCTCCCTACAACCCCACCACCCTCGTCTATGACGGGCGGCTTTATGTGCTGTCGGATCTCGGCATGTTAAGCGCCTACAACGCGAAGACGGGCGAAGTCCTGTATGAGAAGCAGAGGTTGCCGGAAGGAAAGCATTTCACCGCGTCACCGTGGGCGTGTGGTGGTCGCATCTTTTGCCTGAACGAAGATGGCGTGACGTTCGTGGTCGGGGCGGGCGACAAGTTTGATTTCCAGCACACCAACAAGCTGGCCGAAGATGATATGTGCCTCGCCACGCCCGCCCTCGCCGGCGACCGCCTGCTCATCCGGAGCAATCACCGACTGTATTGCATCGGCAGCAAGTCGAAAGTGGCCCCTTGAGCGGCCTCTCCGTTTCGCCAGCCCCGGTATTTATTGGGCTGGCAGGCGAGCCTCGGCTGGCTTGATCCGAGCCCGCCACTGGGGATACTCGCGATCCAGCAGAACCTTGGGCCAGCCGCCGTACCACGCCGTCCCTGTGCGCCGCTCACGCTCGACGTCCGCCAGCGCGTAGCGTTTGACTCCGTCTCGCCCTGCAAAAATCGGCCGGTTCGTGCCGATCTCGTAATGCCGCGCCCAGAGCGGCTTCGCTTGCGCGTCACTCTCCACGACGACGTCAAAATCCGCGTCATGCCGCTCGAAGGCAGCGGACGGGGCTTTGACGCGCGCTACCCGGACGCCGGAAAGCTGAACCTGTTTCAGCCACGCAACGGCAGCGTCCACTGAGCGAACCACTTGCTCGCTGGGCTCCTTCACCCGCATCATGAGGCGCAGAATGTAAGTCGTGTCCTGCGGGCAGATGGAGGCAAGCTCAAAGGTGCGCGCCGGCCGGGGCTCGAAGGTCTTCTCATCATGCTGCTGGCACCAGCCAGTCAAAGTGCCATTGACGGAAATCTGGCACTTGAGGATGCAATCCACCCCGCGCCGGACTGCATCGCGCGCCCGCTCACGCCGCGCCGTATCCAGCCACGCAAAATGCGGCGCCCCCTCAGCGGCGTCCTGCAAGACATTCAGGCAGCCTATCATGACATAGTCATTGAAGGTGATGTAAGCGTGAAAACCCTTCGCCTTAGGATACTGCTGAGGAAAGCCTCCGTTGGGATATTGCGCAGCCAGGATGAAATCGAATCCGCGGAGACAAGCGTCGCGCCACTCCGGTTCATTCGCCGCCGCAAAGGCACGCGCCAGGTAGCCGACCTGCGAATGAAGATTGCCGTTGTCGAACGAAGTGTCGGTCCGGCTCCGGGTCGCCAGCACCGCCGCCTTTTGTTCTGGAGTCAGGACCGCCAGCATGTCGTAGTCCTTCGGCCAGCCTCCGTTCTCGCGCTGAAACCAGAGGATGTTCGTCACGATTTCCCGCACCTGGTCCGGGCGATACTCGGGCTGATCGGGCATCACCTGAATAAAGCGGCTGCTATCGCGAATACCCCGCCAATGATTCCGGCTGTCTCTAAAGCCCGAAGTATCAATCGCCGGGAGCGCACCAAACAGGTCGGTCGCACCCAGCACCGCCAGCGTCATCAGGGCTGCCATGTATCGTCGAGCCATAGGTCTTTCAAGTGTCGACGCGCTGCACGGTCACCTGTGGATTCCAGGCAAGCTTCTTATCCCGCAGAACGCGGGCAGGTCGTTGGTCGGAATTTAACAGCATACTCCTGCCCTTTCTCGGCAGGACTCGAAGTCTGCCCTCAGCTTCCAATCTTAGCCAGCAGGAACGGCTGGGCTGGATAACGGCGGACTCTTGCAGGTAACCTCAACACCGCCGAATGCGTTAATGTACGATATGAGCACATGGCTAGGCCTCCTGGGTTGGGTTCCACTCGCGTTCGTCGGCGTGACGATGCTCCATGCCGATGACTTCACCTCCAACGGGGTGAAGATCCATTACGTGGTCAACGGCTGTGGTGATCCAGTGATCCTCATCCACGGGCTTTATGCCACCGCTAACGGGAACTGGCAGGGACCCCGCATCATGCCCGAGTTGGCGAAGTATTACCAGGTGATCGCACTCGATCTGCGTGCCCACGGCGAGTCGGGCAAGCCGGAGGGCGAGGACCAATACGGCGTCCAGATGGCTGAGGACGTGGTGCGGCTGATGGACCACTTGCAGCTACCCAAGGCGCACCTGGTCGGCTATTCGCTGGGCGGCATGATCGCCATGAAGATCATGACGCAGCATCCGGAACGGGTCAGCTCGGCGGTCCTGGGCGGGATGGGGTGGATGAAGGCCAACAGCCCCTTTCAGCAATTCTGGGAAACCTTCAAGCAATTTGGGGCCCCGAATTTCCCGGCGGCTTGCCTGGGAGGCATCGCCAAACTCGGGGTGACGGAGGCAGAGGTCAAAGCGGTGCGGGTGCCCGTGACCATCATTGTGGGTGACCGCGATCCTTGTCGTTGGATGTATGTCGAGCCTCTGCGGCGGGTCCGGCCGGACTGGCCGCTACACATCATCAACAACGCCAATCACGTAAGCTGCATCGGGAAGGCTGAGTTCAAAGCAGCAATCGAAACCGCCCTCGCTCAAAGCCAAGCCAAGCCGGCGCAGTAGAACGGTGCTGGATCGCAAGGGTACGTAGCGCAGACTTCCAAGTCTGCCGTGTCGCCGACTTCCGAGTCGGCAGGCCGTCCAAACGCAATAGGAGCGCGTCAACGAAGGCCCAGGCTCTGGCGCGCCTCCTTGCGGAACTGCCGACAGAGCTGCATCGCATGCCTGGCATCCGCTTTAATAACGGAGCTTCCCGGGTAGCGGGTTTGCACCGCGTAACTGACGAGCAGGCTGAACGCCGATTGATAGGCTGACCAAAGGGGTTCGACGGTCGTGACGAGGTTCAGCAGGTGCAGCAGGTCGTGAGTCTTCGGAACGCTGTGTCCGGCCTCCTCCAGCCGGGCCTTGAGGTATTTCTCGACCGTTTGCTGCACGTGGAAGGC
>CAIWJG010000764.1 GCA_903912925.1 uncultured Verrucomicrobia subdivision 3 bacterium | reverse complement strand
CCCGGCCTACAAGCGGGCGGTTTTGTGGGGGATGTAGGTCGGGTGCCCTCACCCGGCGCGGGGTGACATGGCCATAATGAGAATTGCTGAAGAAAGATAGACACGGATTGCACGAATTGGCACGAATAGTTATGCATGGATTGCCTAAGCCTTCAATTCACCCGGCAGGTGAATCAGTCCTTTGGTTCGGAACTATCGCAAGTTCCTTTCTATGCGCTCTTTGCGTTCTTTGCGGTTGGTCGCAAGTGCCGTTCTTAGGATGAACACGAACCTCTTCGCCAACGACTTCCCCTTCACCGGGCTGTTCCAGAGGCAGGCCGGCACCCTGGAAGCTGCGGTCAAACAACTGGCGAGCATTCTCCAGGATTTTACCACGGTTCCCGACCAATGCGTGCGCATCAGCGCCCTGGTGACGGAGGGAGACACGACTTTTCGGCAAATCGAGCGCGAGCTTTCGCTGACCTTCATCCAACCCCTCGACCGGGAGGATATCCGCGAGTTGAACCGCGCCTTTCAACGTGCCCTCCAGGCGGTCGGTGCCGTCTCCAGCCGCATCGGTCTCTACGGATTCCGTGAAGTTCAGAAAGGAGCCGCGGCCCAGGCCGCCTGCCTGGCCGAGATAGTCACCGAGATCGCGCCCCTGCTCAAGATCGTCATCCGGACGGGGGACGGCGCAGCGAACTGCGAACGGGTGCGAAAACTCAAGAAAGAGGCGGACTCGTTCATCCTCGTCGGGTTGGGGGAGATCTATGAATCGGCCGGTGACGGCGTGGGAAACCTTCTCGAGGCCCTGAAATGGAGCCAGATCTACGACCGCCTCGATGCGGCCACGTCATGCCTGGAGCATGTCGTGAACGTGCTCGAGGGGATTATCCTGAAAAAGGTATAGACCCAGGGGCGTTCTAAATCGGTGTTTCGGTGTTTCGGTTGGGATCTGCCTAAAACCGAAATCCGAAAACCGAGAACCGAAGGAAATCCGAAGCCCGAAGACCGAAATGGGCCAGCCGCCCGCCCGCCCTTCGGATTTCTGATTTCGGATTTCCTTCGGATTTTGGTTTTCGAGCTTCGGATTTGAGCCCGATCGCCGCGTGGGGGCACGCGACCTACAGGGGGCTGCTCGCTGAGAACGGGAGAGCCTTAGAACCGCCCTGGGGCGCGTCACTACTCGCAAACGAACAGTTCGGACATTCCAGCCATTTTGACGACGCGTTTGATGGGCGGGGTCACGCCGAGGAGCGTGAATTGTCCGGCCCCGACGATCTTGGCGACGGAGATACACACCCGCAGGAATGCCGAACAGACGTAAGTCACTCCCTGCATCTCGAACACCACCGACTGCGGCGCCTTCAGGTGGGCCTTCAACTCATCTTCCAACTTCTGGCTCTGCAGCGTGTCGAAATGCCCGTCCAGCGTACAGACTAACTTGCCGTCACATTCAATAATTTTCATCTTTTGATTAGCTTCGGATTCCCTTCACGTTTCACGTTTCACTTCAGTTGGGTTCTAATAATTGCGGTTGAAGATCTGCTCGAGGGCCTCGGAATCCAGGGATTCGTCGAGGTACAATGCGGCATCGAACCGAGCCAATCGCTGGTTATCGCGGCGGCGAGCGACGCGCTGGATGTTGACCAGATGCCGCGCCGTGACGTTATCGGTCGTGATATTCTTGCCGCCGGTGCCGCAGCCCAGCGTGAAGGAGGGGCTCAACCGGTTGTACATGCCGCCAACGCCCCCCTGGGAGGACGGCGTATTCACGACGATTCGTCCCGCGTTCATCAGGAGGGAAAACTCCGTGATCCGCGCCTCGTTGTTGGCATAGAGGCTCACGGTGTGACCGATGCCGCCGTAGAAATTCAGGTCAATGCAACGGTTCACCGCATCGGTGAAACTGGGCTCGACGTAGAATGCCAGGATGGGAGCCAGGATTTCCGAGGAAAGTGGGTATTTCTCCCCCACACCGGCCAGGGGCGCCATCAGGATCTTGACATCAGCGGGCGCGGCGATTCCCGCCTTCTGGGCGATCAAGGAGGCCGGCTGGCCAACGACGTCCGGCTTCATGGCGCCTTTCACCGTGTCGAACGCGACCGCCTCCAGCTTGACGATTTCATCGGGAGACAGGAAATAAGCGCCTTGGCGCTCAAACTCGCTCCGGACGGCTGCCGCGATGGCGGCTTCCACCACGATCGCCTGTTCGCTCGCGCAGATGGTGCCGTAGTCGAAGAGCTTGGATATGAAGACTTGACTGACGGCGAACGGAATGTCCGCGCTCACATCAATGAATACCGGCACGTTGCCGGCCCCCACCCCGAGCGTCGGGGTACCTGAACTGTAAGCCGTCTTGACCAGTCCGGTGCCGCCAGTGGCTAGAATGAGCGCCAGGCCTTTGTGGCTCATCAGCGCCTGCGTCTGCTCGCGCGAGGTATCGTTGAGCCATTGGATGCAGTCCTCCGGCGCGCCGGCAGCCAGGGCGGCTTCATAGCAGATCCTGGCCGTTTCGGCGCAACAGCGCTTCGCCTTTCCCGAAGGGCAAACGATGATCGGGTTGCGGGCTTTGAGCGAAATCAGGACTTTGAAGATGACCGTAGAGGTGGGGTTGGTGACGGGGATAACCGCCAGGATCGGGCCAACGGGTTGCGCAATCTCGGTAATGCCGCTGGCGAAGTCTTCGCTCACCACCCCGGCCGTCTTCAAGTCCTTGATGTCATCATAGACTAATTGGGAGGCCACCACATTCTTGAGCACCTTGTCCTGCCATTTCCCCATGCCCGTTTCCTCGTGAGCCATTCGGGCCAGCCGCACCCGTTGGTTGAACGCTGCCTTGTGAACTGCCTCCACAATCCGGTCCGTCTCGGCCTGTCCGAGCTGCGCAAACACTGCGCCAGCCTGTACGGCCCGTTGAAGTATCTGATCCGCGAATTCTGTTGTTTTGATATCCATTGCTAATCTCCGTTCCGGGTCTGCGCCGCTCGCATTGTTCCAACGCTCTTGCCATGCGTGACTGGAGCGCGGACATTCTTGTCCGCCTCTGCGCGATCGTCAAGCCCGGAGCGGGGCCGATTCATGAAGCGCAAAGGGCAGGGGCGGGGACGGCCTCGTCCCCGGTTATTGTCGGGTCGAAGGTTGAGCAGCCGGAGCGACGGCGGCGGGGCGGCGCGGACATCCGAAACCCGTGAGGCGTGAAACGTGAAGGGAATCCGAAATCGCAGCAGGCATGACGCATCACGCATCACGCATCACGCCCAGCCGTAGCAACTTACAGAAAACTCAGACGCGAGTTTAATTTCAGCTTTTCAGCATTTGCCCCTAAAGGTCTGCCCCAGGCGGTCCAGTCCCGCAGAGCAGTCGCGATTCGGCAGGCAGGCTTCGATAAATACGAGCTTATCTTTCGCGCTCACAGCGGTCCGCATGGCCTGCTGCAATTCTTCCTCCGTGGTGACCCGCAAGCCGATCACAAAGGATTCATCGCCAAACACTGCCGGCAGTTTGGCATACTGCCATCTCTGGATATCATTATACGCTCCGTCCTTGTGCAGCTTCCGTTCGATCAGATACCCATCGTTGTTGATAATCACGATCACCCCGGGGCAGCGTTCCCGGATCAGGGTGGAGACCTCCTGTGCGGTCATTTGGAAGGCGCCGTCGCCCGAGAGCACAAACGGCCGCTTCCCGGGCCGCGCCAGCGCCACGCCTAGAGCGGCCGGGGTACAGAAACCGATGGAGCAATAATAGGCCTGGACAATGAAGTTCTCCGCCTCCTCGATGTCGAATTCCGGGGCCGCGCAAAAAGCGTCGCCGGGCTCGGCCAGCAGGATCATTTGATCGTCGAGATAATAGTTCAGGCATTCATAAAGCCGGGGCGCAGTCAGCACGCAGTCAGCCGCGGGCACAAAAGCCTGTTTGGCACGGTAGGCCCCAGCGGGGTGGGAAGCCGGGTAAGAACGCGGTCGAACCGCCGGGGCCAGTTCCCGGATGAAATCTCGCAGTTGGATCTCGTGGTAATAGTGGCTACCGATGCGGACCTGTCCTTTCCCAACGCTGATCATCCGCCGGGCATCAAGCTGAATACTAAACAAACCCGTATCCATGTCTGTCATCCAGGCCCCGAGCGAAAGCAGACAGTCGGAATCCTCCACCTGGCGGCGCACCGTCTCCTTGCTCCAGCCGCCCTGGTAGATGCCCACAAACTGCGGGTGAAGCTCCGGGAGCACGGCTTTGCTGCTGAGCATGGTCGCAAAAGGAATCTCGACGGTCTCCACCAGGCGCAGGGTCTCGTTCCCCAGCCCGAAGCGGAGCAATTCCACGCCAGCGAGTATGAGCGGATGTTTAGCGTTATTGAGCAGCGCCGCGGCCTCGGCGATGCACTCGGCCAGGCTCTCCTGGTTGGAGCTTAACGAGGCGGCCGGAAGAAGTTCTCCGGGCGCGCGGCATGGGGCGCGCGTGATATCGGCGGG
>CAIWJG010000763.1 GCA_903912925.1 uncultured Verrucomicrobia subdivision 3 bacterium | reverse complement strand
TCCGCGGTGCCAGCAGTTCTGAGCCTGATCCCCTCCAGACCAGGTTCCAATTCCTAGCAGCATGGGACATGCTTGTCCGCCTCGGGGTCTGCTGAGCCCATTACTCCCATCACTCCTATTCCCGGTGGGGTGGTTTTGGAACAATCTAAGCTGCGCACGACCTGCCGGTAACGGAAGGTCGGTGTCCGGCGGGCGTGGCTTGGCCGCACACACCAAGCCCCGTTCCTGGCTTACCGCTTGCTCTCGGTTGGGATGTGCGCTACCAATTTCAGCGTGATTTTAGCGCCTACTGCTTGTGGGGCGGCAGCCTTTCTGGCTGGGCGGCAGCAATGCCTGCGATCACCCCAACCAGCTCTGCGGGCAGGTGTGTCCTGCTCCTCCCCAATTAATCCAGGCCAATCATGAAGCCCGAGAACGAAGTTCACCTGATTACTGTCCCCCGACCGACCGTGGAGGTGCTCCTGCCCGATGGCCGGATCCTCTGTGGCCCCCGCAACCGGCCCATCGCCGCGTTCCTGAAGTGCCTCCCGGAATGGAACTCCCACGACCCGATCATGGGCGCGGTCGTCAACGGCGAACTCCGCGAGCTTACCCACCCGGTGGATCTGGACTCCCGGGTCCGGCTCATCCGAATGTCCGATTCGGACGGCTCGGTTATCTACCGCCGTTCGATTACCTTCCTGCTCGAGACCGCCTTCGCGGATATTTTCCCCGCGGCGGACATCTCCATTGACCACTCGTTGTCCTCGGGTAGCTTCTACTGCTCGGTCATCAATCGCGGGCTGCTTACCAGGGAAGAGCTGGCAACGGTGGAAGCGCGCATGAAGGAACTGGTCAAGGCCGACCTGCCGTTCGAGCGCCAGGTGGTGCCGCTGCAAGATGCCATCAGCTACTTCCAATCGAAGGGTCAGGACGAGAAGGTCCAACTCCTTAAGTTCCGCAGCAAGGACACCCTGGGCCTCTACAAGCTTCGCGACCGCTGCGACTATCACCACGGTTACATGGTCCCCTCGACCGGGTATCTGCGCTGGTTTGCCCTCGCGCCTATGAGCGGCGGTTTCGCCCTCCGCTTCCCGCGCCGCCGCGCGCCGAATGAACTGCCGCCGCTGGGCGATTCCAAGAAGCTGCTGGCCACCTTCCGCGAGTATAACAACTGGCTGGTGCGCCTGGGCATCAAAAGCGTCGGGGCGCTCAACACCGCCAGCCAGGCGAAACGGGCCAGCGAGGTGATCCTGGTCTCCGAGGCCCTCCACGAGCACCGCATCGCCGAGATCGCCCGCCTCATTATCGAGCGCTCCCGAGAGGCTCGCATCGTTCTGGTCGCCGGGCCGTCGTCCTCCGGCAAAACCACCTTCTCCAGGCGCCTCACGGTGCAGCTCCTGGCCCAGGGCATTTCGCCCTTCCCCCTCGAGCTCGATAATTACTTCGCCGACCGTGAGCGCACCCCCAGGGACGAGAAAGGGAATTACGACTTTGAGTGCCTCGAAGCACTGGACACCGTCAGACTGCAGGCCGACCTGCAGCGATTGATTGCCGGCGAGGAAGTGCAGTTGCCCAGGTTCAATTTCCAACAGGGCCACGGTGAGCCGGGGGAGATTGTGAAACTGGAGAAAGGCCAGCTCGTGATCCTGGAAGGCATCCACGGCCTGAACCCGCGCCTGCTGCCTGGCCTTGCTCGCCCCCAAACCACCCGCATCTACGTCTCCTGCCTCACCCAGTTGAATCTCGACCGGCATAACCGCATCTCCACCACCGACACCCGCCTGCTCCGGCGCATCATCCGCGACGCCCGGGACCGCGGTTACTCCGCCCAACAGACCATCAGCCGCTGGGAGGCGGTCGGGCGCGGCGAGAAGAAGCACATCTTCCCCTACCAGGAGAACGCCGATGAGATGTTCAACTCGGCCCTGGTGTATGAACTGTCCGCCATCCGCCTGATGGCCGAGCCGCTGTTGCGCCAGGTGGTCTTTGGCACGCCCGAATACCTCGAGGCCAAACGCCTGCTCGCCTTCCTGCAATGGTTCCTGCCCATTGGCGAAGACCTCATCCCCGACAACTCGATCCTGCGAGAGTTCATCGGCGGCTCGATCCTCAAGGGGTTCACACTTTGGCAGGACGGAAAGAACCACGGCGACTACGGCTCCGCGGGCGTGCTCTCCGAACTGAACTGCTGAGATCAGGCTAGCGGTTGGTTGCAGAGGTTAGCGACAGCGCCGCGTGAGG
>CAIWJG010000762.1 GCA_903912925.1 uncultured Verrucomicrobia subdivision 3 bacterium | reverse complement strand
GTCAGAGTGCCGAACTGGCATCGTACGACTACGACGCCAGCGCTGGGGGCAGTGTGTTTTTCCGGTGTAGGTTCCCGTGATTTGGCGCATGGCGTCGGGGAAGGACAGGCCGAGGACCTGGGCACAGAAGTCGATGGTGTTGCCGGCCAGATTGCGCTCGGGCCAACGCCAATAGGAGTCTTTGACGATCAGACCGGGATAGGCTGGCAAGCTAAAATTGCCGGCCTCGCGTTGGACCAGTAGGAGACCCCGCTTTTGGAGCAGCGGGGCCAGCGCTACCACACGGGCGGCGCGGATCTGCTCGCGCGTCCACCTGGTTTTAGGGGAGTGGCTGGTCACAGTCTTTCCTCCAGTGGGGTTGGATGAGCACGCGATTGACTTGTTTGAGGTCCACGATGCGGGTCTGGTCGCGCACCGTTTCGATGAGGGCACTCAGGCAGAGATTGCGGGTGCGGCGCAAGAGGCCCTCGCCGGAGCGGACGATGAGAGCCAGCGCTTCCTGGGTGAAGGTATTGTGGCCCAGGCCGGTGCGGTCGAGCTGGTCGAGGATGAACTGTTCAGCAGCCTCGGGGCTCAAGCGGGAGAGCAGCGCCGAATAGGTCACCCGGGAACGGATTTCCTCATTGATGGACAAGGCCAGGGATTGAAGGAGCGGGGGCTGGCCGATGAGCACGAGGTTGTGGGAGCGGGGGAAGTCCTCGCAGAGCAGGCGCAGTTTACGCAGGCACTCGGTGGGCATGAGGTGGGCGTCGTCGATGATCGGCACGAGCATTTTGCCGGCGCGGTGGACCCGGAAGGCTTCCTGGACCAGCAACCGTTCACAGTGGTGATCGCGGCCCTGGAACTCGATTTGGAAGGCTTCGCAGAGGATGCGCAGGGTATTGTGGTAAGTGTGCAGGGTGCGGTTGACGACCGGCGTGATCAGGCGTTTGGGATCATGGTTCAAGAGCGCCTGCTTCAAGATGCTTTTGCCGGTGCCCGGTTCGCCCAGGACCAGGCACAGGCCGCCCTGCTGGGCGTGGACGCGGAGGATGTCGAAGACTTCCTGCTGGTGAGCCAGCAGCGTGAGCGTTTCGGTGTCGAAGGGATTGCGTTGGAGACCAAAGTGAGAGCGGATCATATGTTAGTGGATAGTTGATGGTTGGGAGTTGCGGGTTCGGAGATGGGCAGGCTGGCCGCGCTGGCAGGTGGCGTCAGCGGGCGACCTTTGGGGCGGGCTGGAATGGCGCCGGCGGTGCCGCCTGGGTCCGAGCTTGGGTTGCGCGGCGGGCGGTCGTTGGCGATGGCATCCAACGGGCGAGCCTCTCCCATGCGCTCGCCTTTGTAATAGACGACCACTCGCCGGGTGGGCGTTTTGCGCTCAAAGCGCACTTGGATGGTCCGGTCCGGCAGGTGGCGTGGGGCTTCAAAGCGGACGGCCTGAAAGGAGAAGGTGTTGTCGGCACGCACGTGGCGCTCTTCCTCGACGAAGAAGAGTTCATCGTTGGCTTCGTTGGGTGGAAGAAAACGGACTCGGTTGCGGTCCAGGGCGAAACGGTCCAAGGGCGTCATGCCCAGGACGGAATGGATTTGGGCGTTGTATTGCTCTTCGACCCAATGAGTGAACTGGCGGTTGAGTCCCTCCAGCGAAGAGAGAGCCAGTTCCCGCGCGAGGAACTGGTCGCGCACGGTTCGGAAAAATCGTTCGACCTTCCCCTTGGCCGCGCCGTCCCGTACGGGCGTGTGGGCGAGCAAGCAGCCGACGCGGGCGCAGATTTGGATGATTTCCTTGGAGGTGTAGATGGAGCCGTTATCGACGTAGAGGCAGGCGGGCACCCCGCGTTTGTAGAAGGCGGCGCGCAGGGCCTCAATCAGGGTATCGACATTCTCAGCCGGGAAAAACTGGCCGTGACAGCAGACCCGGCTGGCGTCATCGAGGAAGGCAATGAGACGGGTCTGGACGGCGACGCCCGCGATCTGGACGTGAGGGCCGTAGAGCGTGTCGGCCTGCCACATTTCATTGGCGTGGGCTTTGGCGAAGGCCAGGCGGTGTTTGCCCGCGCAGTCGCGGTCGGGCTTGAGCATTTCGTGCTGGCGGACCAGGCGGTAGAAGGTGGTGCGAGCCACCTGGGAACGGTTCAAAACCCCCTGCTCGATGCACAGGCGGTAGAGGACCGAAGGTTTTGGAGCGCGGCCATGGACTTTGGGCAGAACCGCCTGGATGGCTTCCAGAATGTCCTCGGGTTTGACCTTGCGGGTTTTGCCCTTGTCGGACCGAGGTTGGTTCTCCATGACCGTAACGCCGTGTTTGCGGTAGCGGCACAGCCAGGTGGAGATGGTGCGCCAGGTGAACTGGCGAGGATGGCCTTCCTCGTCGGTGAAGGTCATTTGGCTGACCGCTTGAATGCGCTTTCGCTCGTTGTCGCCCTCGGCCATGTCCACGGCCCCGAGCACGCGCATCTTCAGATAAACGGTGGGATTTCGCATGAGTGGTATTTTGTTTTGGTTGCCCCCGGCATTTGGGCCGGCGGCGGAGTTGTTTTTGTGCATGGCGGGGAGACTAGGCCGGAGCCGGAAGACGGGGGGAGTGCCCTGTCGTGTTGCCGCCCGTTGGCAAAGCTGGGGCCGGAGGGGCCGCGCACAGTAATTCGGCACGGGCGCGGAGTTTAACAGCACCCGTTTGGGTTCCGGGTTGCCTGAGCCGATGGCCATCCCCTCCCATCATCGCCGCCCCAAAGCCTGCTTGAGCGGGCCCCGGGCCGGGCCGGGCAAGATTCGAGCGTTCGGCGGCAACGCCGGCGGCGGTTGGGCGTGGAAAACTGCGGACCGGGCCTCACTCCAAAAGCGGACGCTGGAAGTGAAGTTGAAAGTCGGCGGCCGGACAGAGGCTCTTGGGAAAGAGACTCCGCAAATGCTCCGCCGTCTGGAGCAGCGGATCGGTCTGCGAGCTGGCGGGAGGCTTCTGCTTCCGGCAAAGCATCGAGCGCACTCCCGTCAAGCGCTGGCGCAACCGATGCAGCAGATGGTAAAGGGTCTCCAGCGCAAAGGGCAGGGCCAACGCCTCAACCGTCGCTTTGATGGAGCCACCGGCCAGCAATCGGTTAAGGAGCCGCCACAGCCATGGCCCCGTCACCGTATGGCGCGGCAGCACCTCGGCCAGGAAAATGGAGAAGCTCCGCCCACAGCCGCCGCGCTGGCCCCGGTTGCAACACCACACCCGCTGGCCCCGCTGGATAGGGTCTCCCTCGCTACTGTCCGGGTCGTTCCCGAAGAGTTTGCTGTGGCAGTTTAAAGTCTCGGCAGCTCCACATTCCGGACAGCAGAGCTGCTTGAGCGAAAAAGGTGTTCGGTGAGTTCTTTGACCCCACCCACAAAACGACAAAGCACGTTTGGCATCCGGTGTCGCTGCCCGAAGCGAGGCAGGCGGTCGAGCTTTTTTTGGCGGCACTTCCGGCGGCGCAACTCGGTTGAGAGGATCAAGAAAGAGCCGAGGCGGCACTTGACGGCACCATTCCCGCTTTGAGATTGTACCCCGGACTTGAAACTACGAGGCCAATGCGGCACAAAAACGGCACCTCCTACGACGGCACTGCGGCACGTAACAGCTATACCCGCCAAGCTGCCTGAAGGTGCTTCTCCCGTTGAAAGTCGTGCGCAGGGATCTTCGGTCAAATGCCTATTCGGCTCCAGGATTATCTTCGGACAGTTGCACCATGGCGGGCAGTTCGTCTTTCAGGTCGAGGTTCACTCTTTGTCACAACCGATGACCCGGCGATTTCGCGGATCGGCTCCAATCCTGCCGTAATCGAGTTTTCGCTACCCACAGGAGTGTTAAAGTGTTCCAATCCGATCGAGCCGGACGACAGGACCATCGAAGG
>CAIWJG010000761.1 GCA_903912925.1 uncultured Verrucomicrobia subdivision 3 bacterium | reverse complement strand
CCTAAATTCGGCAGTTGATTTAACCGCAAAGAACGCAAAGATCACAAAGACAGATAGTTATGCATGGATTGCCTAAGCCTTCCATTCACCCGGCAGGTGAATCAGTTCTTTGGCTCGGAATCATCACAAGTTCCATTCTTTGCGATCTTTGTGTTCTTTGCGGTTAATCCCAAGTGCCGTTTTTAGGATTAACGCTCTCCCCGCTCCTCAGACGTCGATGAACGGACCACCGCCCCCCTCCGAGTTCGGCGGCCGGCGCCGGTGTTGGAAGCGAACGCGTGAGCGGCTGCTTCCGGTGATCAGATTCAACAGCAGCGAAACGATGCTGATGACCAGCGCCCCCAGGAAGGCGGCGCCAAAGCTATCAACCGCGAAGTGGTTGCCCAGCAGGAAACTCACAAAGTAGAGCAACAGCGCATTGATCACGAGCGTGAACAGCCCCAGCGTGAAGATCAACAGCGGCAGCGCCAGAAGCATCAGGATGGGCCGAATGAAGGCATTGAGGATGCCCAGGACGAGCGAGGTCACGAACGGCGTCCAGAGGCTGTCATCCTTGAAGCGGATGCCCGGGACCATATAAACGGCCACCAGGACGGCCAGCGTGTTGATTGCCCAGCTCTTGATAAACTTCTTCACAGCTCAACTCGAAGAAAAGTGGTGGTCGTATCCACACGCAAAGTGACCTGTGCCAGGCTGGCAGGAATGAGGCAAAACTGGCCCGCCGCAAGCGCGAGCATCCCCGTGCCGTCGTCAACCACGACGCTGCCGGCCAGCAGCGCGATGATTTGCATTTTATTCGGTCGAAGTGGCAGGCGCGTGCCCGCATTGGCCTCCTGCACCTCGGCGGTGAACAGGGGATCGCGCACGAGCGACCTCACCTTGTGCTCCCCGTGTTGGGCAAAAGCCCGCTGAACCAGCGCAGGTTCGTAATCGATAAAGTCAATGCTGGCCAGGGATTGCGGGACATGCAGCTCGCGGGGTCTGCCGTCCAGGCCAAGCCGGTTCCAATCGAACACCCGATAGGTCGTATCGGAGTTCTGCTGGACTTCAAAAATAACCAAGCCCGCGCCGAGCGCGTGAACCCGTCCGCTGGGGAGAAACATGGCGTCACCGCGTCCTACGCTCACACGATGAAAACACTCGGCCACAGTACCAGCCTTGATCCTCTGCTCAAACTCGGCACGGGTGACACCGCGTTTCAGGCCGACAAAAAGCTCCGCGCCCGGTGCAGCCTCGGCGACGTACCACATCTCGGTCTTTGGTTCGCCGCCGAGTTGTGCCGCTTTGGCCAGCGGCGGGTGGACTTGAAGCGAGAGCTTGTCCTGCGCATCGAGAATTTTAATGAGCAAGGGAAACCGCTCGCCTTGGATGGGAACGCCGGGGGAGGGCACCCGGCCTACAGGTCTGGCCGCACCCAGGAGATCGGCTGAGTGATTCTCCATGAGCCAACGCAGGTCCTTGCCGGCGAGAGTTCCATTCTCGATAACACTCACGTCACCCGGCCGGTCGGTGATTTCCCACGACTCCCCAATCGGCAGGCCAGGCGGCAACGGCTTGTGGTAAAGGCGCTCCAGTTCGCGCCCGCCCCAAACGCGCTCTTTGAAGATTGGCCGGAAGGTGAAGGGATAGAGCATTCTGATCTCGATTCTGAGCCTTAGATTCGCTCGTTTCTCAACCGGCGGTAGTTTCCACTGCCGCGGACTGTTTCTCGCTAAAATGCCCGAAAGCACGAAACTTAGCGTAGCGCTGCTTCAGACGATCGGCGGTGGGCAAAGCCTGGATCTGCTCAAGATGCTTGAGCAGGTATGCTTGGAGGATCCGGGCCGCCGCCTCGCGATCTGTATGCGCTCCGCCCAGTGGTTCGGGCACAACGTCGTCCACCAATCCCAACTCCAACAGATGCGCGGCCGTGATCTTAAGCGCTTCGGCCGCCGTGGACGCTGCGGTACGGTCCTTCCACAGGATCGCCGCGCAGCCCTCGGGGCTGATCACGGAATAGTAGGAGTTTTCCAGGATCAGCACCCGGTTCGCCACGCCGAGGCCCAGCGCGCCGCCCGACCCGCCTTCGCCGATGACCACGGCAATAATGGGCACCTCCAACAACATCATCTCGCGCAGGTTCACCGCGATGGCCTCCGCGATATGCCTTTCTTCGGCGCCAATGCCCGGATAAGCCCCGGCGGTGTCGATCAGCACAATGATCGGCAAGCGGAATTTGTCCGCCAACTTCATCAGCCGCAGCGCCTTGCGGTAACCTTCCGGATGGGCCGACCCGAAATTCCGCAGGATGTTTTCCTTGGTGTCCCGGCCTTTTTGCGTGCCGATCACCATCACCTTATGTCCGCCGAGGGAGGCGAATCCGCCGACCAACGCCCGATCCTCGGCGAAGAGCCGGTCGCCGTGGAGCTCGCTGAACCCGGTAAAGGCCAGTTCGAGGTAATCCAGCGTGAACGGCCGCTTCGGATGCCGGGCGATCTTGATCCGGTCCCAAGCGCTCAGGTTGGCAAAGATCTGGCGCTTGGTTTCTTCCAGCTTCTTCTCGATCAAGCTAACCTCCTCTTCGACACTAATGTCGAGGGAGTGGATCTCCGGATGCTTCTTCAACTCCGCAAGCTTGTTTTGCAGCTCCACAATCGGCTTCTCGAAGTCGAGTTGATGTTTCATCGACGCCAAACGTAATCAGCTTTCCGCTATCGGGCAACGTCGATTTCGTACAGACAAAGAGCCGGACTTGCATCCGGCTCTTAGTGGTGACGAGGTTTATACGCCTTCACCCAGGCGCTCAGAAGGGTAATGCGGCCAACTATTCGGTCGCTGTTCGAACCGCATTACAAGCAAAACCACTATGCTAACCCTAAACGAACAGCGAAATCTTTGTCTGCGCTACAAGTATATGATACAACATTCCACCTACTCGTTCAAATTATTTTTCTTCCGGTCGAGGAATTCAGAATCAGGCCGGTGAGCTCTGCCGGGACGTGGAAGGCTTTTGGATCTGCCGGGAAAGCCCGAGCACCAGGCCGGCGACGATGGCGAGGCTGCCGAAGAGCTGCCCCCAATGGAGTTTCTCACCGACCCAAAGCGCGGCGATGGCCACCCCGAAGACAGATTGAGCGAAGATCGTCAGCGCGGCCACATTGACGGGGCATTCCCGGATGACGATGAACCAGACGGTGTAGCCGATGGCGGTACAGATGACGGCGAGCGCGAGCAACAAGCCCCAGGCTTGGGGTGTCAATGTCGTAGCGGCTCTCAGCGTCATCCGTCCGTCAATCAGCAGATTGATCGCCGTGCCAGTCAGCAGCGCTACAGCCAGCATCTTCACCGCGCTGGCGCGCGCCACAATCGGCTTGCCGAGCACCGAGCCGGCCGCTTCGCACAGGAACGAAGAGACGAAGATCAGGCTCGGCACCAGGCCAGTCCATTGAAATTCCTTCCGCCAAACGCCGTTTAGCAAGACCACGCCACACATGCCGAGCGCAAAGCCTGCGAGCCGTCGGGAGCCAATATGTTCGCGCAGGAACACGGCTGCCGCCAAGGAAGTAATCAGGGGTTCGACCGCCATGAGCACGGAGGAGTTACCGGCTGTGCCCAGTTGGTTGCCATAAACCTGCAAACGCTGCCCCACCACCACCAGCACTACCCCCATCCAGCAAGTGTTGAGCAGGTCGCGTCCGCGGGGTGCCCGGCCCGGCAACCATGGCCAAGCCATTAGCAGGAAAAGCCCGGCCAGGCCGAAGCGGAGGGTCACGATGCCGCCGGCCGGGAGACCGTCCCCGATGATCTTGTAGGCGGAATAAGCTCCCGCCCAAAAGAAGTTCATGGCCAATAAAATGATCAAATGCGCCCGCTTCATTCCTGTCTAATGAAAGTTTAAGCGTGACCGCGTCAGCTAAACGATCTTTAATTACAGTGCCTTAGAACGAAATGAAGAAGTTTCTTGTCCTGATTGCGATTGCCGCGGTTGGCCTTGGTGGCTACTACGGTTGGAAGAACTGGCAGCGAGCCAATGCCGCTTCCGCCGTCCCGGAGCGCCCGACGACCGCTACGGTTGAGTTGCGCAGCATCAACTTTTCCGTCAATGCCGCCGGCGAGATCGCCCCCGCCGAGCAGGTGTCCGTGCGCCCCGAAATCAACGGTCTGGTTGAACTCCTGCCGGTAGATGTCGGCGACCGCGTGAAAAAGGATGCCCTGCTCTTTCGGCTGGACGACAAGCTACTGCAGCAGCAGCGCGCCTCCAACCTCACGGACATCGAGAAGGCGAAGTTGAACCTGGCGAAGGCCGAGCGCGACCACAAGCGGGCGCAGCAACTGCTGGCCGAGAAGCTCATTTCGCAGGAGGTTTACGACGACACCAAGACCGCGCACGACTTGTCCAAGAACGCGCTGGAGCGCACGCAGAAGGATATGAACCTGACCGACGAGCAGCTCACCAAGACCGTGGTGCGGGCGCCGTTTGATTGCAGCGTGCTCACCCGCCCGGTCTCGAACGGCCAGGCCGTCTCCGGCTCCGGCGGCTTTAACAGCGGCACCGAGGTGCTGACCATTGCCGATCTCAATAACATGATCATCAATGCCCAGGTGAACCAGGCGGATGTGCCCCGTCTCAAGGTGGGAGAGACAGTGGAGGTGACGGTTGAAGCCGTGGCCGGGTTACGCGTGACCGGCCAGGTGGAGCGCATCTCCCCACAGGCGACCATCAAGAACAACATCAAGGGCTACCCCGCCCGAATCCTGCTCAAGAACGTGGACGAGCGCATCCGCCCGGGCATGACCGCCAATGTAAAAATCCCTGTCGCCTCGGCTGAAAACGTAGCCGCTGTGCCATTGGCAGCCGTATTCACCGAAAAGAACCCGGATACCGGCCAAATGGAGCGCTTCGTCTATGTGCAGCAAGGGGACACGTTCGAAAAGCGCAACGTCAAAGTGGGCATCTCCGATTACACATGCGCCGAAATCCAAACGGGTCTCAAGCAAGGTGAAACCGTCTCGCTGGAGCTGCCTAAGGAAGAGCGCGATAAAAAGGCACGGCAGCTCCTCACGCAGCGCAAGGGCGACGAACCCGCCGCCCCCGCCGCAAAAGCCGCCGGGCCAACGAGCGCTAGCCGCACCAACGCGGGTCCGACCGCCGGCAGCGGCAGTCCCGCATCCGATGGGGCCCCGAAAGGCCGGTCACCCGGAATGGGCGTCTCAAGCCCCGCCAGCAACAAAGCCCGCTGACCCCATTCACGTTTCACGTTTCACGTTTTACTTCCCCCATGGCTCTGGTCGAACTCCGCAACGTCAGCAAGATCTACCGCTTGGGCGAGGAGGAAATCCGCGCCCTGGACGACGTAACCCTGGACATTGAAGAAGGAGAATTCATCTCAATCATTGGCCCTTCCGGCAGCGGAAAGTCCACGTTGATGCACATCCTCGGCTGCCTGGATTCGCCGAGCAAAGGGACGATTCAACTCGACGGCGTGAAGATCGAGCGCGCCTCCTCGCGGGAGCTGGCCACCATTCGCAACCGGAAGATCGGGTTCGTGTTCCAGTTCTTCAACCTCTTGCCCAAGCTGAACGTGGTGCAGAACGTAGAGCTGCCGATGATCTACAGCGGCGTCTCCGCGAAGGAACGCCGGCAGCGCGCCCTGGCAGCGTTGCAGTTGGTGGACCTGGCGAACCGCGCCAAACACCGGCCCAGCCAGCTCTCCGGCGGACAGCAGCAACGCGCGGCCATCGCCCGAGCCCTGGTCAATAACCCGCGCATCGTCTTCGCCGACGAACCGACCGGCAACCTCGACTCCCATACCGGCGACGCCATCCTCCAGCTCTTCCGCCGGCTCAGCCAGGAGGGCCGCACCATTGTTCTGGTCACCCACGACCCTGAAATTGCTGCCGTCACCCCGCGGCGCATCGAGATTCGCGATGGAAAGATTGCGGTCAAGGAGGATCTGACCCTCGCCGGTATGCAGCAGCCAGCCCATCCCGTCACTGATTCACTTTCGGCCCAGCCATGACTGCGCCGCATTTCAAATCTTCTCCGGAACTAGCCCGCCACCCCTTCGCGCAGCTTGGCATCACGGTGCTCGCCGGGTTGCGTGAGATTTGGGCCCACAAGTTCCGGTCGCTGCTGACGATGCTGGGGATTATTCTCGGCGTTTCCAGCCTGGTGGCCATGTCGGCCCTGATCTCCGGGATGGAGAAGGGCGCCCGGGAGGCGCTGGTCGCCATCGGCGGCTTGGAGAAGGTGCGGGTTGAACCGCAGGCACTACCTACCGAGCAGCGGCATTTGTCCGACCAGGCGGTTGGCATCACTATCAACGACGTGCGTGCGCTGGAGCAAAACGCGCCGCTGGTAACCCGGCTCTCGCCGGAGATGCGTTTGCAGGCGACGCTTTCGGCCGGCGGCAAGACGTTCCGACCCTGGTATTGCAGTGGCGTCTGGCCTGTGGCGCTCGAGATGAGCGAGCACGTCATTGCGCACGGCCGCATGTTCAATGAACTCGACGATGAAATGGCCCGCAGCGTCTGCGTCATTGGCACCGCCACGCGTGACGAGCTGTGGGGAGCGCCCGAGAAAGTGGGCCGCGAGATTATCCCGGTCGGCGAAATCCTCTACATCAATGGACTGCCTTTCACCATCATCGGCATGTTCAAGCATTACGAAAGCGAGCAGGATCGCAAGACCCGTGAACTGGCCAAAGCTCAGGCCGCACCGGCCCCAGGCAGCGGCGTAGCCCGTGATCGCGGCCACGGAGGCGGGGGGCGGCGAGGCGGAAACTTCGTCTTCTACCTCAAGAATGCGACGGTCTATATGCCGCTGAACACCGCCTGGATGAAATTCCGTTCCGGCATGCCAGTAGCCTCGCGAACTGCGGGTGGCACCGGCGGCACCGGCGATCCGCGGCTGTCCACTCTGGATTTGAGAATCAGCGATGTCAGCCTGCTCCCGGAGGCCTTGCAGCAGGCGCGTAACGTCCTCATGAGCACGCACAAAGGCATCGAGGATTTCACCTTTCGCACCCAGGAGGAATGGGCTGAGGCAATCAACACCTTCGTTCGCAACGCCCGGCTCAGTGGCAGCCTCATCGCCGGCATCAGCCTGCTGGTCGGCGGAATTGGCATCATGAACATTATGTTGGCGAGCATCTCCGAGCGCGTGCGCGAAATCGGCATCCGCAAATCCGTCGGCGCCTCGACCAGCGACATCTTCATTCAAATCCTCGTAGAATCAGTCGTGATCGCCCTCCTGGGCGGCCTGGTCGGGCTAGCGACTTCCTTCGCACTGGTCAACCTGATCAGTTCATTCTCCCCCACGGAAAATGCGCCGATCATCACGGTCGGCGCGCTGGCGGTTGCCTTCAGTTTCAGCGCCCTGGTGGGCGTATTGGCCGGCATCTTCCCGGCAGTGAAAGCCGCGCGGCTCAACCCGATACAGGCCTTGCGTTATGAGTAGTGACAGGGTGATGGAGTATTGGAGTTGTAGGCCGGGTACCCTCACCCGGCGTTCCCATGATGTAGTGCTGAAGCGCTACCTCGCGCACCACGCACCACGCATCACGTTTCACGTTTCACGCATCACGTTTCACGCACCACTCCACCACCCCGCCCGCACGCTGCCGTGACCCTTTCGAACACCATCATTGTCGGCCTGAAAGAAGTCTGGTCGCACAAGTTCCGCTCAGTCCTCACAATGCTGGGGATCGTTCTGGGCGTTGCGAGCCTGGTGGGCATGGCCGCCATCATCAAGGGGATGGAGAATGGGATGAGGGAGACCATGATCGCTATGGGCGGCGCCGACAAAGTCCTGCTCGAACAACAGGAAGTTCCCGCCGAACAGGAACATCTGGCGGATCAGGCTCCCGGTCGCACCCTGATGGATGCTCGCGCTTTAGTTCAAAGCGCGCCGCTGCTTCGCCTGGTTTCCCCCGAGATGGAGGTGACGGATGTCATTCTCACCCGGGGTGAGAAGTCCAGTAACCCCTCCGAGTGCGTGGGAGTCTCCTCGGCCGTGCTCGAATTGAATCTCCACTCGCTGGCACATGGCCGATTCTTCACTGACCTCGACGAAGAGCAGGCCAATGCCGTATGCGTCATCGGCACCGGCATTCGTGACGACCTGTTTGGCCCGCCCGAGAAGATCGGAAAAGAGATCATCCCCCTGGGCGAGGTAATCTCTATCAACGGGCAACCCTTCACCATTGTCGGCATGTTCGCGCGCTACGAGAGTGAGCGGGACCGGAAGGAGCGGGAAGCTGCCAGCAAACAAGCGCCGGGAACCCCAGCCGGTCCCGCGCGCACGCGCGGTTGGGGACGCCACGGCAACTGGGCGTTCTACCGCAAGAACCAAACGATCTACATGCCGCTCAACACCGCCTGGCTCCGCTTTCGCGCCGCCGGTGATGCCAGCGGCATCCCGGACAACCGGCTCAGCAGTATCGACCTCAAGGTCGCCAGCCTCGAGGAACTCGAACCCGCCTTGCAGCAGGCCCGCAATGTCCTCATGCTCACCCATCGTGGCATTGAGGATTTCGGCTTTCGCACCCAGGAAAGCCAGTTGGAGAGCATTAACCAGCAGATTCGCAATGCCCGCATGAGCGGCGGCGTCATCGCGGCCATCAGCCTGCTGGTGGGGGGGATCGGCATCATGAACATCATGCTCGCCAGCATCAACGAGCGCATCCGTGAAATCGGCATTTGCAAGGCCGTCGGCGCCACTGGCTTGTCTATCTTCACCCAGGTTCTGATTGAAAGCATCGTCATTGCGCTCCTCGGCGCAGCGCTAGGGGTAGCCGCCTCTTATGGCTTCGTGCGTGTGCTCGAGCATATCAGCCCCATTGCCAACGCGCCTGTCATCACCCCGACCGCTATGATTATTGCCGTCGCCTTTAGCGCCGCTGTCGGTGTATTCGCCGGTCTCTTTCCGGCATTCAAAGCCGCCCGACTGGACCCCATCCAGGCGTTGAGGTACGAGTAGGTCCGAGGCTCATCGCCGCAGTTCGTCCCACAACGTAATCAACCCTTTGGCAATCGCGAACCTCGTCAAGCCCGCCACACGATGAAATCCGAGGCCCGAAGCCCGAAATTCGAAGGAAATCCGAAGGGCGTGCGGGCGGCTGGACCTTTTCGGTTTTCGAGCTTCGGATCTCCTTCGGTTTTCGGATTTCGGTTTTACTGAGGAGTCCACAGCATACCCTATACCCAAAGCTGCCGAGGCTTCTCCCTCTCCCCTTCCGAAGGGGAGAGGGCTGGGGTGAGGGGTTGCTCCGTGTCGTCTATCCCTCGGTCTTGGCAGTAGGGTGATCCCAACCCAGTGAAGTAGGAAAGACTTCACGGGGCTAACCGACTTCAGAGCGCCCCGGTCGGGCGGACTCCGGCACGGCCATGCCGCCCCCCAGCGCCGTCCGTCACTTGACTCGCGCCAATCTGGCAATAGACTCTTGCCATGTCACTTGAGGATCAGCCGGTTACCGCGCAGCCTTTGTTGGGCTTTTGTTCATGAGAAAGCCTTCCGTTCTCGTCATCTTCCTGACGGTCTTTATTGACCTGATCGGGTTCGGGATTATCGTTCCGCTGATCCCGTCTTACAGCGAACACTTCGGCGCCCACGGCGTCGTCATCGGTCTGATCTTTGCCTCGTATTCCGCGATGCAGTTCGTCTTCTCGCCGATCTGGGGCGGGTTGTCTGACCGCTATGGCCGCCGCCCGATCCTGCTCATCAGCACTGCGGGTGCCGCCATCTCCTACGTGCTCTTCGCACGCGGCACAGCCCTGGAGAACCACACCGCGGCCTTGTGGCTAATAGTAGTGTCGCGCACCTTCGCGGGGATTTGCGGCGGCAACATCACCGTGGCCCAGGCCTACATTGCGGACATCACGCTGCCGGCCGAACGCTCGAAAAAGATGGGGCTCATCGGCATGGCGTTCGGGCTCGGGTTCATCCTCGGGCCATTCATCGGCGGCATGAGCCTGCGCTACCTGGGTGACACCGGCCCCGGCTGGATAGCGGCGGTGCTCTGCGCGGCGAATTTCGTTCTGGCTTGGTTCATCCTCACGGAAAGTCACCGGCCCGATTCCGCGCAGGCCGCCCCGCGTCCGCATCTCGACCAGTGGGCGCACACGCTGAACCAGCCCAAAGTGGGTCTCCTGGTCGTGGTCTTCTTTCTGGCGACCTTCTGCTTTAGCTGCTTTGAAAGCACCCTGGCCCTGCTGATCGGCGTCAATTTCCACCTCGACTTCAAGCAGGATCCCACCTCGGCCAGCACCGTGGCCTACCTGTTCGTCTATTGCGGACTCGTCGGCGCACTCGTGCAAGGCGGGGCCATCGGTCGGCTGGTCAAGAAACTGGGTGAGCCCAAGCTCATAGCGCTGAGTCTCCTCCTCACCGCCGCCAGCATGGCCTGGATCCCATTCCTCAAGGGCGCCGCTCGACTTTCCTGGCATGTGTTGCTTCAGCCGGATGGCCTGCCCTGGGTGTGGCTGCTGCTGGCACTCGCGCTGTTATCGGTCGGCACCAGCCTCACGCGCCCGCCGCTGTTCGGGATGGTCTCGAACCTCACGCCCAACAACGAGCAGGGCGCCACGATCGGCGTCACGCAGGGGGTCGGTAGCCTGGCACGCATCGTCGGGCCCATCTTCGCGACGGCCCTGCTCGCTTACTCGCCCCCCCTGCCCTATGTGATTTGCGCCGGTGTGCTGCTGGGCACCACCGCCCTGGTCGTCCTACGATTGTCCCGGGACAGGCCATAGGGTGAATGCAGAAGGAAGCAGGAAGAATGCAGACAGGGGAATGGCTCCCGTTCAGCCCGCGGTCAGTTCCCTGCTCCGTTTCCTGCTCTGCATCGGACCGCTGGTAGCGCTGGCAGCAGCCCCCTCGAACCCGGCCCCCTGGCAGTTCCAGGTCAGCATCGACAAAGGCCTGCCCCCCGCCAAAGAGGGGCGGCTGTTCGTCATCCTTGCCCCGAGGGACAATCCCGAACCACGCCTCGCGCTCGGCCGCACCGGCCTCGACGCGCCCGAAGCCTTGGCGCGCGACGTCAACGCGTTTGCACCCGGCACAGTCGCCGTGCTCGACCAGACCGCCTTTGCCTACCCGCTTACTAACCTCTCCGCGCTGCCCACGGGCGACTACTTCGCCCAAGCATTATTCGACTGCAACGCCGACCTGCGTTTCACAGCAGCGCCGGGCAACCTCTACAGCAAACCGCAGCAGATCCACTTCGACCCCGCACAGGGAGGCTCCTGGAACCTGGAGCTGACCCAACAAATTCCTCCGGAACAACTGCCCCCGGATACTGACCAAATCAAGTTCATCAAAATCCAGTCCAAACGCCTGAGCGAGTTCTACGGCCGGCACATCTTCCTTCGCGCGGGGGTCGTCCTGCCCCGCGACTACGCGCGCGAACCGTCGCGGCGCTATCCGCTCTGGGTCCGCATCTCCGGCCTGAATGGCCGCTACACGGGCGTCCTCCGCCAGATGGAGGAGCGATCCGAATTCCGTAAGATCTGGCTGGCCGACGACACCCCGCGCCTGATCCTGCTGCAACTGGACGGCGCCGGCCCCAACGGCGACCCCTACTACGTGAACTCGGCCAATAACGGCCCGTTCGGCGACGCGCTGGTCGAGGAACTCATACCTCATATCGAGACCACGTTCCGCGCCGTAGGCCAGCCACACGCGCGCTTCCTCGCCGGCACATCCACCGGCGGCTGGGCTTGCCTGGCGCTCCAGGTCTTTTACCCCGACTTCTTCAACGGCGCCTGGTCCTCCTGCCCCGACCCCGTGGACTTCCGCGCGCTCGAACTCGTCAACATCTACCAGGACGACTGCGCCTACTTGAACAAATACGGCAATGAACGCCCCAGCGCCCGGGACGACAAAGGCGATGTAAAGCTCCTCATGCGCCGCGAAGTCGGCATCGAAAACCTCTTGGGCCGCGGCAACAGCTACACGCTCTCAGGCGGGCAATGGGGCGACTGGAATGCCGTCTTCGGGCCGCGTGGCGACGACGGACGGCCCGTCCCCTTGTGGGATCCCCAAACCGGCATGATCAACCACGACGTCGCAGAGCAATGGAAGAAATACGACCTGCGCCTCGTACTGCAAACCAATTGGAAGACGCTCGGCCCCAAACTCCACGGCAAACTCCACATTGCCGCGGGCGAAGCCGACACCTACTTTCTCAACAACGCCGTCCACCTCCTCGACCGATTCCTCACCACTGCCGAACCGCCCTTCGCGGGCAAAATCGTTTATGGCATGGGCAAAGGTCACGGCTGGACGGACCTCTCCCTCCGCCAAATGCTCGATGAAATGCAGGCAGCAGCGGACACCAAGTAGTGCTGAGTACCCCAATGGCAAGACCGCCTGCCATTTGAATGCTGGCCAAGGCTGGACAGACTAATGTTATGGAAGCCATCGCGGCGGGATTAGGGGGCGAAGGACCATGTCAGGACTAGAGGAGTATAAGCGGAATACAAGCGGAATACAAGCGGAACACGAGCGGAACACGAGCGAGCATCCCGCGAGTCCCTGGCTTGCCCCACGCTACCAGGTCCGACTGTCCCGGCTGGCGTCGGAGGCTGATTCCCGCGGCTTAGGGCCGCCGCTGCGAGTAAACCAGGTAAAGCAATCCAGCGACCACAGCAACGATCGCGACACCAGCTACCAGCCAACACCCTACGGTGCGCACCTTGCGCCACCGACGACTGTGCGAAGCCTTTGAATGCAGAAGTTTACTAAAGTAGCCCGGCGCTGTGGTACATGGTCACACCAATACGTGTCCCGCCGCAAGTTCGCCGGGTTAGAATTGGGCGACAATCCGCATGAGTAGACCATATCGTCTCGCAAGCCACGAACACGAACTGGAGCGCGGAGCACCGCGTTCCGGTCACCCCCCATCCGCACACCTTACTGACCTTTGAGCAGCTCCACTATAAGTCGCGTCATCTTCGCCTCCCCTCCAGCATTTTGGTATTCGAGCTCCCCTTCCCAGAGATACCTGACACGTCCTTGCTTATCGATCAGGTAGATGGCGGGCCAAATGCGTTGCTGCCACCGATTCCAGTTCTGGTGCTCCGCATCGAGGAGCACAGGGTAACCGATGCCCAACTCCTTCACCTTTTTGGCCACGTTTGCTGGGTCCCGTTCGGCCTCGGTTTCGGGGGTATGGATGCCAATGACCACCACCCCCTTGTCAGCGAAGCGTTTCCACCAGCGACTATAGGCCGGGAGGTTACGTTTGCAGTTGATGCAGCCGAACGTCCAGAAATGAACAATGGTCACTCTGCCTTTCAGTATAGCAATCGACAGCCTGCTGCCTTTGGGCAGGTTGAGCCAGGAATCGCCTGTCAATTCGGGGGCTACGACGCCCGCCGACGATTGCGAAGACTCCCCGGCAAAGAGTGGACCGCCAGGGACACTCAGCAGTCCCAGCGCAGCCAGGAGCATCAGCAAGAGCGCGGGAGCCTTTCGTGTCAGGGCGATGTTCATGCGAGCAAAGATAGGCCCTTGCTCTCAGTCGTCAAATGTCGGCGGTTCTGCGGCGCAGAGCGGCAGCTCGCTCCAAATCCATCAGCACGGCGCACAAAGCCGCGAGCCGGGGCATTGGCAGGCCCGCCTGGGTGGCTTGCCGCAGCGGTTCAAGGAACAGGCTTTGCAACTCCAGCGGCTGGCGGCGCTCGAAGTCAATCAGGGTCGAAGCGCGGTAAGCACCCATCGTGCGGGTGCGCTCGATCCGCTCGTCGGCGAAAGTATCCGGCACGTCGAACCCCAGCGCGCGCGCGCCAGCAATAACCTCCAGCATCAACTCCCGGACCAAACGCCCCCAACGCGCATCGGCCAGGAGTTTATCCGTGGTAAGGCACGGAAGAAGGGGTGAGGGACGAGGGGCGAGGGACGAGGTGGGAGGGTTAGCGTTGAGCCGCTCGAAGGCGTCGAAGCCGGCCGCACCGGCCACGCCAAGCCCGTTGAAGGGAATGTTCCACACCAGCTTCTCCCAGTGCGCCCTAGCCAGGTTATCGCTGGCGGTGCAAGCCACGCCGACATCACAGAACCGGGCCACGAGGTCGTGCGTGCGTGGCTCGGGCCCGCGCCGGAACTCGCCCAGCACAACCTGCCCGTAGCCAATGTGCTGGATGACCCCCGGCGCGATGCGGTTCAAACAGACAAAGCACAGTCCTCCCATGATCTGCTCCGCCGGGAACAGGCGCGCCAATTGCTCCTCGTTGCCCAGCCCATTCTGCAAGGTCAGCACCACGGTCGCCGGGCCAACCAAGGCCGGGAGCAGTTTGCCGAACTGGTCGTTGCCAGTGGTCTTGAGGCCAATCAGGACCAGTTCCGCCGGACCGATTTCGTCGGAGTATCGGGCGCACCGAGGCCGGACTTGGAAATCACCTTCGGGGCTGTGGACGAATACCCCCTGCCGGCTTACCACATCGTAGTCCGAGCGCAGCAGGAAATGGACCTCATGCCCGGCGCAAGCCAGCTTGGCGCCGTAAAAGCTCCCCACCGCACCGCAGCCAACAACCGCGATCTTCACGAAGATAGAGGGAGTGCTGGAGTATTGAAGTGTTGGTGGAAGGTAACGTCGGAACTGCCACGGAGTCGTCCCCCCATTACCCCACCACTCCGACACCCCATTTCCCAGTTCCTCCGTTCCCCTATCAACGAAAAAGGCACCCTGAGCGTGTCAGAGTGCCTGCAGGAAAATCGCAAGCTTACTTGGCCCCCAGGATCGCGTCCTTGGCGGCCTTGGCGACGCGGAACTTCACCACGCGCTTGGCTGGGATCTGGATCTGTTCCCCGGTGGCCGGATTGCGGCCGGTGCGGGCGGCACGATTCACCAGGACGAGCTTGCCGAGCCCGGGCAGGGTGAAAGTATTCTTCGCTTGCTTGTAGGCCAATTCGCAGATGGATTCGAGGATCTCGACTGCCTGCTTCTTGGTGATTTCATTCTTCTCAGCAATAGCGGCGGCGATCTGTGATTTTGAGAGTGCTTTTGCCATAGTCCGTATAGTGTGTTTGATATTGTTTGGTTAATGCCTAAAGTCTTTCGACTTGGCTCGAATTAAAGCCCTTTAGCCCCTTCGTGCAAGCAGAAAATGATAAATTTGCCAGCAAAAGTCAGCGCTTGAACCATTGGCTGAACCATTGGCTTGACTTCAAAGTCCGTTAAACCAACATCCGCGCGTGGCCCTCTTTACCATTCAAAACGAGTTTCGCTACGAGATCGTGCTCAAGATCGTCGAGGGTGGCATGGGCATCGTCTATGAAGCCGAGCAGCACGGCGCGCGCGACTTCGTCAAGCGAGTTGCCATCAAGGTCATCCGCCAGAACTACGCCGACCAGAAGCAGTTCTTCGAGAACTTCATCGGGGAAGCCAAGCTGGTGGCGGACCTAATCCACACGAACATCGTCCAGACCTACCACCTGGGAGAGACCAACGGACTCTATTTCATCGCCATGGAGCTGATCCGCGGGGTGAACCTGGAGCAGTTTGCGCAGCAATTGGCGGACCGGCGGCGGGCATTGCCCAAGGAGCTGGCCGTGTTCATCGTCAGCCGCGTGGCGCGCGGTCTGGCCTACGCGCACGCCAAGACCGACAAGGACGGCAAGCCGCTGGGCTTGGTGCATCGGGACGTAAGCTTCAAGAACATCATGATCGCCTTCGAGGGCGACGTGAAGTTGACCGACTTCGGCATTGCCAAGGCGCGCGGTTTCCTGGTGGACCAGGAGGGCGAGGTGATAGCCGGCAAGGCCGATTACATGAGCCCCGAGCAGGCGAATTTCCAGGTCACCGACCAGCGGTCCGACCTCTTTTCCGCCGGGGTCGTGCTCGCCCATCTGCTTCTGGGTAAGAACATTTTTAAGGGCGCCGATCCGGAAGAATCCCGGCAGCACATGATAAGCCTGCCGATACCGGATTTCCGCTCGCTGGACCCTCGCGTTGACGACCGGCTGAATGAGATCCTGCACCGCGCCCTGGCCCGCGACCTCAAAGAACGGTATCAAACTGGCGATGAGTTGCTCTACAGCTTGGAGCATTACATCTATCACTCGGGTTACGGCCCGACCAACGAGACCCTGGGCAAATACATTAGGGAGTTATTTGGCCAGGCGGTGCCGCCAGCCGCCATCCAAACCGTCACCGGCAGCACGAAGCCTTTCAAACGAACCTCGCGCACGGCTAAGCTTTGAATACTCTGACACGCTCATCCACTGGCCTTTTCTGCGCGACCGCCAGATCGACGCTTACGAGGGTCTGACCAAACGGCTGATTGATTGAAAACTGTCTGGATCACCGGGGCCGGCGGGCTGATCGGGAGTTATCTTACCCGAAGCGCACCGCAGTTTATGCCGGAGGCAAGGGTGGTCGCGCTCACCCGCCAGCGCCTTGACCTGGCGGACTCCGCCGCCGTGCGTGATGCGTTCCGGCGTGACACTCCGCAACTGGTCATCCACTGCGCCGCGCTGAGCAAGAGTCCGGAATGCGAGGCGAACCCCGCGCTGGCCCGCAAGCTGAACGTCGAAATTACCGCCCTGCTGGCTGAGCTGGCTGTTGCGGTGCCGCTCATTTTCCTGTCCACCGATTTGGTCTTCGACGGGCGAGCGGGGAATTACGACGAAGCCGCGCCCGTCAATCCACTGAGCGTTTATGCCGAGACCAAAGCCGCAGCGGAGCGAATCCTGCTGGCCAATCCGAATCACACGGTCATTCGCACCTCTCTGAACGGCGGCACCTCGCCCACCGGCGACCGCGGATTCAACGAGCAAATGCGCTGGGCGTGGGCAGCAGGGCAAAGCATGAGTCTGTTCACCGACGAGTTCCGTGCTCCCATCTCAGCCGAAGCCACGGCCCGCGCGATTTGGGAATTGGCCGCCAGAAGCAGCCCAGGGCTTTACCACGTCGCCGGCAGCGAACGGCTCTCACGCTGGCAAATTGGCCAACTCCTTGCCGCGCGCTGGCCGAATTTGAAGCCTCAAATCGAGCCCGGTTCACTGAAAGATTACCGGGGCGCCCCGCGCGCGCCGGATACCTCGCTTAACTGCGCCAAAGCCCAGGAACGGATTTCTTTCCGCCTGCCCGGGCTAACTGAGTGGCTGTCCGCGCATCCGAACGAAGTCTTTTAGCATCCCTCCCGGCGTTGTGCTTCTGGCTTTGAAGCGGATATGGAGTGCGCCGGCAAGGTCCTCCGCGACGGCGCTTTGGCTCCGGGCGGCACATCTGCTGCGCCTGCGCCCCGGTTGGGCGAACCAAAGAACCTGCCTCCCATCCCATTTCCGAACGAAATCAAGAAACACCTCCCCCTCATTCTTTAATCAGGTTCAGCATAGGCGCAGGGGAGAGCGCGACCCAACCACTCAGGAGGGCCCGTACCAAATGGGGCTAAGGCCCCAACGAGTAGCGCCTTCCACGTAAACGCCAGCCAGAATGGCCTGCGTGATGAAGCACACGGGCTGCCGAAAGCGCACAAACGGAAGCAGCGCGAGAGAGAGGAAGTAGTGATGGATGTGGACATGGTAGCGCGGTCCCAGCATTACCGTAATGGCCACGAGTGTGCCAATGAGCGCAGCGAATGAAGCGAGATAAGACACCAGGATCCTCGCGCGGAACGCCTCGCGAAGGCAGATCGTTATGACGGACACGGCAATGACCAGACCGACCGCGACGGCGATTTTGCTGGCGGTGTTAAGGTGGGTAAGGTGGCGCGAGGTCAGAGAAAAGCTGGCACCGGTGAGCTGGCCCACGTATTCCCAGTGGAGCGCGGCGAAGAATAGGAGCCCGAAGCCGGCGACATTCCACAGCACCGCTGTCACAGGCTGCTCCCCAAAGGGCCTGAGCGTGTGGCGCGTGGAGAGCAGGTAGAGGGTCGGACCGGAAAGCATCACGCCCAGCCAGTCATTCCACTGGTTGTCGCCGGAGGCGAACGGCGTGGAGCGATGGCACAGGATCATGGCCACGTAAGCAAAGCCTAACGCCAGCAGTGCGCACCAATACGCGCACCGCCAGTCAGCATGAATTGAGGCAGCGGCATTCTCGGCCGGGCGTTGGAGCGCAGTCACGCGGCAGAGACTAAGGCGGCGTTCATGGCCGTCAAGCCGTTTTGGGCTTGGCTGCGATCAACCCCTCACATGTGCTCGATGATATTGTCTCCGAATTGCGAACACTTGATTTCCGTAGCCCCGGTCATTTGGCGGGCAAAATCATACGTGACCCGCTTGGAGCCAATCGCGCCGTTCAGGCCTTTTAGGATCAAATCGGCCACTTCACCCCAGCCCAGGTAACGGAACATCATCTCGCCGCTCAAGACGACGCTGCCTGGATTGACCTTGTCCTGGTTGGCGTATTTCGGCGCGGTGCCATGCGTCGCTTCGAAGATGGCGTGGCCGGTCACGTAGTTAATGTTGCCGCCGGGCGCAATACCGATGCCGCCGACCTGTGCCGCCAGCGCGTCGCTCAGGTAATCGCCGTTCAGGTTAAGCGTGGCGATCACGTCAAATTCTTCCGGTCGCGTGAGCACCTGCTGCAGAGTGATGTCGGCAATGGCGTCTTTAACGACGACGCCCTGCGGTGTCTTGCACCAGGGGCCGCCGTCGATCTCCACCGCACCGAACTCGCGCTTGGCCAATTCATAAGCCCAATCGCGGAACGCCCCTTCCGTGTACTTCATGATGTTGCCCTTGTGGACAATCGTGAGGCTCTTGCGCTTTTGGCTCACGGCGTATTCGAGGGCGGCACGAACGAGGCGCTCAGTGCCCGGCTTGCTGACGGGCTTTATGCCAATGCCGATCTGGTCCGCTGCCTCCCTGCCAAAGCGGATCTTCTTGAGGGCCGCCGGCAGCTCCCGCTCTATGAACTCCAGGACCTTCATTGCCTCAGGACTGCCAGCCTGATAATCGATGCCAGCGTAGATGTCTTCCGTGTTCTCGCGGAAGATCACCATGTTTACCTTCTCCGGATGTTTCACGGGCGACGGAACGCCTTGGAAGTACTGGACCGGACGGAGACATACATAAAGGTCCAGCAACTGCCGCAGCGCGACATTGAGCGAGCGAATGCCGCCGCCCACCGGCGTTGTCAGCGGGCCCTTGATGCCGACCAGGAATTCCTTGAAGGCCTCGATCGTATCGTCCGGCAGCCAGTTATCGAACTTGTTCTTGGCCGTCTCGCCGGCATATACCTCGAACCAGGAGATCTGGCGCTTGCCGCCGTAAGCCTTTTGCACTGCGGCATCGAAAACACGCTGGCTGGCGGCCCAGATGTCCGGCCCGGTGCCGTCCCCGCGGATGAAAGGGAGAATGGGGTTGAGCGGAACGTTCAGCTTTCCGTTCGTGATGGAAATTCTGCCGCCGGCGGGCGGGGTGATGTCTTTATAGGCCATAGTCGTTAGTTGTGTTTATTTGTTATATGTATAGAAATGACGACAGGTGCGGAGAAATTCAAGCAGAGAATCGCCGCTGCTGCGCGCAAGCCACCCACGGGGCCACAGTTCTTTTCTCGTTCACCCCGGCGCAGCCGTCACCGTAGCTGCATCACGGCACTCGGGAGATTTGCCGCCGCAGGGCCGAACTCGGCGCGCACTTTGGCGACCGTGTTCGCCACGGTCAGACCATACTTATTGCGCAACTCCTCTACCGTCGTGGCATGCTCAATGAATTGATCCGGCCACCCGATGTGTATGACCGGGGTGGCAATTCGCTTCTCGTTAAGCAGTTCCAGCACCGCGCTGCCATAACCGCCCATGACTACGTGGTCTTCCAGCGTCACGATCACGTCCGCGGCGCGCGCGAAGAATTCCATCACCCCGGCGTCCAGCGGCTTGATGAACCGCGGGTTAATCACCGCGACGTCAAACCCTTCCGCGGCCAGCTCCTCTCCCGCCTTTAGCCCCATTGACATCATATGGCCCAGCGGGAACAGAGCGACCTTGCGACCGCCGTTGCCGGAGAAGTTCCGGATCACCTCGGCCTTGCCGATTTCGATCAGCCGGGGCTGCTCCTTGATGGGGACGCCCTCAGCCGGACCGCGCGGGTAGCGGATGAACGTGGGATGTCGTTCGTGGGTCGCCGTGAACATCATATCCACCAGTTCGTCTTCGTCCTTGGGTGCCATCGCGATGCAGTTGGGCACTGACCGAACGAAGGAAATATCGAAAAGGCCGTGGTGGGTGGGCCCGTCTTGCGCGGAGAGCCCCGCCCGATCCATACAGAAGATTACCGGCAAATCCTGCAGCGCGGCGTCATGCACGATGCAATCGTAAGCCCGCTGAAGGAAGGTCGAGTAAATTGCGACCACCGGGTGAAAGCCCATGGTCGCCATGCCGCAGGCAAACAGGACGGCGTGTTCCTCCGCGATGCCCACATCGTAGTAGCGGCTCGGCATCGTCTTCTCCAACAGCTTCAACCCGGTGCCGCTGGGCATGGCGGCGGTAATGCCGACGATGGAATTGTCCTTCTGGCAAAGCTTGACCATGGTCTGGCCGAACACGTCCTGCCAGTTTGGCGGGGTTCCCGGTTGGGCGGGCAGCGTGGCGCCGGTCGCGACATCATAGGGCCCCAGGCCGTGGAACTTCTCCGGATTCTTGAGCGCCGCTTCGTAGCCCTTGCCCTTCTGGGTGAGCACATGGATCACAATCGGGTGATCACACGTCTTGGCAAACTCCAGGGTGCTGATCAGCAACGGAAGATCGTGGCCGTCGATCGGTCCCAGGTATCGCAGCCCCATTTCCTCGAAGATGAGACTGCTGCCAAACCCACCACGGCCATCCTCCTCGATGCCACTCGCGCTGGGCCGGAGGCCGACGTCGGTCAGCGCGCCTTTGAACCCCTCCTCCGCCTTGTGTGCCAGTCTCAAGGCCAATTCACCCTTGGGCAAACGGCGCATGAAGCTCTGGAAATCCCGGGCGAGCTTGTTATACGAGGGATGGGTAATGAGCTTGTTAAGGTAGGTGGAGATGGCCCCGACGTTCTTGGCAATGCCCCATTCGTTGTCGTTGAGGACGCCGATGAACTTCTTCGTGGTGTGGGCGATGTTGTTCATCGCTTCAAACGAAATGCCGTTGGTCAACGCGGCATCGCCGAAAACCGCGACGACGTTTTCGTCGCTGCCCCGCTGATCGCGGGCCGCGCAGATACCCAGGGCGGCGGAAAGGGCGGTGCCGGCGTGGGCTGCGCCGTAGCAATCGTGCTCGCTCTCCGAGCGCAAGGCGAACCCGCTGAGGCCACCAGTGCTGCGAATCGTGTGAAAGCGGCCCTTGCGACCGGTCAGCAGCTTATGCACGTAAATCTGGTGGCTGACGTCCCACAGAAACTTGTCCTTGGGGGTGTTGAAGACGTAATGCAGCGCCAGCGTCAGCTCCACCACGCCGAGGTTCGGTCCCACATGCCCGCCGTTCTTGGCCAGCACCGTGATGAGTTCATGCCGGATCTCGCCGGCTAACTGCTGCAGTTGCACCACCGTCAGTTTCTTGACGTGTGTGGGGCTGTCCACCATCTCGAGGTATTGGCTCATGATTGGGGTATAGGTCTCAGGGTGACGGGACACTGGAGCGCTGAAGCCAGGGCTCCCCTGCCCCAAGGGCCCTTGCCGTTATTCGTCTGATCCCTCCGCGCCGGCAAGTGGTTTGAGCTTCATTTCGCCAGCCGCAGTCTTCTCCAACTGCTGGATCTTCAATTCGGCCTCCGCCAGCTTCTCCTGGCAAGTCCGGGTCAGGCGCGTGCCTTCCTCGTACTTGGCCAGCAGGACCTCCAGCGGCAAATCCTCGGACTCCATCGCCGCAACGATGGTTTCCAGCTTCTTCAAAGCGTCTTCAAACGGCAGACTGTCAGCTTTGGCGGGGTTGTTTTGGCCCGCGATCTTTGGAGCACTCGGCACGGTAAGACACTAGGACAATTCCGGGGGGCCGTCCAGTATGGAATTCCTGCTACGATTCAGCCCGGCTGAAGACTTCGCCCGCCTTCAGGCGAGTCTTCAAGCGCTGCCCCGCCTTCACTGCGCTCGCCTCGTGCAGCACTCTCCCGGTCTGTGCGTCCGTAGTGATGGAGTAGCCGCGCGCCAGGACCTGCTCAGGTCCAAGCAGGCGCAGACGACCTTCAAGCGCGGCAAATCCACTCTGCCTGCTCGCGAGTTGCTGGCGAACCTGCTCGTGGAGACGACGCTCCATTTGGACTAACACCTCACGCTTCTGCCGCAGGACAACCGACGGACGGACCCGCGCCAGGCGGTCACCAAGTGCTTGCCAGGCGAGGCGCTGGCGGCGCACGCCCTGCTTCGCGCAGCGCAACAGGCTCGTCTGCGCATCATCAAGACGCTGCAGCCAGTCGTTCAGCCGGCGGCGCGGATGAACCCGGGCCAGGCGTTGAGCGGTTTGCGTCAACTCGTAGCGTTTGTCGTCCATCTGCTGTCGTGCCAGCAGGCGAATGCGCTGGGCCGCCTCGGACAGGAACTGGCCGCTCGAAAAAACACCCTCCGTAATGATCTCCGCCGCCGCGCTGGGAGTCGCCGCCCGGACGTCCGCCACAAAGTCGCTGATGGTAAAGTCGATCTCGTGGCCTACAGCGGAAACTACCGGCAAAGCAGACTCAAAGATCGCGCGCGCCACCACTTCCTCGTTAAAAGCCCAGAGGTCCTCCAGGCTGCCGCCGCCGCGTGTCACCAGTATCAGGTCCAGCGGCAACTCCCGATTACTGGTTCCCACTTGGGAAGCATTGAACTCATTGAGCAGCCGAATGGCGGCGGCAATTTCCTCTGCCGCGCCCTCACCCTGAACACGGCACGGCGCGAGAATGACCTCCAGCGCGGGATTGCGGCGTTCGACCACATGCAGCACGTCCCGGATAGCCGCGCCGGTAGGCGAAGTCACCAGCCCGATGCGCTGGGAATAGCGCGGCAACGGGCGCTTCCGGTCCGGCGCGAACAATCCCTCGGCGTTGAGCTTCTGCTTGAGCTTCTCGAACGCGGCCTGCAGCGCACCAAGCCCTTGCAGCTCAACCTTCGTGACACGCAACTGATATTGCCCGCGCGGCTCATAGACCGTCACCTCGCCTTGCAACGCGACTTTCCGCCCATCCTGCAACAGCGAACGATCCACTTGCGCCCCGCCCCGGAAGAGCACGCAACTCAACTGCGCACCAGCGTCTTTAAGCGTGAAGTAGCTGTGCCCGGAATTCTGGAGGCGCAGATTCGTCACCTCGCCCGTCACCCAGATCTCGCCCACCTGCTGCTCGATCAGGCGCTTGATCTGCCATGTCAACTCGGTTACGGACAGCACCTTGCGCGTCTGTTCCGGCGGGAACAGCTCGCCGAAATCCCATTGTGACTTAACTGGCTTGGCCATCGTGGCTTTGCTGGACGAGCCGGCGGACGCCGTCCGATGGTGACGTCGGCGAAAAGGCGCTTCCCAGCGCTGCCAACCTGCGTCCGAGCGCCGCCAGTTCCGCGAACAAGCTAATGACTTCGTGACCTGCCTGGGCCAGTTCCGGCAGTCGCGTCAGTTTGCTTTGCGCCTCGGCAACGGTCAATGTCGTGCTCACAAAAGCAACATAAGATCTCTGGCCCGTGAGCGCAAGAACGACGACTCACAGACACCTCATAGCCAGGGGCGCTCTAAAGTCGGTTAGTATCTGCCTAATAGCGCGAGATCCTGCTCCCCGGTTGCGCCCAGAAAGCGGAGCTGAGACAATGGCGGCGTGAAAACGAATCTGAAGACACCCAACGCAAAAGCGCGAGCCTTGCTCAATAAGTTGCAAGCTCTGGCCGACCGAGGCATTGACGGCGAGAAAACCTCGGCTCAGAGGAAGATCGACCGGCTCAAAGCGCGGTTTGACTTCGACGTGCCAGACCCCGCCGACACACCGGATTTGTTTCTGGGCAGTTTCAAGCGTGCGAGCACGGCTCGGTGGATTTATTCGTTCGGCGACCGTGAAGTTGAGGTGGCCAATTCCGTCAAATGGGCCATTGAAACGGCAACCAAAATCCCGTGCGTGCATCGGGGCCGCAATCTGCTGGCCGAAGCCAATCCCAGCACGGCCAATCGGCTGACGGACATCGCCGGTCACATTGCCAACAGTTTCCGCACTCTCATTGACAAGTTCAGCACGGTGGGTGGCGTGAGCGTGACGGATCGGAATGTTTTTGTCATGGGGTTGTATGATGGCATGATGAACGAAGTGCGGAACGTCGGGCAACGGCTGCCGGGCCGGTCGGGTTCGATCAAAATACCCAAAGGGAAAAAACCTGCCGTCATCCGCGCCACCGGGCTCAATATCCACCCCTACACCCTGGCTGTAAGCCTCGGCAAACAAATCCGTTTCTCCATGCCGCTGGAACAAATCGCCGCTGAATTGGATGCGGCTATTCAGGGGAAGATAACCTCAGGCGCTCAGTCCGGGAACAGTTTGGCAAGCTGACCACCCATGCGAGCTGGGAATAGCCCGAAAATCGTTGATCCTAAATCCGGCAGTTCAGAAACCACGGCTGACACGAATGGGAACGGGTTTCTTCATCGTCGAGAACCTCTTTTACGGCCACCCGCCGGGTGAACACCCCTTGCACCGCAATCCCTTCTTGATCCCCCGGAAGCACGGATGCCCCCATCACCGTCGCGTAGCGACGGCTGGCAGAACTTATGCTCGCACCAGTAATTCACGTCCGGGTTTCGTGAGACTTCGCCGCGGTTACGCGATTTCGCCAGATTGACTTCCCCCTCGAAAGTGCTTTAATGCTGCTATGACGGCGACGTTGGAGCAGACGCAAACTGATTTGGCGAGACTGGTGAGTCTGGCCCAGCAGAGCGAAGAAGTGGTTATCACCAGCGGCGGGCATGTTGTGGCCCGCCTGACGGGCGTCCCCGCGGCCAAAGCCTCGTCAGGCCGTCAGGCATGGCTGGCGAAGCTGGCCCGGCTGCGCGAATCCACCGCTACCGGCAAGACCTCGCCCACAACTGAGGAAATCCTCGACGATCTTCGCTCCGAGCGGGGCTGAATGGGCTACTGGGATACCTCCACATTGGTGAAGCTCTACGCGAAGGAGCCGGACTCGGCGCTGTTCGAAGTCCAGGCCCTGAGCGGTCCTGCTGGAAGCGTCACTTCGCGAATAGCCCTTTACGAGGCCCGAGCCACGTTCCAGCGCAAGGAGGCAGAGGGTACCATTCAGCCTGGCGCGGCACAGAGACTTTACAACGAACTGTTACGGGACGTTGCCGCGGGCGAGGTGCGGCTCGTGGAGTTGGGGGCTGGCTTGGAGCGGGAATAAGGTCAGGTGCTGACCGTCTGCTGCCAGCAGAACCCCAGAATTCATCTACGTACGCTCGACGCTTTGCATCTGGCCTCAGCGCGCGTAGCGGGCGAAACCGAATTGGTGGCGACCGACAGGAGGATGCGCGACGCGGCGAAGGCGCTCGGCTTCTCTCTGTTCCCTGCATAGCGTTGACTCCGGCAGGCTCCAATCCACGTCCGAGTTCCGCCTCAGATCGCGGCCAATCTCCCCTTGATGATCGGAGCCCAAAAACGGCGTTTCAAACCACGAAATACGCCTGGGCGTGGCGGCTTCGCTAGCTCACAAGCCTTCGGACACGCGCTGAATCCCCTTGGCATGTCCCGTCTGCTCGTCAATCTCCACCAGCGCGCCTTGCAACAAGATGCGCCCTTTGGCTACCTCGAACTTCTGCGGCATGTACGTCATGAAGCGGCGGATAACCGGCTCGATCTCGCGGCCAATGACGCTCTCGTGCGGGCCAGTGAATCCGCCATCGCAGAGAAACGCCGTGCCGCCGGGAAAGATTTGCTCGTCGGCGGTTTGCACATGCGTGTGGGTGCCGACGACTGCGCTCACGCGGCCATCGAGCATCCGCGCCATCGCGACCTTCTCCGACGTCGCCTCGGCATGGAAATCCACGAATATGACCTTGGTTATCTGGCGCAGCCGCTCCACCTCGGCCAGCGCGGCATGGAAAGGATTCTCCAGCGCCGGCATGAAAGTGCGGCCCTGAAGGTTCATTACGGCCACCGGTGGCAGCCCGGGGGCCTGGAAGATAGCGCTCCCCTGCCCCGGCGTGCCGGGCGGATAGTTCAGCGGTCGAACGAACCGGCGCTCGTTTTCCAGCAGCCTCATGACATCCTTCTGGTCCCAGAGATGATCGCCAGTGGTGATAATGTCCACGCCCGCCTCAAAGATTTCCTCCGCCGTAGCCACCGTGATGCCCGAGCCGCCGGCGGAGTTCTCGCCATTGGCCACCACCAGGCTTAGTCCGTGTTGCAGCCGTAATAGGGGAACAAGTTCCCTGACCGCGCGCCGGCCCGGTTGCCCTACAATGTCCGCAATGAACAGCAATTTCACGCCCCCACAGTAACGCCCAGAGGCTCCCGGGCAAGCCGTTTCGCCCAACGGCTGTCCCGTCCAACCTCGTCCGACCCCGTCCGACCGCGCTGCAGGATTGCGGCGCGCGCGCCCCCCAGCTAGCCTGCGCCCATGAAAGCGTTCCCCGTCGGCCCCGACAAAGAAGCCCAACTCGCCCAGCGCATGGCCGCACTCGGCGTGCGTGAAGCCGACATCGAAGAATCCTTTGTCCGGTCCGGTGGGCACGGCGGCCAGAACGTGAACAAGACCGCCACCTGTGTCATGCTGCTCCATCGCCCGACCGGCTTGCAGGTGAAGTGCCAGGCTACTCGGCAGCAGGGGCTCAACCGCTTTCTGGCCCGCCGCCTCTTGCTCGACAAGGTCGAGGCCCTGCGTACCGGCCAGGTGGCGTCCGAGCTCGCCCGCACCGAGAAGATCCGCCGCCAGAAGCGCCGCCGCAGCCGCCGCGCCAAACAGCGGATGCTGGCCGACAAATCCCACCAGGCGTCCAAGAAGCAGACGCGCCGATCCGTCTCAGCCGACTAGCAGCAACTACCGATTCCCTTCGAAGCCCCTTCGGATACCCTTCGGATACCCTTCGGATGCCCTTCGGAGCCCCAAGGGAGCAGATAGTGAGCAGATAGGGAGCAGGCAGCAATTCTCATTATGGCCCGCCGGGTGAGGGCACCCGGCCTACAAAACACCACTCCACCGAAACACCGAAACACCGATTGTAGGCCGGG
>CAIWJG010000760.1 GCA_903912925.1 uncultured Verrucomicrobia subdivision 3 bacterium | reverse complement strand
GCTGACACCGCGCACGTCAGCCTCGCTCGCGCTCCCGGTTCGCATTTTGACTTTGGCCTGATGCGTGAGGTCATACAGGATTGTCTTGTCACTCCGCGGGGCGGGTAAGGTTACAACCATGCTTATCGGGTTGTCACACTTAGCCAGCAGGCGTAGTTTGTCGGCGTGACTAATAACTCACCGCGGGCGGTTTTAGCAGGCGATCTGTCGTTCCCCACGTCGCTGCCCGACTTCCAGCGCATCTTCCCCGATGAGCGCGCGTGCATCGACTACATGGTGCGCGTGCGGTGGCCGGCAGGGTTTGTTTGTTCGATCTGCGGCGTGAAGGAGACACCGCTTCGCATCTCGACGCGTCCGCGCGTGCTTCGTTGCAGCGCGTGCCTTCGTGAGGCCTCGGTAACCGCTGGGACGGTCATGCACCGCTCCCATTCGCAGCTTTCGGTATGGTTTTGGGCCGCGTATCTTGTGACGTCGATGACCCCAGGTATGTCGGCCGTGCAGTTCCAGCGGCAACTCGGCCTCAGCTGCTACGAGACCGCATTCCAGATCCTCCACAAGCTACGGGCCGCCATGGTGCGTCCACACCGTGATCGCATCGGCGCCCCGTTCCCGGTCGAGATGGACGAGACATGGATCGGAGGCCGCACGCGTGGCGAAGGGCGCGGACACCACCACAAAACACTGGTTGTGGGTGTCATCGAACAGCGCAAGCGCCGCAAGAAGACCGAGGTGGATGGCTACCTCTCACCGAGTAAAGCGCTTCCGCGTCGTGGTGGCCTCTACGCGGGGCGTCTGCGGCTCGGCGTCATCGCGGATCGGTCGGCGAAGTCGTTGGAAACGTTCGCACTGGAGTCGGTCCAACCGAGCACGCACATCACGACGGACGACTGGTCCGGTTACGACAAACTCGCCAGCAAGGGCTACCAGCTCACGCAAGTCCCTCAGCGCGGCGATCCCGACGTTACAGAGGCGTGGCTGCCTCTGATCCACCTCGCTTTCGGCAACTTGAAGACGTGGCTGAATGGCATCCACCACGGAGTCTCGCCGCAGCATCTCCCAGCCTACCTGAATGAGTTCACCTTCCGGTTCAACCGGCGCTTCTACCCATTCAACGCGTTCCGCTCGCTTCTCGGCATCGTGGCGGAAACGGAGCCGACAACCTACCAAGCGCTCTACGACAAGGCGAGCGCGTCACTCCCCGTCGGAAATAAGGCTCAAGTGTGACAACCCGATAAGCATGGTAGTTACCAACACTTCCAGTTCGCCGGTGGCTAGTCGCAGGCTCACAAAGCGGACCTCGATCTGCAAGGGCAACCCCAAGGCCCGCAAGGTCTCTCGTTGGTCCGCCGGAGCGCAGAGCCACACCCGTTTACTCTGGCCTGCCCGATTGAGCCGGAACAGTTCCCGGGCGGCCAGAAACGAACTGGTGGAGCAGCGAGCCACAACGTCCCGGTTGGCATGGACATAGCTAGCTACCCATAGCCGGCAAAGCCCCGGTCCACCAGCGAGACATCCCACTTCACTAAATGGACCAAATGATCGCAGGCCAAGTCGATTTCACCCACGGTGCTGGGCTCCATGCGCGCGTCTAAGCCGATCCGATTGAGCCCATCATAGAGCACCGAAATCCGGGCTTGGG
>CAIWJG010000759.1 GCA_903912925.1 uncultured Verrucomicrobia subdivision 3 bacterium | reverse complement strand
GGGTTCATCGCCCGTTTTGCCGTTGCAGGCCAACGGCCTGCCTCATGCCAGGCGAGGATGAGCCGCGCCTTCAGCGCTCCAGAAGGTTTTTGGGGCGATGAACCCAGGGCGTTGCCCTGGGCTGGTATGAATGACGCCCTTGGCGTCTCGTTAGTTCGAAGGGTTCTCATCGCTCAGAACCATCAGGCTTTGGCGGCTTTAGGCCGGGCATTCCAGATCGAGACCATGAGCAGTGCAGACACGATGGACAGCCCGGCCAGCACCCAGAACACCAGCGACCAGTTGCCTTTCGCCATGTCTTTGAGCCAGCCGATGCCGACACCCGAGAAGATGGCACCAGTAGCCCCCAGACACATCGTGAAGCCAGTCGCAATCGAGGCGGCGCGGGGATGGCTGACATCCACGGTCGCCGCCCCGCTCATCAACATGTCCGGTCCGTAAATGAGAAAACCTGCCAGGCCGAGGATGGCGGTTGCGAGCATCCAATGCCCCTGCGGGATATAGGTGAAGCCGATGCAGACCGCCGAGAGAGCCGTCAAGCTCAGAGCGCAGACGGGTGCCCGGCGTTTGCCGAAGAGGTTGTCCGAAGCCCACCCCGCAGTGATGGCGCCGACCGAACCAATCAGGGGAAACGCGACTGACATGAAGGCGCCGCCCTTGATGGTGCGCCCCTGGAATTCTGACATGTACTGCACGCTCCAACCCAGAAAGGAGTAGCGAACCGAGTTCATGCAGAAGAAGCCGAGGCCGAGCACCCAGAGCACCTTGTTGGAAAAGGTGAGCCGGATGAGGTCGCGAGTGGATAAGTGCGCGCTGCCTCCGGCGGGAGAGGCACCCGCGTTGGCCCGTGCGGGCTCGGGCTCCATCACATCGTCGCGCACCGGCGGCAGCCCGACTTCTTCGGGGGCGTTCCGGACAAACAGGAAGAATACGACGGCCATCGGCAGGAGGATCAAGCTGGGCACCCAGAAAGCGGCCCGCCAGCCGATGCTACCGCACAGCACTCCGGCCAGCAGCCACGACATTACATTGCCCACCGTGTAGCACGTGGAGATCAGCCCCATGACGGTGCCACGGCGCTTCGAGGTGTTCCAGTTCGAGAGGGTCTGCACCAGGAGGGACCAACCGGCCGATTGGGCGTAACCGTTGATGGCCCAGAGCGTAAGCATCACCGAGTACGACGAGGTGAAGGAGAACAGAAGATTCGTCATGGAGGCAATGACCAGAGCGCCCGTCATCATACGCCGGGCGCCAAAGCGCTCTCCAAGTGTCCCGTTGATGATCTGCCCCACGGCGTAGAAAACGAAATATACGGACTGGATGGTCCCGATCTTCGCATAGGTCCAGTCGGGGAACTCCTTGAGAATTGCGGGCTGCGCGACGCTGAAATTGACGCGGCAAAGGTAATAAGAAGCGTAGGCGCCCCAGAGCAGCCAGAAAGTGCGAAGCTGCCAGCTCCGCAAGAGGGCGCCGTTATCCGCCGCGAGCGTATTGCTGCTCACGCGTTCATAACCCGTATTCGTGGGATTCATTGGTTCGGTAGCTCTTAAGATCCCACCATCCCTCCTGCGATGGCAGAACACCGCAGACCTCCAGGCCGGCCTAGCCCCGTGAAGTCTTTCCCTTACTTCACTGGGCTACTTCGAGGGATTCCAGACGTATTTCCCGCTGGCGTCAATGTAGCCGGTTCGTCCGCTCGTCTTGACCCGGGCCAAACCATCGGCAAAGGCTGCGGCTTCGTCGAACTGCGGGTTAATCACAAACTTGCCGGTGTTGTCTAAGTAACCCCAACGCTTCGACTGCCGGACCGCCGCCACCCCCTCTGAAAAGGCCGTGGCTTCGTCGAACTGCGGGTTGATCACGAACTTACCGGTCGGGTCAATGTATCCCCACCGCTTGGCCTGCCGAACCGGTGCCAGGCCTTTGACAAAGCTCCCCACCTCTTCGAACTGCGGATTAATGGTGAGGTTCCCGGTCTTGTCAACGAATCCCCAGCGGCCATTCGACCTGATCCCCGCGAGCCCTTCGGAAAACGGCTTGGCCCTCTCAAACTGGGGGTTAATGGCCATTTTCCCACTGGCGTCCGTATAGCCAAAAGACTTGCCCAGTTTAATCGCGGCCAGTCCATCGGAAAACGCGGCGGCCTCGTCGAACTGCGGATTAATCACCAGCTTTCCAGTCTTGTCGATGAAGCCCCAACGGCCCGCCAATTTGACCGCTGCGAGGCCATTGGCAAATGCGCCCGCTTCATCAAACTGCGGATTGATGACGTATTTTCCTTCCAGGTCGATATAGCCATAGCGCCCGCCGCCGCCGAAGGGATTGAAGGGGGCGGGGCCGCCACCACCCAGCCTGACTGCCGCCAACCCGTCGCTGAACACATCGGCCTTATCGAACTGCGGATTAATCACGACCTTCCCAGTAGCGTCCGTGTAGCCCCACTTGCCGAGACGCACGGCGGCCAGGCCTTCCACAAAGCCCTCCGCACGCTCAAACTGCGGATTGATGACGAGTTCACCGGACTTGGACACAAATCCCCAGCGGCCATCGACGGCTACCGGGTACAGCACTTTAGAAGCCGCCCCAAGGGACATTGGGCCCAGGATTGCCAGGGTGAACAGCACGAACAGCCAGGATTTTCTCATAATAGTTTAGACAACTCTTTATTTCGACCGCACGGAAACAGCAGACCGTCCGCTTTGAGGGCGGCCAACGGGATATAAGGTAACTCGACGGGAAGTTGCGTCAAGCGGGGAATAGGCGATAACCTGCCAACATTCGCCCTTGACCCGGTATGGGATGCGGGGAAGGCTGCCGCCATCAACGAACCAGACAACCAGTTCATTACTTCGCGCGTGGATACTAGAGGAACAACTATGTGTAGCCGTTGCATAACAACAATTTGCGTTGCGCTTGCGCTGACGGCGTTGGGGAAATGTTGCGCCAGGGCGAGTGAATCTTCCCCGGGATTGCCGGCGGTCATCCCCGCCCCCCGTCACATGGCGTGGGCCGAATCCGCCACTCCGGATTGGCTGGCGCTCAACGCTATCAGGGCAATCACAGCCCCACCGACCTGCCGCGATGCGACTGGCGGGGCTGCGCAATTCAATACGCGGTTGCGCGAGCTGAACCTGCCCCCGCTTGACTTCCGAACGAATGCCACCGTCGAGCCCGGTTTCATTCATCTGGGCGTGGTACCCGATGCCAAACTCGAGTCGCGATTGGCCAAGCTGCCCACACCGGCAGCGGAAGGGTATCGACTGGTCGTAGAGAAGGATGCGGTCATTATTCTCGGCAGCGATTTGCCCGGCCTATACCACGGCCTGATGACATTGCGGCAACTTGTGGATGCGCAGGGGCGCATTCCTCGGGTGGCTATTTCGGATTGGCCGGACCTGCCTTTGAGAGGGACTTACATGGCGGGCAATGCCGGCCTTGAGGCGCGTATCCTGCAATGTGCCGCGTTGAAGCTCAATTTCATGTTGTTCGAATGCAACGACTTCTTCGACTTGGAAAGCGCCACCAATCGGGTCCGCTGGCAGGAGGCATTTGCCTTGTGCCGCCAGCATTTTATTGAACCGGTGCCAGAACTCCAAAGCTTCGGTTGGGGCCAGTTTGTGTTGGCCGCCCATCCGGGAGCCGCGGAAGGGATCTACGTTGACAAACAGCGATTCGCGGTCAAACAGGGCGCTGTGCAGTCGCCCGACCCACCGTTGGCGCCGGCGGTCGCAATAGTCAACGCGGGGTTCGATGATCCCCACGGAAATCCCGTCGCGGGCTGGAACCCGGACCGGCAGGGCGAAGGTGTGACCTCCGACCGGGAAGGAATGCATGCGGGCCAGGGGTGTTTGCGTATCACGAGAACGGAGAAGGGCACGACCCGGGTATGGCAGGAGGTGACCGTCCTGCCGCAACATCACTACGAGCTTAGCTGCTTTCTCAAGACCAAGGGCGTTACGGAGGGCACCGCTTACATCGAAGTGTACGGACTTAAGCCCGATCGCAGCCTGGGCGACTGGCTGGGTCACGCCGCTGAGCTTCGTGGAGATCAGGAGTGGCAGCGCACGGCGGCGGCTTTTGATTCCGGCGGCTACACGCGGTTGCAGATTTACGTGCGGCTTCAGGACGCCGTGGGAACGGCGTGGTTCGATGAGGTCGCAATCATGGGGATACCGGGACTGAACCCTCTCAGCAACGTATTGATCACGCGGTCAGCCCCGGTCATTGTCCAGGACGAATCGGGAGGCAGGACCTATGAAGAAGGGAAGGACTACCGGCTGGTCGCCGCGCCAGTCGCGTTTCCGTTCGAAGTTGGCGCGCCCTTGCGGATCGAGATCCCCTCGGGTAGCCGGATCAAGGACACATCGGCGGTCTTGCTGAGTTACCATCAGGCGCCGCCAGATAGCATGACCTGCTGCCCTTCGGAACCGCTGTACCAGGAGTTCATGCGGAAAACCATTCGCAACGTGATCCATTGCCTCAAGCCGAAGTATCTGCACATCGGCCATGACGAGCCTCGGGTTCTCGATCGCGATCGCCGTTGTGCCGACCGCAAACTATCCAACAGCGAGCTGTTTGCCGATGACGTTAAACGAATGCAGGCCTTTGCCCGCGAGGCCGACCCGGCGATTCGGTTGATGATGTGGTCCGACGCGGTGAATCCTCATCACAACGGACCCAGTCTGCAAATGAATGACGCCGCCGCCCTGCTCCCCAAGGATATCATCCAATGCCTTTGGTGGTACGACTGGCCCGACAAGGACAACCGGATCGAGAACTCGATGAAGTTCTTCCTGGGGCTTGGCTTCGACGTGACGGGCTCACCGTGGTTCAACCACCGCAACGTGCATCAATGGGCCGATACGCTGCAAAAACATCGCCAAAGCAATCCCCACGTCCTGGGCGAGATCTACACGAGTTGGTCTGACACGGCGGTGGATCCTTGGCAGGCCCTGCCAACTGCGGCGCAATACATGTGGACGGTGGACAAAATCCCCTTGGACGAGTTCTTGAAACAGGAGCAACGTGCTAGGTAACACGTGCCGCTTTCACCTGCGCCTCATCATCTGATTCACCGCGGGCGACTACATCCACAGCTACGCTAAATGTGTGTTCGTCGCCCCCGCCGAGGACGCCACGAATGGGACTGACATCGCTGTAATCGCGACCCCAACCGAGCGTGATATGCTGCATGGAAGGGAGCAGGTTGTTGGTGGGGTCCGCGTCAATCCACCCAAGACCCGGGCAGAAAAAGCTGACCCATGCGTGTGAAGCATCGGCGCCAACCAACTTGGTTTGTCCGGGGGGTGGCGCGGTTTCGAGGTAGCCGCTGACATAACGCGCCGCCAAGCCCAGTGAACGCAGGCAGGCAATCTGCAAATGCGCAAAGTCCTGGCACACCCCCCGGCGTTGCTCCAGCACCTGGGCTAACGGCGTGGCCACAGTCGTGGCGGTCGGGTCGAATTTGAAGTCCTGATGGATGCGCGCGGTGAGGTCGAGCACGGCGTCGAGAATTCGGCGTCCGGGGGGGAAGGACTCCCGGGCGTAGTCATTGAAAGGCGCGTCAAGCAACACCAGCGGAGAGCCGAACGCAAATTCGCCGGCTTCCAGCACGGGTGTGGACAGATCCGTCCGGCACAGGTTACGAACGCTTTCCCACGCAGGAGTTTCCGTGGCGTCCGGGATGAAAGCGGCGCCCACCGCCACGCGGCTGCGCGCAGTGACGCGCATCTGCCGGTGCGCGCCCTCGAAGATGGCAAAGGCAACCTCGTTGCCAAAGTAGTCCGTGTGCCGGCTCAGTGACGCGGGCTCCGGCTTGAGGTCCAGCTCGTGCGCGAGCCGCAACTGCCGACGCAACCGTCGCGGCGCAAGCCGCAGCAGATGATGCGCCACGGTCACCGGAGAGCCGTAATTGTAGGTCGTGGTGTGGGTGATGTCGAAGATCTGTGCTTTCATTTCAACTAACCCGGGGCACGACGTGACTGAAATAGACGTGAGTGAGGAGGTCGGAGAGACTGCCCAGTTCCAAAGCAAAGCCGCCCAGCCATTCGACCGTTGCGGGGATGTCTGCCCCGGCGTCGAGTGCCTCGGCCCGAACGCAATTCAACTTTCCGGGCAGTGCTGCCAGGCTTTGCTGGAACTGAGCTACTCCTTCCGGATTCGGGCCGGCGGGCAGACTGGCGGCGTGGCTTCCGAGGACTGCGAGCTGAAACGCCAGCGACCGAGGATTGGTCGGATCGAGCAGCAGCAGGTCCAGCACACCCGCCAGGCGCGGTTCGGCGAAGTAGCGACGGCGATAGGTGATGACGCTGTCAGAGATTTCGAGCAGCGGCTCCAGCAGCAGTTCGCGCCTCCCGCTGCAGCGCAGGGCAGCTTCCAGCAATCGGGCCACCGCAACGCTGCGTTCGATTCGACGTCCCAGGTCGAGAAATACCCAGCCGTGGCCACGCGTCATATTTTCCATCTCCATCCCGCTCAGGGCCGCCAGGTCGTGCACGAGGGTGTTTAGCACCGAGCCGGCAAGAACCAGCGGCAGGTGTCCAGGTTGCAGCTTGGCATCAAAGCTGAGCCGGTTCAGGATGCGCCAGGTATCGGCTGAAAGCCGATCGCGGACGCTGAAACTAGCGATATGGATGCGATCGAGGAGCTCTCGCACTCCCGGGCTTCGGGTATCCTCGTAAAGGACCGCCATCAGTTCCTTCTGTAACCGTTCAGACGCGACACGTCCGGCTTCCGGCGGCGCGGCCAAGCCGAGGTGAACCAGCAGCTCTGCGAGGGCCTCGGGCTGGCCATTGGCGGATTCATCCGCCAGGTGGCCCATCGCCGAACGGCACAGCCGAAGAATCTGTTCCAGGCGCTCCGTGTATCGGCCCAGCCAGAAGAGGTTCTCCACCGTGCGACTCGGCAGGTCTGAGGCCAGACGTTCGAGCGCGGGCGCGGGCGTGCTGACGAAAGACGGAGGCACGGTACGTTCCGAGTCGTCGGGAAGCACCCAAAGGTCTTTGCTGACTCCGCTCAGCGCGAGTGTCGTGGTCCCCAGTGCGCTTTGTTCCGTCATCCGGGCCAGGCCCCCGGGCAAGGCGAAGTAATCCCGACCGTTGGACACTACGAAAAAGCGGAGTATAACTGGCCGGGACTGATGATTGCCAACCGGGGCGAGGGAAAGCTGCACTTGCTCCTGGCCCACAAACTCGTGCGGACGCTCGCTCAGCCGAGCGAGCCATTCGGCGCGGCTTTCACTGGTAAGTTCGCCGGGCCCGGCTTGCGGACCGCCGGTGGAAAACGCGGGGCGGAGAAACAACTCGTCCAGGTGCGCTTCCACATGCTTCCTTTCGCGCAGTTGGCCACACCACCAGGTAGCCACCGAAGGCAGTTTCAATTCCTCGCCTAACAGATGCGTCGAGAGCCCGGACAGGAACGGAAGAAATGCCGGGCATTCCACCAGACCGGAGCCGAGAGCGTTGGCGACGGAAACCTGCCCAGCCCGAGCCGCTTCCACGAGCCCGGGCACGCCGAGCAGCGAGTCGCCGCGCAAGGCGAGCGGATCGCAGAAGGCATCGCTCACGCGGCGCAGAACCACGTCCACCGGACGGAGGCCATCAAGGGTCTTCAGGAAAACCCGGCGGTCGCGCACGGTAAGGTCGCCGCCCTCGACCAGCGTGAAGCCCAGCAGCCTGGCGAGGTAGGCATGTTCGAAATAGGATTCGTTGCGGGGGCCTGGCGTCAGCAACGCGATGGCGGGGTTGTCGGTGGCAGAGGGTGCGAGCCGGCGCAATGCTTCACGGCAGATGGGCAGAATCTCCGAGAGCGAGCGCGGGCGCACCGCTTGCAGCACTTCGCCCAGCACCCGCGAGAGCACGCTGCGGTTTTCCAGCACGAAACCGAATCCCGCCGGAGCCTGCGTGCGATCTGCCAGCACGCACCAGCGTCCATCCGGCCCGCGCGCAACGTCGGCGGCATAAACCTGGAGGTAGTTCCCCCCTGACACGCGCACCGCCTGGCAGGCGCGGAGATAGCCGGGGTTCGCGTGAAGGAGCGGGGCCGGGACGAACCCATCGCGCACCAGTCGCTGCACGCCGAAAAGGTCGCCCAGAACACAATTCAGCAGCCGTGCGCGTTGAACAAGGCCGACCTCAAGCTCCCGCCAGTCAGGCGCACTGATTACGAACGGGATGCAGTCCAGTTCCCACCGCACCTCGCGCTCCCCACTCGAATCCGAGGAGAAGCAGCTCACGCCGTGCTCGCGCAGGATGCGGCGGCTGTTCTCGACGCGGATCGCGAACTCGTCACGCCCGAGCGCGTCGAGCGACGCCATGAGGGGCTGCCAGTTCGGGCGAATCGCACCCGAGGCCAGGCGAAGCTCATCCCATGCCGCGCCAGTGTGCGGCCTTGGCTGGGTGGACAGTTCAGTGTTCAGCGTGGTCATCTACCAGGGAAAAGCAGAAATTGGGAAAGCAGAAAGCAGAAATCCGAAGCCACTCGTTTTGCATTCCGCCCCTGCTTATTTCTGCTTTCTGCTTTCTCAATTTCTGCTTTGCCTTCACTGGCGCAGGTCCAGCGTGAAGGGATACTCCCGGCTCGCAGCGGCCATGTGCGGCGGCATCGGCCCGGGCGTGTGCCCCAGGCGAAAGAAGCGCGCGAGCCGCCGGCTTTCGGCTTCGTACGAATTGACCGGAAAGGTGTCGTGGTTGCGTCCGCCAGGGTGCGCGACGTGATAGGTGCAGCCGCCGATGCTCCGACCATTCCACGTATCCACGATGTCGAACACCAGCGGCGCGTGCAGGCCAATAGTCGGGTGCAGGCAGTTCGGCGGCTGCCACGCGCGGTAGCGGACGCCGGCGATGTACTCACCGTTCGTGCCGGTCGGATGCAGCGGGATGCCCACGCCGCCGACGCTGATGATATAACGCGAGTCGGTGAGCCCGCGAGCCTTCACCTGCACCCGCTCCAGGCTGGAGTCAACATAGCGCACGGTGCCGCCCGCGCCCGGTTCCTCGCCAAGGACGTGCCACGGCTCGAGGGCCTGCCGGATCTCCAGGCGGATGTTCTTCACCTCGATATCGCCGATCTGCGGGAAGCGGAACTCCAGGTGCGGCTTGAACCAATCGAGCTTCATTGCGTAGCCGCTGGCTTGCAGGTCGCCGATCACGTCGCCGAGGTCGCTCCAGACGAAGTGGGGCAACATCCAGCGGTCGTGGATATCGGTGCCCCACCGGACGAGGTCCTGCTGGTAGGGCTGCTGCCAGAACTTCGCAATGAGTGTGCGGAGGAGAAGCTGCTGCGCCAGGCTCATGCGGGCGTGGGGCGGCATCTCGAACGCGCGCAGCTCCAGCAGGCCCAGGCGGCCGCTGCTGCTGTCGGGGGAATAGAGCTTGTCGATGCAGAACTCGGAGCGGTGCGTGTTGCCGGTGGCGTCGATCAGCAGGTTGCGGAACAGCCGGTCCACGAGCCACGGGGCGCAGCCCCCACGATCCGGCATCTGCCGAAAGGCGATGTCGAGCTCGTAGAGCGAATCATTGCGCGCCTCATCAATGCGCGGGCTCTGGCTGGTCGGACCAATGAATAGGCTGCTGAACAGAAACGAGAGCGACGGATGGTTCTGCCAGTAGGTCACCAGCGAACGCAACAGGTCCGGCCGCCGCAAGAGCGGGCTGTCGGCTGGGGTGGGGCCGCCGAGGACGATGTGATTGCCGCCGCCGGTGCCGGTATGGCGGCCGTCGAGCATGAACTTCTCTGTACCCAGGCGCGCAAGCCGTGCTTCCTCGTAAAGCACCTCGGTCTGCCGGACCATCTCATCCCACGATGAGGTAGGATGCATGTTGACTTCGATCACGCCGGGATCGGGCGTGACCTTGAGGACATTGAGCCGCGGATCAAATGGCGGCGGGTAGCCCTCGATGACCACGGGCATTGCCAGCGCGGCGGCGGTGTCTTCCACAGCGGCGACGCAATCCAGGTAATCCTCCAGCGTGCCGCTTGGCGGCAAGAAGACGTGCAGCCGGCCAGAGCGCGGCTCAACGCAGAGGGCCGTGCGCACGATCGAGGCCGCGGATTCGCCGCGCACCGGCTCGCGTGGCGGGGGAAGGGAATCCGCCGCGGCGGACAAATCGCTTGGCCGATTGGTGAGACTCTTGGCACCGGCAGCAGCGCTCTGCCGGAACGCGGGGACGAACGCCTGGCGCGGCGGCAGCGGCGGTTGTGCGTCGAAAGGATCGCGCTCCGTCACTTGAGGCTGATCACCGGGGCTGGCCCACGGGAGCGATTCCAACGGCAAGCGCAAACCCATAGCCGAATCGCCGGGGATCAGGAAACAATGCTCCCCGCGCAAGAACCACGAGCTGCTGATCCAGCAGGGTGTGCTGCCGGCCAGGCCCCGCTGGAGTGGCAGAACAAAGCCGACGGTCTTATCGAGCCCCTGCTCAAACACCTTCGCAAGGCGGGCGCGTTCTTCCTCGCCGCTGAGTCTGGACTTGAGCGGGTCCACGTTGACCGGCAGCCGGCGCTCCTTCCACAGGTAATACCAAACGTCCTCGAAGGCCGGCAAAATCCACTGGCTGCCGCAGCCGAGGCGCTCGGATAACGCGCGGATGAACTGTTCGGCATGCCTTTCCGTGAACCCGTAATTCTTCCCCTCGTCGGCGAAGAGTGACTCGTCTTCCCAGATCGCCTGGCCGTCCTTGCGCCAATAGCAGCCGAAGGCCCAGCGCGGCAGGGATTCTCCCGGATACAACTTGCCCTGGCCATGATGCAGCAACGCGCCCGTGGTGAAGCGCCCCTTGAGGCGCTTGATCAGCTCGTCGGCCAGCCGGCGCTTCATTGGACCGAGCGCGATCGTGTTCCACTCCGCGCCATCCCGGTCGTCAATGCTGACAAAGGTCGGCTCACCGCCCATCGTGAGACGCACGTCGTGCCGGGCGAGATCGGTGTCTAGCTGGCGGCCGAGCGATTCGATCTCGTGCCACTGTGCCTCGGTGTAAGGCTTGGTGACGCGCGGCGATTCGTAAATGCGCGTGACCTTCATTTCGAAGCCGAACTCGCATTTGCTTTCACCCACCAGGCCGGTGATGGGCGCGGCGCCTTGCGGATCGGGCGTCGCCGCGAGTGGGATGTGGCCCTCGCCGGCCAGCAGCCCGCTGGTCGGGTCGAAGCCGATCCAGCCCGCACCCGGCAGATAGACCTCGCACCAGGCGTGCAAGTCCGTGAAGTCGCGCTCAGCCCCGCTCGGGCCGTCGAGCGATTTCACATCCGGCTTGAGCTGGATCAGGTAGCCGCTGACGAAACGCGAGGCGAGGCCAAGGTGCCGCAGCAACTGGCAGAGCAGCCAGGCCGAGTCGCGGCACGATCCGCTAGCCTCCGCGAGCGTCTCCTCAGGCATTTGCACCCCGGGCTCCAGTCGAATGGTATACTTGATGTCGCGCCAGAGGCGCTGGTTCAGGGCGACGAGGAAGTCCAGGGTTCGCAGGCCCTGAACCTTGGCCTCCAGGGCGGTGCCGTTGCCGCCGAGCAGCTCGCGCTTCACGTCGCCGAGGAACTTCATGAAGAACGGCGTGGGCGGGACCTTGAGGAGGAAGGGCGCGAGTTCGTGATCGAGGGACTTGTCGTACTTGAACGGAAAGGACTCAGCCTGGGGTTCGAGGAAGAAGTCGAAGGGGTTCAGCACCGCCATCTCCGCGACCAGGTCCACCTCCACCAGGAACTCGTCGGTCGGCTCCGGCACGACCAGCCGCGCCAGGAAGTTGGACTGCGGATCCTGCTGCCAGTTGAGAAAGTGCTTCTCCGGCGTGACCCGGAGCGAGTAGCTCAGGATCCGCGTCCGGCAATGCGGTGCGGGCCGCAATCGCACGATCTGCGGGCCCAGGGCAACCGGCCGGTCGTAGCGGTAGCGAGTCTTGTGGTGAAGAGCGACGTGAATGGACATGGGGGTTTTAGGCAGCTCATTGAGCGGCGGAGTGGGCCATCTTCTTGCCCGGCTGCGGAGTCTTGAGCGCGAAGAACGCCTCGAAGATGCCCTGGCCGACCTGGTTCAGCTTATTCTGCAACTCGTCCAGATACTCGTGCAGGCCGTGCTGAATCACTTCGTCCACCCCGGCAAAGGCGAGATCCGAGCAGAGCTGGCCGAGAAGCTTTTCCGGGGTATGGCGGAACGTGCCCAGCGGCGTGCCGCTGATGGCGTGGAGCGAATCGCGGGCCGCCAGCAGGCAAAACTGGACGGCGCGCGGAAACTCCCGGTCAAGCATTAGAAAATCCACCACCCCGCGCGGCGAGATGCGGCCATGACGTTTGCGATACATCTCGAACGCCGAGGCCGAACGGAGCACGGCCGCCCACTGGATATCGTCAAACGGTGTGCCCACCTCCTCGGCGGAATGCAGCAGCAAGAAATACTTCACGTCGAGAATACGCGACGTCTTGTCGGCCCGTTCCAGCATCCGCCCAAGCCGGCTGAAGTTCCACGCCTCGCCTTGTGTCATTGTGGCGTCGGTGATGCCGGTGAAGAGATGACTGGCCTGTTTGACTTCCTCGTAGAACACCTCGTGTTGAACGAGCCCGCCGGATTGCTGGGCCGCGGTGTTCACCATCAGGTAGAGCCGGTTTAGCTGCAGCCACATCTCGGAGGAGATGATCTCGCGCACGCTTCGGGCATTCTCCCGCGCCGCGCGCACGCAGGAGATGATGGAGTTGGGATTCTCAGCGTCGAAGGTGAGGAATTTGATAACGCTGCTCTCAGTGGCAACCCCATAGCGCTTGCCAAAATCCGCCTGGTCGCCCGTGATGGCTACCAGCGGCGCCCACTGCTGATCCTGCCCCTCGGGCGCGTCCAGCATGAGCTGGATGTTCACGTCCACAAAGCGCGCCACGTTTTCGGCGCGCTCGATGTAGCGGCTCACCCAATAGACAGACTCGGCTACACGGCTGAGCATAGTGTTGCTCCCGCATGATTGACCGGCGTGGCGTCGCCGTTGACGCCCTCGGTCTCGCACGACCGTGAATCGGCGAGCACCCAGGTGTCCTTGCTGCCGCCCCCCTGCGAAGAATTCACCACCAGCGAGCCTTCCTTGAGCGCCACCCGCGTGAGCCCGCCAGGCAGGACGAAGATCTCCTTCCCGTAGAGAATGTAGGGGCGCAAGTCCACATGCCGGCCCGCCAGTTGCCCCGTGCAAATCGTCGGCACGCGGGAAAGCGCCAGCGTCGGCTGGGCGATGTAGTTGCGCGGGTCGGCCTTCACCTTCTCGGCGAACTCCGCCCGCTGGGATTTGGTTGAGTGAGGGCCGACAAGCATCCCGTAGCCGCCTGATTCGTTGGCGGCTTTGACCACCAGCTTGTCCAGGTTCTCCAGCGTGTAGCGCAGGTCCTGTTCTTCGGCGCAGATGTAGGTCGGCACATTCGGCACAATGATGTCCTCGCCCAGATAGTATTTCACGATGCGCGGCACATAGGCATACACGACCTTATCATCGGCGACACCTGTTCCGGGCGCGTTGGCCAGGGCGACGTTGCCGGCCTTATAGCTTTCCATCAAGCCCGGCACCCCGAGCATCGAATCCGCGCGGAAGCACTTCGGATCGAGGAAATCATCGTCAATCCGCCGATAAATCACATCCACTCGCTCAAAACCCTTCGTGGTGCGCATCAGCACCTGCCCATCCTCGACCACCAGGTCGCGCCCCTCGACGAGCTCGATGCCCATCTGTTGGGCGAGGAAAGAGTGCTCGAAGTAGGCAGAGTTGTAGATGCCCGGCGTCAGAAGCACGACGCGCGGCGTAGCGGTGTGGTCCGGCACAAGATACTCCAGCATGTCGCGGAGCTTGAGCGGATAGTTTTGCACCGGACGCACCTTGGAGGCAGCGAAGACCTGAGGGAAAAGGCTCTTCATCACCTGCCGGTTCTGCAGCACGTAGGAGACTCCGGAGGGACAGCGGAGGTTGTCTTCCAGCACGTAGATCTGCCCGTCGCTGTGCCGCACCAGGTCTGTGCCCGTGATATGGCACCAGATGCCACGCGGCGGCTTCCAGCCGATGCACTGTTGGCGAAAAGACTTGGCCGAGAGAATGATTTCGCGCGGCACGACGCCGTCCTTGAGGATCTTCTGCTCGTGGTAAAGGTCGTTGATGAACAGGTTCAGCGCGTGGATGCGTTGCTTAAGCCCCTTCTCCAGCACGCTCCACTCGGTCGCCGACACAATGCGGGGCACGATGTCGAACGGGAAGATCTTCTCCACCCCCGCTTGTTCACCGTAAACGTTGAAGGTGATGCCCATCTGCATCAGCACCCGTTCGGCGGCCGCCTGCCGCCGCGCAAACTCTCCCGGCGGGAGCGATTGAATGCTCTGCATGAGGTTGCGCGCACCAGGGCGCGCCACCTTGGCGTCCGTCAGCAACTCGTCAAAGAAGCCACCGACTTCGTAGCTGGCAAAATTCATGAGCACAATAGGAACATTAGCAGCGCGTCAGCGACGAACTGCCGTAGTCAGAAAGACCTTAGCAGGGGCGGTGCCACCGGGGGCGATGGGGGCTTCCAATGTCGCGAATCAGCCCAGAGCTCAGCAAACTCGCATGAGAATTGAAGAAACCGCATCATCGCCCCCACGGCAGCGGAGCCTGTAGGCCGGGATCGGGTACCGCGACTTGCGCAGCATGGTCAAAAAGGTACACCGGTCCGGCAATCATGAAACGGTCGGCCAAACCTCGTAGTTCAGTTCCGTGCGCAGCTCACATCTTTCTGGAACGTGGACATTCTTGTCCAATGCCGCTCGGAATTGCGGCTCGGTCTCCCGCGTGCCAAAGACGTTTTGGCCGACAGCGTCAGTCCGGCGGCCCAGTTCCCCCTCACCCCGGCCCTCTCCCCAGGGGAGAGGGAGCCACGCTGGCCGCGCTATGAGCCTGCGGACGCGCACGCTATGCGAGCGTCGGGCTGGGCCTCTCCCTCTCCCCTGGGGAG
>CAIWJG010000758.1 GCA_903912925.1 uncultured Verrucomicrobia subdivision 3 bacterium | reverse complement strand
CGGCCGACTCTCATTAACACCTCGCTTCAGCGAGGTGGGTGTGGCACGCGAACAGGCTCCCCAACCGCTTCAGCGGTTTACGGTGGCGGGTAAACCGCTACAGCTTCAGATCGTGCCCTGAGCCAAACATTGTTCATAATAGCGCTTGCGCACCGCAAAAGTTAGGGCAGTATGGTGGCCGTCCTTGGGATCGCGGGGTGGAGCAGCCCGGTAGCTCGTCAGGCTCATAACCTGAAGGTCGCTGGTTCAAATCCAGCCCCCGCAACCATTCCAGGCTAGTCACTCTCGTTTCCGCACCTCGACCTGGATCCGGCTGAGCTTCTCGAAGAGTTTCCCCCGGCGGCGTAACGGCCACCAATCATAGAGATAAATCTCCATCGGTCGCCACATGGCCACCCAGCCCGCAATCGTGAGGCTCTCCCGCGCCAAACCTTCAAAAGCTCCGGAACCGCGGCCAGCAAGAAAGCTGCTCGCGGCCAGGCAGGCGGTCAGGAACAGAAGTCCAGTAATGAGGCTCTGGCGGCCATCCTTCATCAAGTGCTTAAACTCCAACCGGTTTAGTTTGGACCGATATGCGAAGTAGTTTTGGACAGCCTTCTCGATCACCGGTTGCGGCTCCTCTCCCCGGGGGAACTCGTTCAGATGCATGACCAGCCGAACCGACTCGTCCAACGGGAACTCGCGCATCCAGCTCACGATGAATTCCTCTGCGTCGTGATCAAGATCCTTCTCGTGAAACGGGGAAGGGTCCATTGTGTTAAAAAGCTGGTTGAGGCTTTGCAGGTTCAACTCGATGCGATGGGGCTCCGACCCGCCCCGGCCACCTGAGGTCTGATTCATGCGCGGCAGCCTATCAGAACCCGCGAGAAGTTCCACCATTCGCTGGCGAAGCAGAGCCCAGATCCGGCCTCAAAGAGAGCCGACGAATGATCCGGGCGAAGTCCACGTGAACCAGGGGAAACCCTGAGCACATGATCACCTGAATCGCCGCGCGTGGCCCCTCATTGACGTCCACGACCAACATGCGAAGCGCCGGCAATGCGCCCACCCCCGACTGCTCGACCCGTTCGCGTAGCGCCGGGCAGATCCGTGTTCTCACGGCCATCCTGCTGCCTTTACCAAAGTGCGGCTAATCGGTCGCAATACCTCCCGAGCATCTGGTTTGCCCGCAGCTTGCCCCTTAACGCTGATGACGCGTCACCAGACTCTCCACCAGGGTTTCTTCGGCGGGGCGAGCTTGCTTGCGTGCTTCTGGCGGAGTTGGGCGGAAGGGTCAGCTTGCCCCAACCCAGCGGCCCCAGCGAGATCGAATCCATAGCGCCGGCCCAACCCGGCCAACGTGCTCCGGATCTGCTCCGGGCTGCGCCCCAGCTTCGCTAGGCAGCCAGCGTAGTTGCCGATGAACGCCTGTAAGTTGGGGTGAGGCCGCTGGATGGCTTGGGAGATCTTGAGCAAACCCGCCAGCGCCCGCTCATGCAACGGCTGCGCCCCCGCGTAGTCGCCTTTCCTCGCCAGCAAGTAGGCCAGGTTGTTCACGCTCCCCAGCGTGGAGGGATGCTCCGGCCCCAGCACCCGCTCGCGCGCCGCCAGCGCCCGCTCATACAACGGCTGCGCCCCCGCGTAGTCGCCTTTACT
>CAIWJG010000757.1 GCA_903912925.1 uncultured Verrucomicrobia subdivision 3 bacterium | reverse complement strand
GGCAATGGTTTCGGATTTCGGGCTTCGGATTTCCTTCGGGTTTCGGGTTTCGGGTTTCGGATTTCGCCGCAGGAGTGCATAGGGAAAGTCGAGGAAGTAGTTTTAATCATAGCACAAGAGTTTCTCGGTGGCACTGGATCAAAGGCGCCACGGCGCGCGTGGGCTATAAGACAGGAGCCGGTTGGCCTGTTCGTCGCCGGTGAACTCGGCCTTCACCGGATCCCATTTCAGCGCGCGCTTCAAGATCAGGGAAATGCCGCCGATCAGGATCGCATTCATGGTGTAAACGGCTGTCTCGGGATGGCAGATGGTTGGCCGCCGAGTGCGAATGCACTCGAGGAAGTTCCCTGAGTGACTGTCGGCATGATAGGCACTTGAGTCGCCAGGTCGCAGCGGCTCCCTGAGGATGTTCGCTGGGTAGGAGACGATATTGGAGCGTTCCACGGCGATGCGGCCTGCGGTCCCCACGAAGCAAGCGCCGCCTTCGTTGCCGACCGGCTCGCCGGGGTAGCCGGAGGAGTGGACTACCACGCCGTTGGCATAGCGGTAGTGAATGATGGCATCATCCAGCTTCTCGCCTTTCTTCTCATACCACACCTCGATCGGAGCGTTAGGATCGGGATTGATCGTCCACTGGATGATGTCGTAGTGGTGAGGACTCCAGTTTACGTCACCGATGAAATACCCGGGAAGACAATGGCCGGCTTCACCGGCATACGGCTGGGCGGGCAAAGGTCCAAGCCAGAGATCCCAATCGAATCCGTCGGGCACTGGCTTCGCTTCATCCGTGGTCCAGCGGATGGGGTAAAAGGCGCCCGGTTGGCGGTAAGCGTAAACCTCCTTAAGCTGGCCGATGCGACCGTTGCGGACCAGTTCGCAAGCCAGACGGAACTTGCCGGCGTATTCCGAGCGCTGCTGCATGCCCCCCTGGTAGATGCGGGCGTAGCGTTTGGCGGTCTCGATCAGTGTGCGCCCTTGCTGCACAGTTATGGCGATGGGCTTCTCGCAATAAACGTCCTTGCCCGCCCGCATGGCCATTGTCGCCATCGTGGCCGCCCAGTGATAAGGCAGCGCCAACAGCACGGCGTCGATGTCAGGCCGGGCGAGCACCTCGCGAAAGTCGTTGTAGGCCAGCACGCCCTTGTAGCCCGCTTCCCCTCGCTTCTCGGCGTAAACCTCGTTGCAGCGCGCCTGCGCGCGGTCACGGCGGTCCTTCCTCACATCGCAAACGGCCAGCACCTGCACATCGTCCCGCGCGACGTAGCCGCCAGGCACGTAGGTCCACGCGCCGCCCAGCAGGTGGCCGCTGCCCTGTCCGCCGAGGCCGATGAAGCCCATGTTGATGCGCTCGCTGGGGGCGGTTGCGCCGTTGCGTCCGAGTGCGGACGCGGGGATAAGGGTGGGAACCGAGCAAGCGGCCCCCAGGGCGATGGAGGATCGGCGCAGGAATTGCCGGCGGGAGATCTGATTCGAGTGGCACATAAGTGAGCTCAAGAATAGGACTATTGACGGGAGCATACACGCTTTATTCAAGCGACAGCTTTATTCAAGCGTAAAACGTGCGGATTCGCCTCAAGGTTCGCAGAGCAAACCTTTGCGGAGAAAGCAACGAGACCATCCGGGCAAGGTGGTGTTTGGACTGTCCGCTTCCCTCCCTGACGGCCCGCTTGGGCGGCGGGGTCAGGCCGGGATCGGTGATAGGTCAGCCACAGGTTAGCTCGTTTCGTCCAATGGACGATTTCAAACGGTTTCGCCTCTTGCTCTTGCCGGAACGGCAATGGTATTCTAATGGCTCAAAATTGATTACTAAACTCGACCGAATATGACCAATCCAGTCCCTACCCTCATGGTTCGCGCAACCATTGCGCTCAATCCTGTCCGGCCTTTCTCCCGGACACTGTCACGCCTTGCGGCTGGCTTCCTTGCCATCAGCCTCCTGCTGCCTCGTATCTCTTTGGCCCAGGATGATTCAACCAATTCGCCGGCGACGTTTCTGGTCCAGGCGGTGAACCAGTTGGTCGCGATCCTCGAACCGCCGTCGGACAAACCGGCGCGCACCTTCACGACCACCCTGAAAGTCGTCAAGGCCGAGGGCTTGCCTAAAGAGGCTGCCGGGCGGGAAGTGGAACTGGCCTTCCAGGCACCGGAGCACCTGCGCGTCGCTGCCCAGGTGGAGGGGTATAACCTCGTCGTGTGCCGGGATGGGCAGGAGTTGTGGGCCTATGCGCCGGCCAAGAAGTTCGGGCTGCTGGGCTCGCCCGACAAGGCGCCCTTCTCGACTACGCCGGATGCCAAAGACACCACCACCATGGAGCCGCTCAAGCTGCCGATTCCCGTCGAGCAACTGGGCCTGTTGCCCATGTTTGCCGACATTGAATCCCTGACAGGCGAGACCGTCGGGACGGACAAGTGCCGGGTCTTGAAGATCACCCCGAAACCGGAGGCGATTGACGCTTTGAAGATACCGAAGTTTACGGTGAAGCTCTGGGTGCGGGAGAGCGACTCGATGCCAGTGCGCTTTGCCGCTAACGACGGCAAGAACATTGATGCCCAGATTGACCTGATCAATGC
>CAIWJG010000756.1 GCA_903912925.1 uncultured Verrucomicrobia subdivision 3 bacterium | reverse complement strand
GGCGCCGCCCAAGCCCGGCTTTGGCGGTTGTTGGGTCCAGCCCGGACAAGGCATGGCGGAGTTGGAGGCGACGTTTGGTCTGCCCCAGGGCGAGCACCCCAGCATCTGGTTTCGCGGCCGCCGCGCCCGCCCGGGCGTGTGGCGCTAACGCCGGAAGGCAGGATTCAGCGGCGACCTTAAAACCATAGTTTGCTCGTCAATGGCTGCTTACATGACGGCCCAGACTCTGGTTTGCCCCGTGCTCCGCGCAGAGCGAACCATGCCAAGGGTGACGCCTTTCCCTGTTTGTTCCTCCAAGGCTGCCCGGCCAGGCAGCGAACTATGAAGACAAGAATAGGACTGATGGGACTGATGGGACTTATGGGGCTGATGGTGGTGACGGGGCCGGCCAGGGGACAGCTTTATGAGAAGACGGCAACTGGGGAAAGCATTTTCGGGTGAAGCGGCCTGGTCCGGGGCGTGTGCTAGTCGGGTGAGTGCGATTGGTTGGCGGGTCGCGGGCACTACAAAGTAAAGCCCCCTTGCGGGACACAATTATCCGCGGAGGGCGGAGTTGCTTTGTCACGGGAACAGGACTACGGTCGCGGAAATGGACCGCACGGAGAAACGCAAGCCCCGCGATCGGGTTGTCGGGAGATCCCAGTTAACCCCCTATCAAACTATGAAACGGATACTTATTCTCTGGCTGGCCTCAAGCTTTGCGTCTTTCGGCGCAGTGCAATACTCCTTCACGAACCTTGCGGGCCTGCCGGGCTACTCCAATTCCGGCACGAATGACGGCACGGGCCGCGCGGCGCGCTTCAGCTATCCAATCGGCGTGGCGGTGGGCAGCGCGGGCAATGTGTTTGTGGCGGATCAAAACAACTCGACGATTCGGAAGGTGACGGCGGCAGGGGTGGTGACGACACTGGCAGGCAATCCGATGTATGGCGGCAGCGAGGATGGGACGAACGGCGAGGCGCGGTTTTCCAATCCGGCGGGCGTGGCGGTGGACCACGCGGGAAATGTGTTTGTGGCGGACACCTACAACCACACGATCCGGAAGGTGACGCCGGTGGGAACCAACTGGGTGGTGACAGCAATTCTCATTGTGGGACAAATGGGACGAATGGGACGAATGGCGGATGATCCCGTGTGGCCTCGGACACCCTAAAGGGTGGACACCACACCTCCCAGACCAGCCATAATGAGAATTGCTGGGGTGGTGACGACACTGGCGGGCAATCCGACGTATTCCGGCGTCAGCGACGGAACCAACGGCGACGCGCTGTTTTCCAATCCAGCGGGCGTGGCGGTGGACAACGTGGGAAATGTTTATGTGGCGGATCAAAACAATTCGACGATCCGGAAGGTGGCCCCGGTGGAGACCAACTGGGTGGTGACGACACTGGCGGGCAATCCGATGTATGGCGGCAGCGAGGATGGCACAAACAGTGCGGCGCATTTTAGCCAGCCCGCCGGGGTGGCGGTGGACAGCGCGGGGAACCTTTACGTGGCCGACACTTTCAACAATGCGATCCGGAAGGTGACGCCGGTGGGAACCAACTGGGTGGTGAGTACGCTGGCGGGCAGTCCGGGGTTTTTTGGCGGCGAGGATGGCGCGAACAGCGAGGCGCATTTTTCCCAACCTGGCGGGGTGGCGGTGGACGGCGCGGGAAACCTTTTTGTGACGGACACCATGGGATATACGATTCGGAAGGTAACGCCCGTCGGAACCAATTGGGTGGTGACCACGGTGGGAGGATTGTGGACGGCGGCGGGAACCAACGATGGCGTGGGCAGCGCGGCGCGCTTCGCCGATGTTTTTGGCGTGGCCATAGACAGCGCCGGGAATCTGTATTTGGCGGATGCCTCGAACAACCGCATCAGCAAGGGCACACGCATCGGCCCGCCGGAAATCACAAGCTCGGATTCATTGCCGCCGGGCCTGGTGGGCGCGGCTTACAGCCAGACTCTGACCGCCAGCGGCGGCAGCCAACCCCTTACCTGGTCCATCACCGCCGGCACTCTCCCGCCGGGATTGAGTTTGAGCCCCAACGGCGTCATCAGCGGCACGCCCGGTGCCGGGATGACCGTTACGTTCACCGTGAAAGCCACGGGGCTGGATGCGTTATCGTCAGAGCAAGCCGTCCATCTGACCATCGTGCCGGTGCCGGGCCAGACCTACTCTTATTATGCCTGGACCAACTTTGCCGGCCAACGAGCCAGTGCTGGATATGCCGATGGCACGAGCAACCAGGCGCGGTTTAACGATCCGCGAGGTCTAGCGGTGGATGGCCGCGGCAATGTCTATGTGTCGGACACCCTCAATAACGTGATTCGCAAAGTCAGTCCGGCCGGGGTGGTGACCACCTTCGCCGGCAAAGCGGGACTAGCCGGCAGCACCGATGGCACTGGCAATGATGCGCGGTTCAATGCCCCTTATGGCGCGTCTGTGGATGGCAGCGGCAATCTTTATGTGGCGGATACCGGCAATCACACGATTCGCAAAGTCAGTCCTGACAGGGTGGTGACCACGCTGGCAGGCAGCCCGGGGGCACCAGGCTACGCCGATGGCGACGGCAATGCCGCGCGATTTAACACTCCCTGGGGTGTGACGGTGGACGGCAGCGGCAACCTCTATGTGGCGGACACTGGCAATCACATGGTTCGCAAGGTCAATCCTGACGGCGCGGTCACCACCCTGGCCGGCGTTTTCTCAACCAATACGTCCGGCTATCCCCAGGGAGGCTACGCCGATGGCCCGGGCAGCATCGCGCGGTTTAGTGGCCCCCGTCGCGTGGCGGTGGATGGCGCCGACAATGTGTATGTGGCGGACGCGGTCAACTGCACCATTCGCAAAATCAGACCGGACGGGGTCGTGACCACTCTGGCGGGCCTGGCGGGCAGCTACGGAACCACCGATGGCACGGGCAGTGATGCCCGATTTCATTACCCATCCGGTGTGGCGGTGGACGGCGACGGCAATGTTTATGTCACCGATGGCGAGAACAGCACAGTTCGCAAGGTGACTCCTGCCGGGGTGGTCACCACCCTGGCGGGTCTTGGGGGCAACTACGGCAGCACCGACGGCACGAACAGCGACGCGAGTTTCTATGGGGCGTCGGGCCTGGCGGTGGATGGCAGCGGCAACGTCTATGTGGCCGAATTCATGAACCAAACCATCCGCAAGGTGTCGCCCGTGGGAACCAATTGGGTGGTGACCACTCTGGCGGGCGATCCTACAATCGTCGATCCCTTTTACAATGAACCCATAGGAGGATATGCCGATGGCACCAACCGCAGCGCGCGGTTTAATTATCCCCGAGGCACCGCCGTGGACAGCAGCGGCAACCTCTATGTGGCAGACTCCGGGAATTGCGTCATTCGCAAGGTCAGCCCGGCCGGCGTCGTGACCACCTTGGCGGGTCTTGCGGGAAACACCGGCACCGCCGACGGCACCGGCGATCAAGCGCGGTTCTTATGGCCATCCGGCGTGGCGCTGGACGGCAGCGGCAACCTCTATGTGGCAGACTCCGGGAACTGCGTCATTCGCAAGGTCAGTCCGGCCGGAGTCGTGACCACGCTGGCCGGCCTTGCGGGAAACAACGGCACCGCCGACGGCACCGGCGACCAAGCGCGGTTCTATCATCCGGATAGTGTGGCCGTGGACAGCAGCGGTAACGTCTTTGTGACCGATCAATACAACCGCACCATCCGCAAGATCAGCCCCGCCGGCGGCGTCACCACCATTGGCGGCACGCCGGGAATGGCTGGCAGCGCCGATGGTCTCGGCCGTGATGCGGGTTTCGCTTATCCCTCCGGCGTGGCCGTTGCGCCAGACGGCTCGGTCTATGTGGTGGATCAAGGGGAGAACCGCGTCATCAAAGGCACGCCGGTGAGTTCACCGTCCATCACCACACCAACGGCATTGCCGCACGGTTTGATCGGCACGGCTTACCACCAAACCCTGATCGCGAGCGGTGGCGCCCTGCCCCGCATCTGGTATATCACTTCCGGCAGTCTCCCGCCCGGATTGAGCCTGAGCAGCGACGGCGTGATCAGCGGCACCCCGACGGGAATGACCAACCTTACTTTCACCCTGTGCGTCATCGGCGGCGATGGACTGGCCTTTGCCGATGTGTTCAGTCTGGCGACCAGTGCGGCCCGGCCAAATGTGCAACTTGGCTGGAGCAGCGGCTTGCCCCGGCTGAACATCTCCGGTTCGGTGGCTGGCAGTTATATCGTGGAAACGTCATCAAACCTGTTCAATTGGCAGCCCGTCTCAACCAACCTCGTTCCCGCCGGCGGTTCGCTATGGATCACTAACCTGACCAGCAGCAACAGTCCCATGCAATTTTATCGGGCGCTTAACCGCGATTGAAGAATCCAGGCCTGACTCTTACCAATTATTCAATAACTCCAGGTATCGTGAGCGAGTGGCGCTGCGTTCAACTCCTGCCGGTGCCAGCGCCAGTGGGGCAGATGCTGATCCATCAGGGAGATGAACCGATCATTGTGGTGCCGCTCCAGCAGGTGCGTCATTTCGTGGACGACGATATACTCCAGACATTGCGCGGGCTTTTTCGCCAGTTCCAAGTTCAACCAGATGCGCTTGGCATCCACATTGCAGGCTCCCCACTTGGTCTTCATCCGCTTGATGCCCCATGCGGCAGGCTGAACCCCCAGGATCTCCGCCCATTTCGTCAGCAACGGCGGAATAAGCTCCCGCAGTTGTTCGCGATACCAACGCTGCAACACCCGCTCCCGTTCGACCTGACCTGACTGCCGGCGCACGTGCAGTTCAAGCGTGCGACGATTCCGCACCACAACTTGACCAGCCCCTTCATGGTCAATCACGCGCAAACGATACCGCCGACCAAGGAAGTAATGGCTCTCACCGCTGACCATCTCCCGCTGCGATTCCCGTGTTTGTTCCTGGAATTTGCTGCGCTGCCGCCTAATCCAGCCCAGCTTGCCAACCACTGCCAACCGCACCGCCTCATTCGACACCCGTAACGGAGCTGCCACTCGCACTCGCCCGTTTGGCGGATACACCCCCAGATGCAGGTTCTTGATGGCCTTGCGAATGACCTGCACCTCCAGGCCGCTGACCGTAATCTCGGTTTGCTCAGTATTCACTCTGGCTTTTCACCAGGTTCAGCACTTCCTCAACCCGTTCATCCTCCGGGTCGCCGCTGGTTCCGGGGCGGGAATCTTTGATAGCTGCACCCGCTCCGACGCCTTGCGGCTGGTACATTTGCAACGCGATTTTGATCGCCCCCCTGAGCTTCTTGACCTTGAAGGGATTGCTGCGCCAGTCGTCCTGACTGGCCGCCTGAACCGCCTGATCCACCTGGAGAACTAGTGCTTCGTTCTTGCCAAGGTTATCATACAGCGCCCGTTTGGCCGGGGTGTTCATCGTCATTGGGTATGCCCCACCGGCAGTCGGGTCTTTCAGCTTCCTGGCCAGTTCAACGATCTTCGCCAGATACTGCTGATAATCCAGTGCTCCCGCCCGGCGCTGAGCAATCAGGGCATCCAGCAGCTCAGACATCTTCTCGTAGTATTTGGGGTTGATGGGCTGCTCGTCGATAATGAGCCGCCGCACGTTGTTCTCAATCGCCTCAGCGACGGCTGCCTCATTCTTGCGGATGCCCTCGGGCAGGGATTTTACGGCATCAGCCCCGCGCTCAACGATGAGCTGGACGAGGGACAGCTCGTCAAACGCCGACACCTTTTCGCTTTCCTCAGCCCGAATATAAGTATCAATCAGGTGGCGCATGGCCGGCTCATACATCTTGAGGTCAATGTAGTCGCCGCTGGCCAGCTTCACTTCATTGCGGACCTTTTCGTAATGGTCCACCTCGGTTCTCAACGCTGAGACTGCGGCTGGTGAATACCCGGCCTCGGGCAACTCATTGGCCAGATCAGCATAGGCCCTCACTAACCCGGCGACATGTTTGTAGAGCGCCAGCCGATTCGGTTCATTGGCCTTGAGTTGCCCGGCATTCCCGGAATCCTTGGCGCAGAAATACCGCAGGTAGGCTGCCGTGTCCCTGGGCGCTTCGACTGGCTCGCATAGTGCCCGCACCGTCTCCAGGGCTTCTTCGAGGTCCTCCCTGGCTTCCTTCAGGCGATCCTTCAGCAGCCCGGCCACGTCGTTTCTGTCGTATCCATCCAGCGCGCCAGAGGTGTAATCGTGAACCGCCCCTTCCAACCTTTTGAACAGGTCTTTGTAGTCAATAATGTAGCCGTATTGCTTGTCGTCATCGTCGAGCCGATTAACCCGGCAGATGGCCTGGAACAGGCCGTGGTCCTGCATCGGCTTGTCAATGTAGAGGTAAGTGGCGGAAGGGGCATCGAAACCAGTCAGCAGCTTGTCCACCACGATCAGCAGTTTCATCTGCCCCGGCTCCTGGATGAACTTCTTCTTCACGGCCTTCTCGAACTCCTCCGCCCGGTTCACGGCTCGCTCCGGCGCTTCATCGAACCAGTCGGCCAGCATCTTCTGGTAAATGGCATACTTCCGCAGGTTCTCGGTCTCCCCTTCGCCGCTTGCCTCGCCTTTCAATTCTGCGGCTGAGGGGGTGTAACTGGTGACAATGGCGCATTTTCCGTGCAGGTCCGTCTTGTCAAACAGCTCGAAGAACTTGCACGCCTCGTAAATGCTGCCCGAAATCAGCATAGCGTTACCTCTCCCGCTGGCCAGCCGGTCCTTGGTCTCCATATCCATCAGGATGTCGGCCACGATCTTCTCCAGCCGGTCCTGGCAACTGAGCACCTTCTGCATCGTACCCCATCGTTTCTTGAGCTGCGCCTTGGCCAGGTCGGTTAACCCCCTGGTCTTAGCCTCGAACCACTGGTCAATCTTGTGCAGGGACGTGATGCTCTGGTCAATGTCCCGTGCCTCGTAACGCAAATCGAGAATGACCTTATCCTTGACCGCTTCGTCAAACTTGTAGGTGTGAATGTAGCGACCGAAGATCTCGATGCTCCTCGCCTTATCCGCCTTGAGCAGTGGGGTGCCGGTGAACCCGATGAAAACGGCATTCGGCAGAATAGCCTTCATCGCCTTGTGCAACTCGCCGGATTGGGTGCGGTGGCACTCGTCCACGAACACATACAGATCGCCCTTGGCGGCAAAACCGGGCGGCAAGGCTTTCTTGACCTCCGCAATATAGCCGGGAATGTCCCCCACTTCTTCCCCTTCTTCCTTGCCTCCAAACTTGTGAATAAGCGAGCACAGCAACCACGGTTGCGCTGCGTTGAGTTTGGCGATCAGGTCCGCGCCGCTCTTGGTGCGGTAGATTGTCTCGCCAACCGGCAGGAACACCCGCTCATGGATTTGTTCGTCAAGCTCCTCCCGGTCGGTGATCACCAGGACCCGGGCATTGGTAACGTGTTCACGAATCCACCTGGCCAGCCAAACCATAATCAGGCTCTTCCCTGAACCCTGCGTGTCCCAGATGATGCCGCCCTCACGCCGTTTAATGAATTCCTGGGACTCCCGGACGGCGGAATACTGGTTGTGGCGGCAGAGCTTCTTGACGCCAGCATCGAAGAGGAGGAAATCATGCACCAGTTCAAGAAACCGAGACTTGGCGCATAGCTGGATCAAGGCCCGGTCGAGCGGGTTCTCCACTTTGCTCGTCTCCTTCCAGGCCAGGTAATACTTCTCCTTCGTCTCAATGGCACCATAGCGGAGACCTTCAGTATCGTTGCCAGCCATCACAAACTGGATCGTGGAAAAGAACGGCTGGATGAACTCCTTCTTCTGATTGTCCAGGTTCTGCCGTATGCCCTCAGCTACCGAAACCGTGGAACGTTTCAGTTCCAGCACCCCCAGCGCAATGCCGTTGACGTAAATCACCACGTCTGGGCGTTTTGGAAACGCCTTGGTGTCGGCAGTCTGGACGGTGACTTCTTCGGCAATGGCAAAGTGATTATTCTCCGGCTGGTTCCAATCAACGAGCCATACCGTCTGCATATTCTCGCCCGCTTCAGCCTTCACCTGCACCCCATAGCGCAGCAGGTCATACACGGCGCGGTTTCGGTCGTAGAGGGGCTTGCTGGTATCGCCTGCCGCCTTTTCGAGAACATGCAGAGCCCGAACGATAAGGGTTTCATTCTCATTCCGCTTCTTGAGCCAGGCTCGCAGCAGTTCCGGCTCGATGTTGCGGTTGCCGGCTCGATCGGTCCAGTCGCCCAGGTAATCGTAGCCCAGTTCCGCGTGGAAAAGCTTCACCACCCGCTGCTGGGTCTTCTTTTCGATTTGGCCGACGCTGCTCATTGCTCAGTCGTTCCAGAAGTAATCTTGTCCAGAACCGCCCGCTTGAACCAGGCGGGGATGCGGCCTATCGCAGTATCAATGCCTTTTGCAGATTCCAGAGCTGAATCCCAAAGGGATTCTGCCCCAAAGCCCAGGGTTGCGAGGCGCGAGCTACCCTGGGAAAAACGGGTGGTGCCGGCCAACCCCAACGGGGTTGCGGCCCGGCGGCGGACAGGAGACACAACCCCGTTGGGGTTGAAAATCGCACGGACGCTAACTTTAGACAATAGGACGCTGGAACCGCCTAAAGGCGGGACTACAAACCTGATGCCAGAAAGTGAGATCGGCCCACTCACCGGATTGCGAACCTGGTGCCGATCACCACCGGGGTGGGGGGCGAAATCCTCTTCACCAGCTTGCGCGTGCCGTCGGGAAAGACCTCGTAGATCATCCCCTGCTCGGATTGCAGAACGCTTTGGCCGGCGGCGAGCGTCTGCTCGCGGGCCGCAGCGAAGGCTGAACCCGAAACGGCGGGAAATTGGCTTTCCAGCCTTTGAATGTCTTGGTCTGACATGGCGAATCTTTCTGTGATGAATCTACAGCCCGTTCCAGCTTACAGCAATCGAATCCTCCCGGTCAGCAATTCCTGCATCATGCCCTGCTTGAGCTTGCACGCCTCTTTCACCCGCTGACAGGACAGCGGTGGCGAGGGGAACAGCTCCGTTAGGAGCGCCATGTTTATAGCCACACGGGGCAGAAGCTGCGCCAAGCTCCGCTAGGAGCGGCATGGCTGGGCGTTTGCTCGGCGACCGGGCGGGCCAGAATCGCCCCTCATGCCGCTCCTAGCGGAGCTTGGCTGAGCCTCCGGGGTGGTCGTGGCTATAAACATGTCGCTCCTAGCGGAGCTGGACCCAACCGCGCTGCTGAAGCGGCGTGTCGCGGGTTTTGGGGGGGGGCGCCGGTTTCCCGACGGGCTTAGCGCGGCTGGTAGATGGGTGAACCCCTTACAGGAACGCATCAAGTCGGTTGGAAACCGGCGCACCACCAACGACTCGCGAATGCGCCCTTGCTCATCAAATCGGGGGGTTGACCTTTGCCGCCGGGCTGCCAAACTGGCATTGCCGGTGGACAAAACTCGGCTTCATGCCGTGTGTTTCATGGTCTTAGGATCAGCGAAACCTATATCCATCGGTTTCTCGAACACCTTGCTCCGAATCTCCGCATGATCATCCTTCGCGTGAAACGCGCGGGCGGTCCTCTGCGCCTCGGGCTTCATCGAGTAAATTGTGGCGTAATACGCTGCAAATCCGTGTCCATCTGTGTTCATCTGTGGTTGAACTGCTCTTTTTAGGTTTAGCCGCTGCCTCCATGTAGAATCTACGGTTTCCCCCCTTTCTCCTTTCCAGGTTCCGCGTCAACCTATTGATCCGGTAACCCATACTAAACCCCTGCTATACCCGTCCTAAGCCCCTC
>CAIWJG010000755.1 GCA_903912925.1 uncultured Verrucomicrobia subdivision 3 bacterium | reverse complement strand
CCTCACCCGGCGTCCCCATCGCGTCCATAATGAGAATTGCTGTAAAGGGTGGACACCATACTTCCCGATGAACCGCGTCACCCCTTTCGCCCTGCTGACCAACAGCAACGCCCTCGCCTGGGCCGACGTGCCTGAGTGGCCGTTGGCTGAGTTTCTCCGCAATGTCGGCGCCGAGTTAGATCGAGGCGAACGCCTGGCCAGCCTCTTCGGTGTGCCGGAGGGCGGGGCGCTGAGGTTGGTGGCCGTGCTGGCCTTCGACGCCGGCAACACGCTGGCCGTCGCCCGCAGCGAACCGTTCTCCGGGTCCTTTCCGTCGCTGACCGCCACGCATTCCCAGGCGCATCTGTTCGAGCGCGAAATCTGGGAACAGCACGGCGCTGTTCCCGAGAACCACCCGTGGCTCAAGGCGGTGCGCAAAGATCACGGGGCCGGTCCCGCCGTGGGAGAGTTCTTCCGCGTGGACGGCCGGGAGATCCACGAGGTGGCCGTCGGGCCGGTACATGCGGGTATCATCGAGCCGGGGCACTTCCGTTTTCAGTGCGCGGGCGAAGAAGTGCTGCATCTGGAAATAGCGCTGGGCTTTCAGCATCGGGGCATCGAGCGCGCCCTTGCAGGCGGCCCGCATCGCGCGACGGTTCATCAGATTGAAACCGTGGCGGGCGACACGACCATCGCTCACGCGACGGCTTATGCGAACGCCCTCGAAGCTCTGGCGGGGATCGAAGCGCCATTGCGCGCGCAATGGCTCCGGGCGATCGCGCTGGAACTGGAACGGCTTGCCAACCACACCGGCGACCTCGGCGCGCTGGCGGGCGACGTGGCGTTTCTGCCGACCGCTTCGGCCTGCGGCAAGATTCGCGGCGATTTTCTCAATCTTACGGCGATGCTTTGCGGCAACCGTTTTGGGCGCGGCCTGGTCCGGTCCGGCGGCTGCCTGCGGGATGGGGATTCAGATCGTCTCGGCAAGCTGCGGGAACGGCTCGAAACAGCGCTGGCCGAGGTGCAACAAGCAGCCGTCTGGCTGTGGGATGCGGCGTCCGTACGAACACGCTTTGAGTACACAGGCCACCTGCACGCAAAACAAGCGTCCGAAGTTGGCCTGGTCGGTCCGGCGGCGCGCGCGTGCGGACTGGTGCGGGACGTGCGCTTCGATCACCCGTCGGGCTGGTTCCGCTTTGCCCAGGTGCCCGTGTCGGTCTGGCCGGACGGCGATGTCTCGGCCCGCGCCCGGGTACGCTGGCTTGAAATCCAACGCTCCGGCGAATTCCTGCGCGAGCAGTTGGAAGCCGCGCTCGATGGCGAAGTGCTGTCGCCCCTGCCTGCGCTGGCCCCGAACACGCTTGCGGTGGCGCTCGTGGAAGGCTGGCGCGGGGAGGTCTGCCACGTGGCGCTCACCGGCACGGACGGCCGGTTGCGACGCTACAAGATCACCGACCCGTCCTTCCACAACTGGACCGGGCTGGCGCTCGCCCTGCGTGGGCAGGCCATCTCGGACTTCCCGCTGTGCAACAAGAGTTTTAACCTGAGCTACTGCGGCTTCGACCTGTAGCCCCACCCGACACCTTATGATTTACATGAGCCACCACCGCCACCGGCCTTTTTTAACGATGTAACTCATCTAACTCATGTAACTTAGTTAGCCTGCCACCGCCCTAATCTATGTTCGTTCACGACACTCTGCTAAATCGTTTGAAGCGTGGTTGCGAGACGATGGCCTATCCCGCCGGCCCGGCCCCGGCCCTGCCTGACCGCCACGGCGGGGCCTTGCGGCTGGAGGCTGCGAAATGCCCGACCGGCTGTGCCGCGTGCGTGGCCGTCTGTCCCACCGAGGCGATCACGCAGCCGCCGCAGCACCCCGTCGCGCTTGACCTCGGCCTCTGCATCTTCTGCGCCGAGTGCGTCAAGGCGTGTCCCACCGGGGCCATCACGCAAACCGGCGACCATCGCATGGCGGTGCGCCGCCGCGAGGATCTCAAGCTGGGTGATGCCGGCAAGGAACAGTTGCGTCTGGCAGCGGCGCTGGATGCCAAGTTGCGCCGGCTTTTCGGCCGTTCGCTGAAGTTGCGGCAGGTGAGCGCCGGCGGCTGTGCCGCATGCGAGGCCGACACGAACGTGCTCGGCACCATCGGCTGGGATCTCGGCCGGTTCGGCATCCAGTTCGTCGCCTCACCCCGCCACGCGGATGGCCTGCTTATCACCGGCCCCGTCTCGAAGAACATGGAACTGGCACTCAAGAAAACCTACGCCGCCGTGCCCGACCCAAAGATTGTCATCGCGGTGGGGGCTTGTGCGATCGCTGGCGGACCGTTTGTCGGTCACCCCGAGGTCCACAATGGCGCTGGCGGATTGCTGCCCGTGGACCTATTCATTCCCGGCTGTCCGCCCCATCCGCTGACCATTCTGGACGGCATGCTCCGATTGCTGGGGCGGCTGGAGGAGCCGGGCGAGGCCTGTTGCGTGTAGCGTGGCAGCAATTCTCATTATGGACGAGATGGGGACGCCGG
>CAIWJG010000754.1 GCA_903912925.1 uncultured Verrucomicrobia subdivision 3 bacterium | reverse complement strand
CCCCCCCCCCCCCCCCCCCCCTGTTTTCAAGCCGAAGACGGCATACGAGATAGCTTCAGGTGACTGGAGTTCAGACGTGTGCTCTTCCGAATCTAGGGGAGAGGGCTGGGGTGAGGGGTTGCTCGGTATCGTTTATCCCGCGGTCTTGGCAGTAAGCGAGACTTCCACTGGGGTTGCCCGAGTTCCGCGCCAGAGCTGTGCGCCAGCGCCCCCAATCCCATCCCATACGCTGATTGCAGTCTTGCGACCGCCTACAACCGCGCAATGGCCTCGACCGCAGCCTCCGCGCTGCTCTGGGGTTCGAGGTTGATCCAGGTCAATTGAAGCTGCCTCCTGAACCAGGTCATCTGCCGTTTGGCATACTGCCGGGTGCGCAGCTTAACGAGTTCAATCGTGTCGGCCAGCGAACGCTCGCCGCGCAGGTGCTCCACGATCTGCCGGTAGCCGAGCGCCTGCATCGCCGTCTCGTTCTGGGCCAGGCCGCGCTGGAGGAGTTGCTCGGTCTCGGCCACTAAGCCTTGGCCAAACATGGCGTCAACGCGGGCGCTGACACGCTGATGGAGATCGACCGGTGAACGGGCGAAGCCGAGGAAGCTAGCCGCCTCGTGCGCGCTGCGGGTTGCGTGATCCCAGTTCGAGCGCTGGGCGGAGAAGGGTTTGCCGGTCAGCCGAATAACCTCGATGGCGCGTCTGACCCGCCGAAAGTCCTGATGCTTAATGCGCTCGTGCGTCACCGGGTCGCGCTCGGCCAGCTCGCGCAGCAGCTCCGGCAATGGAGTCGCGTCGAGCAACGCCCGCAAGGCGGCGTCCGCCGGCGTGGCCTCGCCCACACCATGCAGAAACGCCTTGAAATACAGCCCCGTCCCCCCGCACAGGATCGGCACTCGCCCCCGGCTCTGAATGTCGGCTACAGCGCGATGCGCCAGTTGCACGAACCGCACGACGTCAAACGACTCGGTCAATTCCACTACATCAATCACATGATGCGGCACACGGGCGCGGTCAGCGGGCGACGGCTTGGCGGTGCCGATATCCATGCCGCGATAGACCTGCATGGAATCGACTGAAACGATCTCGCCGCCGAGCCGTTCGGCGAGCAGCAGCGAGATGGCGGACTTGCCGACTGCCGTCGGCCCCGCAAGCAAGAGCGGGCGAGGGAGGAGCGTGGAGGCGGGAGGATGGTCTTCGGGCTCAGCGGCCATCGGCTGTCCTTGATCGGCTATCCGCGCTTCGGTTCCAGGCGCGGCAGCACCCGCAGGAGCACCAAGCCGGTTACGAGGATCAGGATACTGACCAGGTGCGCCGGCGTGGCCCAGCCGCCCAGGTAGTGCTGGTGTTCAGGATAATCGCCGCGGAACGCCTCCACCAACGACCGCAGCACGGCATAGCAAACCAAATACACGCCGAACACCTGCCCGTCGAACTTCCGGCGCCGAAACAGCCAGGCCAGGAACCCGTACAGGCACAGGTTCAGCAGCGAGTCATAGAGCTGAGTCGGATGGACCGGGTAAGTTGGCGACCCCTGCGGATTGTCTGCGGGAAAGCGAATCGCCCAGGGCAGGTCGCAGGCGCGACCGTAACAGCAACCGTTGAGAAAACAGCCGAGCCGGCCAAAGAAACAACCCAACGGGAGGCTCGGAATAAGGATGTCGGCCACCTTCCACAGCGGCAGCTTCTTCAGCCGCAAGTAGGCGATGCAGGTCAGCGACGCGCCGATCAGCCCGCCGTAATAAACCAGTCCCCCCTTCCAGAGCATGAAGATTTCCCCAATCGGTTTGCCGGCAAACGACTCCTGCCAATACGAAATGACGTAGAGCACCCGGGAGCCAATAATCGCACCGCAGATCAGCCAGGGGCCCATATCCACGATCTTCTCCGCGGCGATGCCCGCGTGCATTCCGCGCCGGCCAGCCGCCCACAGGCCGACCAGAAACGCCATCGCCACCATCACACCATACCAGTGGACGGAGAGCGAGCCGAGCTTAAGCGCAATAGGATGCACGGCTTAGACTGTAGAACCGAAAGGCAGCACTGGAAAATCAAATTGTGCCACCCGAGCCGCCCTCACCCTGACCCTGAATCTCGGAAACATCCAACATCCAACATCGAACGCCCAACATCCAATAAGCGCGCAGCCACGGGTCCTTGGGTGTTCGATGTTGGATGTTGGATGTTGGATGTTCCCCGATCAGTTCCGATTCGTCGCTAGCACCTGCGTATCTGGAAGCGTGGGAAGAGGTGGCGGCGGGGGCAGCGGCCTTGGCGGCAGGGGTGGAGGCACATAGTTGACCAACTGACGCCAGGCCTCGCGCTCGCCCGGCGGCATCAGCTTCCAGCGCTCGGCCGTCTCCAGGAACTCCTGGCGCTCCTCCGGGCTCAGGCTGGCAAACTTCTCGAAGGAGCGCAGGCACCAGGCGCGTTGTTCCTCCGACAGATTGCCAAACGTCTGCAGCGTCTTCTCAATCTGCTGCCGCTCGGGTTCGGACAGCGTCATCAGGGCCCGCTCCTTCTCCGCGCCGGTCAGTTTGAAGAACTGGTTGAAGCGACCCAGAGTGCGCTGGCGCTGCGCTTCAGACATCGAATCCCACTTCTGGAGACCCTTTTCCAGCTTGCTGCGACGCGCCGGTGACATGCGATTAAGGATCTGCTGTCGCTGCAGTTTGCTGCCGCCCCCAATTTCGGCAATATACGGGAGCGTGGCTTCCAGGCCCAACAACTCCCGCTTTGCCTCCGCCGGCAGCTTGTCCCATTCCGACAACCGCTTCTTGAGCAAGCTGCGGTTTGGCTCCGGTATATTGGCCAGTTGCTCGGCGCGATCCGCCGCCGGTCTGGTCAACAACGGGCGCAGATACCAGCACAGCTCGGTCACCCGCAGCCGCAACTCGCGCTCGTTGGGCTCGAACGACTCGTATTCGCGCACCTTGGCCAGGATCCGGGCCTGCTGCTCAGGCGTGTATGTGCCCAGGGTCAAGGCTCGCTCGGCTTCGTTCATCACGAGCAGTTCGCGGAAGAAGCTTATCGATGATCGCGCGCCCAGCGGTATCGGCGGCATATCAAGTGGCGTCTCCGGCTCGCTCGCGGGCAGGCCCGTGGCGGCGGAGTTGGAACGGGGCACAGCGGGAAGATTCGTGGCCGCCTGCACCAGCAGCGAGGCTGGCAGCAGGTGGCTGGTCACGAGCAGCGCAACCACCAGCATTCTCTTGCGCCCGAACCAGCTCATTGGAACACCATGAGCAGCTCCTCGTCGGGAGGAGGCGTCGAATTCAATGCCCGGATGGCGTCGAAATCCTTCAGGATGTCAGGGCTGGGCAGAGAGGAGACTGAGGATACCACCGCCACACTCTCCGCCAGCTTCCGGCGGTTGGCGGCCTCAACCTTCTGATACGAGACGAAGCCCGCGCCCACAATCACCACGGCGAACGCCACCTTGGGCAACCAGCGCCGCCACGGCCAGACTAGCCATTTCCCTTCACGCGGTCGCAGCCCCGCTGCGGCCTCATGCTCGACCGCCTGCAAGACCCGCGCCGTGAAATTGCCGGGCACCGGTGCGTCGGGCAACCGGCTCAGGCTTGCGTTCAGCTCGGCCTCGGCTTCCCAATCAGCCTGCGCCTCCGGGTGGGCGGACAGCCAAGCCCGCAACTCGGCTTGCTCGGGACCGGTAAGCGGTCGCCGCCAGCTTTGCTCCCGCAGGCGGTTGTATAGTGGGTCGTCGCTCATATCACATTGCCTTTCGAATTAACACCGTCTGGTCCGCATAGTTGCGTTCATTTTGGCCCGTGCCAGGCCCCGCTTTGCAAATAGGGCTTCAGCTTCAGCTTGAGCGTCTCCCGCCCGCGGTGAATCAGCGACTTGGTGGCCGACACCGAGCAGCGCAGCACCTGGGCGATCTCCTCGTAGCTCAGCTCCTCCTGGCGGCAGAGCACGATGGCCAGGCGCTGGTTCTCGGGCAGCTCGGCCAGCGCCTGCTCAATCTTGTCTGCCAATTCCCCGTGCAACAGGCGCTCGGGCGGGGAGACCGTTTGCGTGTCCTCGAACTGGTGCAGCGGCTGATCTTCCTGCTCCGGGTGGGGCGCTTCCATGGACTCCGCCTGATGTCGGTCCCGGCGGCGAATCTCGTTGAGGCAGAGGTTCCGGGCAATGGTGAACAGCCACGTGGAGAACTTCGAGGAAACCCGGTAGCGATCCGCCGCCTTGAACACCTGCACGAAGACCGCCTGCGCCAGATCCTCCGCTTCCGT
>CAIWJG010000753.1 GCA_903912925.1 uncultured Verrucomicrobia subdivision 3 bacterium | reverse complement strand
TCCCAAAATCGCCCGCCACCTGCGCCGCGCGCGCGGCATAATCCTCCGCCAGAGGCGCGGACACATGCGTGCGCGGATCGCAGATGATGACTTTGATGCCGCGCGCCTGCGACCAATCCAGGATCTTCTTCATGCGCGCGACGTTTTCCAGCGTGGCGGTGTACTCTGGCCCCATGGTGAGCGTCATGCCCGCATCCTGCCACTCCTGAATCTTCGCCTCAGAAAACACCTCAATGGGCGCGTAGTTCCAGAAGCCTATGGGGAATTTCTCCAACTGATCATTCAGCGTGGCCCCCGCCACAGCGACCGCCAGCGCTCCAGCCAACAGACTCATGCCGTCCTCCTCTCACCCGACCCACTGATGAGCAATTGGTTTCTGGCGCGCCCGCTGGTGCTTGGCGCTGCGCGGGTGGCAGCCATGACCTGACTGCGCTTTCTCTTGGTGAAGATAGCCGCCGTGACGTGCTTGTGCATGGGTCCCATGTTCACGCGGGTTGATGGCAGAGGTCAAGGAGAGTCGGGGGGAACGTTGGAGTGGGGGAAGAATGGGGCCCGGTTAATGAAAATATGCGCCTCACCTGTTGCGAACGCTCAATGATCCGAACCGCGGCTGGTGGGCCAACCGCACTATCGGTCAGGATCAACGCGCGGTTCCGGAGAGAGTGTCGGTGAGGGACACCGTGTCGTAAACCTTGCGGCCTTCGCGGATGGCTTGGCGGTTGCGGCGCTCGATCTCGGCGCGCGCCTCGTATTTGCGCTCACGCTGTTGGTCAGCCTCGCAGGCGACGAAGCCATCGGCATCGGGATTGGGGTTCTTCTTGAGCGATTCCTGGCCCGAGCGAAGGATGCCCAGTGCCTCCGCGTAGCGCGGATCGTTCTGCGGCAGCTTGGCCAGGCCGGGGCTGAGTTCCGGGCGGTCGAAGCTGAGGTCAATGATCCCGGTGTCCACGCCGAGCTGCTTGAGCCGGGCCAGTTGCGCCTCGCTGATCGGACTGCGGCCGTAAGGGTTCTGCGGATAGGCACTGGCGTAGCTCGGATAGTACGTAGCGTTGAGGTCAACCCAGGTGATGACACGCTCCAATTCGTCGGGAGTGAGTTTCACGTCGTTGTGCGGCTTGGGGCCGGTTAGGACCTTGGTCAGTTTGCTGGCGTGCGAGCCCCAGGAATACGGCTGTTGGGTCTCGGGCGGGCCGGCCCCCATCACAGTGAGCGCGCCTTTGGTCCACAGGTTCACGTAGGCGACGTCGAAGATCAGGCCGCGGTCGGACGCAAGATTCAGCTTCTTGCCCCCGTCTTTGCCGAAGTCGTGGCAACGGACGCAATGCTTGTCGAAGACGGGCTGGACCTCCGTCCGAAAGTTGAACATCCGGGGCGGGCCGTGCCATCCCTCCAGCCGGCTCGGCGCGCGTTTCAGGGCCAGGGGTGTTGGCCCATTCGGGGCGGGCGGCGCGGTGCGGCGCTCGTCGTGGCAGCCGGCACAGCCGACTCGTTCACCCGACTGCACCATGGTGCCGCTGCGCATGGACTGGATCATCATGCCGTCCTGATCGAGCAGTTGGAAATAGACGAACTTGTCCGACGGCAGGGCGAAGGAAGCTGAGCCGTCGACCTCCACGGGGACAGTGCCGAGGATGCGTTTGTTGTTGAAGTCATGCCAGTTCATGCCGGGCCGCTCGATGCCCTGCCCGTTCCAGCCGGGTTCCGTCCAGAAGCGTTTCTCCGGCGACTCCACGACCCGCAAGGACTTCACACTACCGGGTTTGACGCCTTTCATGTGGGTGCCCAGATAGACGTTCTGCACATAGACATAGCCGTCCGAGTTCTTGTAGTCACGGTGAGAGGCAATGACTGCAGGGCGCGGGCGCGGAGCGAGCGGCCTTGGGCTAAAGCAGCCCGCCCCCTCGGTGTGCAGGAGGATTTCGTTCCCGAAGACGTCCACGAGGTAGATGCCCATCTGCTCGTCCTTGCCGGTCATGCGCGAGCAGAGGAAATACTTGTCCGAAAGCGGATACGGGTCCTCATATTTCGGCCTGACGGCGGTGAAGCTGTCGAACCCGCCATTGGGAGCGCCGGGGTCGCTGACGAGCTTGATCGCGCTCGCCGGCCAGGTGCGTAGAATCGGGGCCCGGCCGTCCAGGCCGCGCTGCCGATCGAGGATTGCCAGCGCGCCCCAGGGCCGGTCATGGCAGGAACTCAGAATGCAGAGGACCAGTTCCGTGCCCGGGATAGCCCGCGGGAAGAGCACCACGCCCCCCGCCGGAGTGTTGTTGCCGTAATAAACTGAGTGGCTTGTGCCGTCGGGGTTGGCGGTCCACAGCCCCTGGGCATTGCCGAAATTACGGTCAATGTATTCCCACCGGTAATAGATCACGCGCCCGTCTGGCAGCAGCGACCCGTGCCCTTCCATCAAGGTGCTCTTGCCGATCTGGTGAATGTTCGCGCCGTCGGCCTCCATGCGATACAGATTCCCCATGATGTGGATGTTGCACATGCAGTACTTCGGCTCGCGCGAGGAGGTAAAGAGGATGTTGCCGTCGGGGAGGTAAAGCGGGTCGATGTCAAAGACTCCCTCGGCGGAGGTAAGCGTCTTGAGGCCGGTGCCGTCAGCGTTGACTTCGTAAAGGTGATAGTTGTCGCGGATGTTCTTCCGCATGGCGAACACGATGCGCTTGCCATCGAAGTAAATGTCGGGATCACGAATCAACCCCTCCGGACCGGCGTCGGTCACGACACGCGTCTCCCCATTCCGGCCAAAGTCGATGGTCTTGAGCGGCCCGCCGGGCTGGTAGCTGCCGGTGTTGCATTCTCCCGTCTGGAACATGGTCTCGGTGTTGTGGTGGTCCGGACGGTACTGACTGCGCACCACATAGAGCAGAGGTTGGCCGCTGACGAGCGGGTTGGCAGTCAACGCTTCGCGGCGAAGCTTCTCAAAATCCTCCTGCGGAAGCCGAGCGCTTCGTCCCATTTGGTCGAGCCGTGCGAGGAAGGACTTGCCGCTGGGATACCGGCTGCCGAAGGTAGCCGTCAGATCCGTGATGGCATTCCGCAGAGCCACCACTTCGTTGGTGCTGGTGTCGGGGAGGGAGTCAGCCCGGGCGGGCGCCACCTGGGTGGCGAATGCCAAGACAAGGCAGACGCGGAGGGTATTTCTCAGAAACGAGGGTGGTAAGGCTATCATGGTCAGGAATCGAAGTGATCGCGAGGAACTGATGCTTGAGGCGCTGCCCCTGCACTGCCGCTGCGCGGATGGTGTTGTTCGCTCGCGCTCATTTCAGCCTCACGCTGCCAGTCGGGCCAGAGGGAGTCAAGCAGCGACAAGACTTGGACAGAATAAGGGTTTTATAGTATTACGACGCCCTTATGCGCTTATGCCCGACAGTTCTTCTTGCGGCAATTCTGGCGGCCGGCCATGCGGACGCCGACCAGGACTGGCCGCAATTCCGTGGTCCGCACGGCGACGGCACTTCGGCCGCCCGGAACGTGCCCCTGACCTGGAGCGAGAGCAACAACATCGCCTGGAAGGTTGCAGTCCCCGGGCGCGGCCGTTCGTCACCGGTCGTGATAGGAGATCGGGGCTGGCTGACAACCGCTCTCGAACAAGGGGTCATTCGCACCAACATCAAGTCGGACGATATGCAGACCGCCGAGCACGTCACGCTGCAAGCGGTCGGCCTGGACGCGAAGCAAGGCAAGGAGCTTTGGCGCACGACATTGTTCGAGGTGGACAAACCCGCGCCGGTGCACTGGCTCAACAGTTGGGCCACTCCCTCGCCCGTTATCGAAAAGGGGCAGCTTTACTGCGACTTTGGGACCTTCGGCACCGCCTGTCTGGACGCCCGGGACGGCAAGATACTCTGGCAGACCTGCCTGCCCCTGGACCATCAGGTCGGTCCGGGCAGCTCACCGGTCCTGTGGCGGGATTTGCTTGTTCTAGTACGCGATGGCCGGGACGCGCAATATGTGACGGCGCTCGACAAGCAGACCGGCCGCACGGTTTGGAAAACCGACCGCCCACCCATTGATACCTCAAAAGGCGATCTGAAGAAATGCTTCACTACGCCGCTCCTGATCGCGAGCGGGAAGGGGACACAACTGCTCTCACCGGGGGCTCGCTGGGTGGTTTCCTACGATCCAGATACCGGTAAGGAACTTTGGCGGCAGCGGCACGGGGAAGGTTTTTCCATCGGGTCCTGCCCTGTATTCAGCCACGGGTTGGCGATCTTCAGCACCGGTTGCATGAGGCCCCAATTCCTGGCGGTAAACATCGACGGCACGGGGGAAATCCCCGCAACAAATGTCGTGTGGCGCATCACGCAGCAGGTCCCGGTAATGTCCTCGCCCGTGGTCAGCGGCGAGGAGATGTATTGGGTTTCAGACGACGGCATGGCCTCGTGCGCGGATCCGCGCACGGGGGAGATTTACTGGCAGAAGCGGGCGGGTGGCCGCACCTTCGCGTCGCCGCTCTATGCTGAGGGCCGGGTGTATTTCTTCGCGCAGGACGGGAAGACAACGGTGATCCGCGCCGGCCGGCAGTTCGAGAAACTGGCGGAGAACCAACTCCAGGGGCCGGTGGTGGCAACCCCGGCAATTGTGGACGGCACCATCTACCTGCGGACGGACACTCATCTCTACCGGATCCAAGACCAATAATCATGGTTACAAGGTTACAAGGTTACATGGTGGACCAATAGCGACCTGCCGCATTCACTTGCGTCGTCTTGGTGCTACAGCAATTATGCACCCATGCGTAACTTAGTACTGCTCTCCTTTTCGTGCGCCATGCTCGGCTCCGCCATCTTCCCGGCGCCAGGCGCCGAGACCCAAACCCAGCCCAGGCTCAAGGTGCTAATCGTTGATGGCCAGAACAATCACGGGTGGCAGCAGACCACACCCATCCTCAAGGCCGCCCTGGAGAGTGCCGGCATCTTCTCCGTGGACGTCGCCACCAGCCCGGCCACAGGAAAGAGCCTGGCCGGATTCAAACCCGACTTCGCCAAGTACCGTGTGATTGTCTCCAACTATAACGGCGAAGATTGGCCCGAGCCGACCCGGCTTGCCTTCGAGGATTACGTGAAGAGCGGCGGCGGCTTGGTAATCATCCACGCTGCGGACAACGCGTTTCCCAAATGGGTCGAGTACAACCGAATGATCGCCGTAGGCGGCTGGGGCGGCCGCAACGACCAAAGTGGGCCGATGCTCCGCTGGCGCGACGGGCAGGTGGTCAGAGACCTTCGCGGCGGCGGGGGCACGCACGGCAAGTTCTTCGCTTTCGTGGTCGAGACCCGGGATCCCAACCATCCCATCACCCAGGGTTTGCCCGAGAAATGGCTGCACGCCCCCGACGAGCTCTACGCCACCCTGTGCGGGCCGGCCGAAAACGTGACCGTCCTGGCTACCGCCCAGTCAGACGCTACCCACCAGCAGGAGCCGACGTTGATGGCGATCCGCTACGGGCAGGGACGCGTCTTCCACACGGTGCTCGGCCACAACGAGGAGTCCATGCGGGATGTCGGTTTCGTCGTGACACTCGACCGCGGGACCGAATGGGCCGCCACCGGCTCGGTCACCCAGAAGGTCCCAGAGAACTTCCCAACCGCGGACAAGGTGAGCCCCTGGTCGCCCCCGACCTCGAAATAGCGCGGGCCGGGTAAGGCGAGGGTCGGTGACCGGCCCTCAGGCTGGAAGGACTTACTGAGGAGTCCGCAGCATACACTACACCCAAAGCTGCCGAGGCTTCTCCCTCTCCCCTTCCGCAGGGGAGAGGGCTGGGGTGAGGGGTTGCTCCGTGTCGTCTATCCCGCGGTCTTGGCAGTATCAGTGAATACTCTACCTGCCTGAGTTGCTCCACCGGCATTGATGCGGCGCCAACTCAACCCTCTCGCCTTGGTAATGGAGCTGCACTGCCTCAGCCCGGAAGTTGTAGAAGCACGCGTCCTTCCCGACGAGCACAACGGCCACGCCGGCTGGGCCGCGGAGGTCCAGGTGGAGCGGACGTAGCAACTCCCTTCGGATCGTGTCGGCCACCGACTGGGGAATCCTCGGTAACCCAAGCTTCCTGGGGGCCAGCAAGTATTCGCCTGGGCCGAAATCGCTGTCGCTGAAGGTGCGAACGTTCAGCACCAAAATGCGCCCGCGCCCCACCGATCGAGAGGTTAAGAATGGAACCTGCCGTTCGCCGACGCCGGCGCTCATCTGCACCTGGCAGTCACCGGCTTTCAGCGCCGAATCCAGTTCCAACGGAGCAGCCAAGTCAACCGATTCGCCTTCCATGCGCATCATTTTGGCGGAGGCCGCCTCGCTGCCAGGGCCGGTCTCAACACCTGCCAGTCCTGCTCCTTCCTGCCCCAGGGCGCGCACCAATGCGGGCGTCACCACCAGAGTTGAGCCGTGTTTCAGATGCCGGCGCATGCTCTCGACCAGCTTTGGGTCTGCCGCCGCCTGCACGGGCAGGAACGCGACCGCCGCGTTCATAGGATAGCGCGCCAACGGCAGCACCGGCAGCCCGATCATGCCCAGGTTATCCGCCAGGTAGAGATTCTCTGAGCCGTCGCTGCCTGCGGGCTTGTAATAGGCCACGCCCCGCCCCGGCTTTCGCTGCACTCGTTCCGCCAATCCGCACAGCTCCGGCCAATTCGCCGCCAATAGTGCGTCGCCGGGATGCCCGGCCATCACGTCGTTCAGGCTAAAGAGCGTCAGTTCCCGGGCGCCGGCCAGCACGCTTAGGTACGCCTGGTCGAGGAAGTTCTGCGCGCTGCATTCAATGTGATCGAACCAGGCCCCGCGCACTTTGCTCCCCGCCTGCGATGCCAGCCACCGGAAATTCATGTAGCCCTGCGTCGGCTGCACATAGCCCATGCGCCGCGTCTCGGGATCGCGGACTTCGGTGCCAACCCAGATCTCATCGAAATGCTCGGACATGCGGAGGGGGTCGTAGCCGTAGAGCTGGAACAAGTCGTACCACTGGGGAAACTTGAGGATCAAGCGCGTCTGCCGGTGGGCGGCCCGGGTTGGATTGACCATGAGCGGGTCAATCAGGGAAACCAATAGATCGCGCCGATACTGGCCCCAGGAGCGCGCGCCTCTCGCCTGCGCAGCTTCCGGCGAGGTGTCTCCGGTGCAGTAGAAGTCATCCACGATCAGCTCCGGGAACACCGGCGCGTCTTCGGTGAAGAAGGCGGCCAGGTTTGTCTGGGTCTTCCGGCTCTCCCAATTCAGCCACTCCAGTCCGCCCTGCTGTCGCGGACCGAAGCTCGCCCCCGGCACGGTCGCAATGCCGCCGCTGCACCGAATCCCGCGAACGGCAAACCAATCCCGCAGTTCGCGGAGCTGCCCCGGGGATACGCTTTCGTCGCCGCGCCGCCCTTCCAGGAACAAGCGCGCCACTTTCAAGGGCTGGAGCACGCGCAGGACCTGGTCCCGCGCTTCCGCCGTTCCCAGGTAGTGGTTAACGTCGCCAGCCGTGCAGTACACGCTCAACTGCAGCGCAGCCGCGGGCGGAGCGGCACTAGCGCGGCTACCAGCCAGCAGGAATGCCGCTAAGCCAATTAGCTGCCAGCGCCTCAGACGACTGACACTTCGGCTAAACAAGTTTGCCCTGTGCCGCCAGTTCCTGGATGCGGGCCAGTGCGCCGTCCAACTGGCCCTGGAGCAGCTTCTCGGTGCCCATTACGGCCATCATCATCGGGATGTCGGCCTCGTCCACCAGGCGCAGCGTGCACCCGTCGCCATTGGCAGCGATCTCGAAGCGCAGCTCGTGGTCGAAGAGTTTCTTCGCGCCCGGGACCAGGCTCACGAGCTGGCCGGGCACGCGGGTCTTGGCCGTGAATTCCTGGCGCAGCCTCATGCCCATGACCTCGATAACATAGGTGTGGCTGTTCGCATCTCCGGCGAAACCGTGGGCGCTCGGTTCCAGGAAAACGCGGTGCTTGGATAGGTCGGCAAGGATTCCGTAGAGGGCGTCCGCGCTGATCGGGAGGTTGGCGAGGGCGGTCTTGAGGGTTGTCATAGGGTCATTTCGGATGGGTTACTCATCAGTATGCATGTATTGAGCTTCACAGTTCGGTGCAGTTATAGAAAAGCCGGAGGCATTAGGCTAGAATTTTTACACTGGGCGCACCTAATCCGTCAGGCTGAGCCGGCGGAAGTTTGCGAAGCGGTGAAAGGTCAGGAAGTTGGCATCATGTGCGTTGTGGGCGCCGCCCGGGTCATCGCCGAAAGCCGTGCGGCAGGCGGCAATGATGTCCTCGCCGTCGAACAGCCAGTCCACATATTGGAAGCCGTGCTTGGTGACGTCCGGGTGTTGGAGCAGGATGGACCGCACTTCCCAGTTCAGCAGGTCGGACGACGAGGTGAGGGCAAGGGTGTTCCGGATGCTGCCCGGGTTGTTGGCGCGATAACGGTCGGGAACAATGCTGGCCAATGCCCAATAGCGTTTGGTCTGCGGATCATAACGGATGGTGAACTTCTTGGCGCCGCCCGGGAACTTGATGAAGCCTGTAGCGGGATCGAAGGAAGCGGTCTTGCCGTCCGCGGAGATGCGCACAATCGCGGCCTTTTCATCGGACGACCTGGTCTGCACGCGCAGCACATCCACCAACTCACCCGCGGGGGTAACCACCGCGTTGCCCTCCAGCCAGGCGCCCATGTCGCCGCCATTCCAGGCGCGGTCACTGGGCACGAAGTTGCTGCCCGTCCAGTTCGCCGCATCGAGCAGGTCCGCGTCCACGGGGACGGACAACACGCCGGCGCGGTAGTTGATCCCCCAGGCGATTGGCGGCTCTCGATGTTCCATGGCCCGCCAAAGGCGTCCGGCATGTTCAATCACCGGCATGGGCGCGCAATGGTATTCGCCATCGCCGCGCAACAATCCGGTCGCGCTATTGGTGGGCGAGGTCCACGTGACTCCGCCATCCGTTGAACGGCGAATCAGGACGTTGCCGTGGTGCTTGTCCGGACCGATCAGGTAGAGCGCGCCGCGATGGGCGAACAGCGTGGACCAAAAGGCCCCGTCAATGCTCGCGATCTTCTTCCAGTGAGCGCCGCGGTCACGGGATTGAAAGATGTGGGACAGGGCCCGGCTGTGCTCGGTGCTCTTGGGCCCAAACTCGTCGTGCGAGGCAACGTAATCCCCGTTGGTCAGAACGGCCAGGCTGGGCGAGCCGATGTAGATGCCTGAGGCGGCCGGGCTGTGGTCAATGACCACGCCAGGCACCACTGCCTGGTCAGCCGCGAACAGAACATTGATCCCGGGGTTGAGCTGGTTAAACAGGCAGAGCAGTGCCAGCGAGCCCAGGCTTTGCGTGAGTCTTTGCTGCGGAATGAGTTTCATATCTGGATTAAATACCCGGAATTCTGCGGACGTGCCGCAAGGTTGCTGCGTGCCGCAGCGAATGAATACATATTACGACCGTTCTAACTGCCAAACCTGCGGAGAGCAAGTCGCAAGCAATGGCCAGCCACGCTCGCAGGGGCAAGGCTTGTTCGATTCCGCCGGTCTGTGCTGCGGGGAGAAAGCCAAAGAGCAGGACCTCGCGCAGGAAGCTCCACACCTGCGAATTGAGCGGCGCCGTGCGCAGCCGCACCTATAATCCGCCGGATTTGGCTTCCACCGAGCCTTGTGGTGGCTTTGGGGTCGCATGAGGGTCGCATGAGGGTCGCATGGAGGTCGCATGGAGGTCGCATGGGAGTGGCTTTGAGGTGGCTACCGCCTGGCTAGCAACACGCATTGAGGTGGCTTTGATGTCGCATTGATGTGGCCTTGGGGTGGCTTGCAGCAGCATTCGCAATGCGCTGCTGTCGAGAAGAACGTCTTGGGGCGGCTCGTTCATTGGCGGAGTTCCCCGGCCAGACCTTTCGCGTCGGCCAGGGAAACCCCGAGAACGCGGTGAATGAAAGCCTCCGCCCCTTGCTCGTGCTTGCAGAATTCCGCCAGAGACTCGAAAAACGGGCTGCCGAATCCCGAGCGGGCCACCCCCACATACGCCTTCGGGTCCGGCGGCAGTTGCTTGAACACGGCCTGCGAGACGGTCCTGCAACCCTTCACGAAGTTCATCACGGCCCCCATGAAGTTACCCGTCTCGCCGAGGTCCGTGGCCGGCAACCGGCGCGCTTCCTCGTATGCTTCCAAGGCCAGGCGAATCGTGTAGGGCGAGATGACATGCTTCTGCGCTTCCTGGCGAATCCGTCTGACTCTCGCCCCGATGCCGTTGACCCTCTGGAGTTCCTCCCGAAGTCTGGCGGCGTGCGCCTCGGGGAAGAGCAGCGATTGCGCGAAGCTATCGGCAAAGTCCTCCCCCTCGGCATTCACGAGTCCGGGGGCCAACGAGTGGCCCAACTCGTGTGCCATCCAGAACTTGAAGTCCACCAGGCTGCTATCGAGGTTCAAGAAAACCCACGTTGTCTGCGAATCGGGCAGGAACACGTTCAGCGCGTTGCCGTGGTGTTGCCGCTCGCCCCACAGGACGGGAATGATGACGGCGTGAAGTTGGTTGAACTTGTCGATGAGGTCTTTGAAATCAATGACCTCTTTCCTCTCCAGCCCCATCTCTTTGCGAACCTGACTGGCCACCGCCTGAACGTAGGTATAATCGTCGGTCGGCTCTTTGAGCGTGGGCGGGCACGTCAACTCCTGCTTCGGCAGGTACTTCACCAACCGCTTGAGCAATTCGCCCGTTTCGCGGGCATTGTCGAGGTGCTCGTCCTTCGTCTTCCGATGGGACTTCTTGCGAAAAGACACCAGCGGGACGGCTGCGGCCGGTGGCAGCGTGACCAATTGCTCGAAGGCCAGCCCCAGCAGCATCCCCATGCGAAGCAGTTTGTCCGGCTGCGGGAACGATTCCCCGGCCAGCCACTTGGAGACAGCTTCGCGGGAGACCTTCAACTTCTCGGCCAGTCCTGACTGGTTGAGGCCGGCCTTGATGAGGGCATCCTGGAGGGCGGAACGGTTGAGAATCTTTTGCACCACGCCAAACTGCTCGAAAACGGGGAACGTGTCAACTTTTGTCAACCGGCGCAGCAACCGCAGTTGGCGTCAACACCTTGACACGCTCGGTGAAATCAGGGACGTCCTTGTCGCCCTCGATCCACTGCCAGCCCATCGCCTTGAGCTGCTCGCAGAAGGTGCGCTCAACTAAATCGTATTCCCATTGGACTTTGCTCATGCGCCAGCAATTCTCATTATGGACGAGATGGGGACGCCGG
>CAIWJG010000752.1 GCA_903912925.1 uncultured Verrucomicrobia subdivision 3 bacterium | reverse complement strand
TCGGTTTCCGGGCCGTATTCAAGATCGCTCGCCCAGCCGCCATCTTTGGCCAGCCCACTCGAAATGACAAGCCGGATGCCGGCAAAGGCAGCAGTTCTCATTTTGGCTGGTCTGGGAGGTTTGATGGCCATCCTTGAGGGTGTCCGAGGCCGCATGGCATCATCCGCCATCCGTCCCATCCGTCCCATCCGTCCCATCCGTCCCATAATGAGCTGCGGCAAAGGCTTTTCCGAAGCCTCACATCCGCCAATAGATGCGTTTCCATTCCAGGACGCGCACGCAGCCGTAGCAGATCGCCAAATACAACAACAGCGCCGGCAGCACCGTCCCCAGTGGCGCCGGTCGTGGCAGGAGCGCGCTGAAGCCCCAGTCTGCCACACCGTGGATGACATAGCCGGCCAGGGCATTGCTGCCCAGGGTACGCCAGACCCCGATCTGAAAGCGGCGCACGTCGCAGGCCCAAACGAATCCCGCGTACAATACAAGCGAAAGCCCGGCGCCGAAAGTCAGGTAGGTCACGCTGCCGGCGCGCTGGCTCATCGTCCACAAGTTCACCGGGTGCGCCGGCGGCACAAACGGTGGCTCGACCAGCCAGGAACAGAGGCCCGCATGGGCAGGCGTGTTGGGCGGGGTGACCAGGTTCAGACACGACAATCCGTAGCCGAGCAACATCAGCCCAGCACCCCACCCCAGCAATGAACCGACGGCGCTGCCCGGTTTCCCGGTGCGCGCCAAAAGGTCGTATGCCAGCGTCCCGGCGAGCATGGGAATCGTCCAGGTCAGGAAACCCAGAACTCCACCGTCAATGCCCCCTACCGTGTTGACCCAATCGTAGTAAAACCAATGCGAGAGTCCCAGATGCAGCCCGGCCGAGCCAACCGCGAAGAGCAGTCGCACCGCCGGTCGCGCACCGATCACCGGCATGATCCACACCGCGGTCACGCCGATGTGGACCAGCGTCTGGAACAAATCCCCTTGCAGCGCCTCCGCCACGAATCGGCTCAGAGGCGGGTGGGGCGAGCGAGCCAGGGCGACCACTGCCGCTGGCGCCACATAAATGACCGCGCCCAGAAGGATGAGTTTCAAGTTTCGCCGCCAGATTCGCCAGCAGACGCTGCCCGCGTCGCCGCTCGCCAGGCCCCGCAGGAAGGTGAGACGATAAGCGAATCCCACGGCAAAGAAGAACTGCGGCATGATCGAATCCGCATAGCTGAAGAATGTGTCGTTGTGTCTCAACAGCGCGGGCGTCACGCTGAATCCGCCCAGGAAGTTTACCACGAACATCCCCAGCACCGTGTAACCACGGAACTGGTCGAGTGAAACAAGACGCGATGCCGCCCGTGACGGCGGGATACCCCGGGCGGCGGCGCCAAGATTAGGTTCAAGGTGGTGCATGCAGCGGCGGCCTACTTCTCGACGACGAACTCGTCCCGGGTTCTGCCCTCCATGTCGCAGGAACGTGTGACCAACCGCTTCGCGTTGATCGTGAAGACCTGGTAGAGCGGCAGCCCGGGGTGCTCAGCCACGGCAGCATAATCTGGCTTGGACATCGTGCCCGGGCGACCGGGCACGGAGACCGTCACCAGATAGACGGTGCCGTCCGCCGGTGAACCGACCCGTCTTCCCTGGTTCATGGGGTGCGTTCGCACGTAATCGTGAACATGCCCGCTCAGCACAAAATCCACGTGATATTTATCGAAGACCCTACACCACTCGCGAATGATCTCCGGGTAGTCCACCCCCGGGCCGTAGGGCGGAAAGTGGAAGATGGCGAACTTCCAGGTGGCCTTCGTGTGCGCGAGCCGCGCTTCGAGCCAGGGGCGCTGGTCTTCCACCGACGCGGTGGCATCCAGGATAATGAAGAGGGCATTGGCATACTCGAAACTGTAGCTTTGCTCCGGTTGGAGCCGCCGGGCACCATTGGACGGAAGGCCGAATAGCGACAGATACAGGTCGGCGCCCAGCCCATCAATCGCGTCATGGTTGCCAATCGCCGGCACCAGTGGCCGCCGCCTCGTGAAGTCCTTGGTGTGTTCGAAGAGTTGGTCCCAATCGTCGCGGTGCTGACCTGTGCCGACCAAGTCGCCGGAAATCGTGCAGAACGCGGTCTCCGGATGGGTCTCCAGCGCGCGGGCGAGCAGTTTGCCGCAGGCCGGGGAGTTGTGAGTGTCGCTGAGGAAGATAAACGTGAACGGCTCGTCTTTGCCGGGTGCGGTCGTGAACTCAGAGAGCTCGCTGCGGGCATCCTCTGTCGCACCCCCCACCGAGTAAATATAGGTAGTCGCCGGCTTCAGCCCGCGCAATGTGGCGGTGAAATGATTGACGCTCGGGTCGTTGACCACGAAGCGGTCCGCCAGCGTTTGCCGCGTCGCCTTCTGTTCGGTCCAGGTTGCCCCGGCAACGGCGTCCTTCTGCTTGTATCGCACCATGCCGCCGCCCACTGCGGGACCGCTACGCCATTGGATGGTTTGGGTCGTGTGGGGCGCCTCGCTCCAGGTCAAGACGACCTGGTCGGGCTTGCGGGACGATGGAAAGGGAGTCTGGCGGAAGGCCTGCACCAATTGGGCTTCCCGGGCCCGGCCACGAAAGGTAGGGAGCAATCGCTGCCCCTTCAAAGCATCCGGAACTTTGGTCAACACCAGATCGGGCCAGTCGTCATAGATGAATGCGCCCTCGCGCATTTCCAACACCTGCTGGTTGGCCGGAAAGAAATGACTGAGCTTCAGCTTCGCGCCTGTGAGTTCCGGCTTTACGCATACGAAGTAGTGCGGGCGGTGGCTGGCAAACCCGTTGATTCCCAGGCCAACCCGGCCGGCCGCGAAGCTCTTCTGCCAGACTTCATATTCATACTCCTCGTTCGCCACTTTCATGTCCGTCTTCCGGAAGCCCGCTGTCGGGAGCCAGAACGGCACCTCGGCTTGCTTCACATCCCGCATCACCGACACGACCACGGGGACATTCGCTTCGAAGTGCCAGTATTGCGTCGCGAAGACTCCACGATCCCCAGGCGCGATGAATCGCTGGACCGCACTTTCATCCAGTTGAAACAGCTCCGCCTGGCTCATCGAGCCGAGCATCCGCGAAATGATGCCGTCGAGGGTGCCTCGGACCGTTGGCTCCGCCGCTTGAGCGCTGGCGAAGCAAAGCAGGCAGACTGCCGCCGCCCAGAATCGTGGTGGCCGTATGTTGGCCTGCATGGTGCGCATAGGGGGCTGATATTCCAACAGCTCGCGCCCGCTTCCCAGAACAAAATCAGGAAGCCGCTTGTCAAAGACGCTTTCCGCTATCATTTCACGTTCGTGATGGGCTAGAGTCGTTTGCGGATGTTATGGAATAAACACTGCCATGAAGGGCAAGCCATGAGCTCGCAGGCCGCTACACGCCATAAGGCGACGCTCCTATTTGGGATTCTGCTGTTGTTGTTCATACAAACCCTGACCCTGTGCTTCGACTCCATCTATAAGATCGCTCTGACCAAGCTCTCAATGGGAATGGAGTCGCTGGGGGTTCT
>CAIWJG010000751.1 GCA_903912925.1 uncultured Verrucomicrobia subdivision 3 bacterium | reverse complement strand
GGGCTGAAATCCGAAGCTCGAAGCACCGAAACACCGAAGCACATTCCGGTGAGCGGCAGGATGCCGCTGCCACCAGGGCTGAAATCCGAAGCTCGAAGCACCGAAACACCGAAGCACATTCCGGTGAGCGGCAGGATGCCGCTGCCACCAGGGCTGAAATCCGAAGCCCGAAGCCCGAAACCCGCAATGGGCCAGCCGCCTTGGGGGCGGTGTTTCGGTGCTTCGGTGTTTCGGTGTTTCGGTGCTTCGGGCTTCGGATTTCGGTTTTAGACTTTTAGCGCGCCCCTGGGGCAGGGGATGGGCTGCCGGGACCGGGCGTCGAGCCAGGCCGCAAAGCCATCCTCCTGGCATCCAGCACGTTTAATCGCAGAATGGCGGCTTCAGCGGCGAGCCCGGCAAAGGGGGAGTTGGCCGCGCCGCGATCGCGCTGTTGCAAATACGCTTCGATCGCTTGGCAGTAGTCCTGCAACAGCCCGGCGTATTCCTGGGCAATGTGCATACGCAGCAGCCCCAATTCGCGCAGCGTGTTGCCGAGCGCCTGGGTCTGCCGCGTGAAATCCCAGTCGCGAACCATCGTCTGCAGGCTGACTTCGGCGCGCAGCGGCAGCTCGTTGGTGCGGGTGCGGATTAGCGCGGCAGCTTGAATTGCCTGGTCGAGCTTCTGCCAGCTTTCCGCCACCGGCCAGGCCGGCACCGCGCGGCGCCCGCTCGCCTGGGTGATTGCCAGGGCCCACCATTTCTCGACGTCCAGGGGCCGCTCGAAATGGTTGTGAAAGGCTTCCAGAAAAGCGAACTGCCAGTTGTAATGCTGCGACAGCCGGGCCAGCATCCTTTGCAAGCACGCGCGCCCGTCCGGGAAGCGAAGCAGCTCGCTGACGAACAACTGGGCGCTGCTGCGATATGCCTGGCCGCCCGCGTCGTCGGTCAAGTCCTGCTCGCTCGGCCAGCTCAGGGCCTCGAAGGTCAAGGGCACGCGCGCGCCCAGTTTCTGATTTACCTGTTGCTGCAGAGGTTGCTTGCGCGAGGCGACGAACGAAGCGTTAAACTTGAGGCCGTTCGGCGTAGCGCCTGGCGGGGACAGGATGATTTCGACTTCACTAGTGGCCAGCAGGAGCTGCGAGAAGCCTTCAATCAGCCAAGGCGGGATCTCCGCCCCGCGTTCCCGCGTCGAGCGATTCGCCAGCTCCAGCAACAATACTTGCACGATCGCCCGCACATAGCGGGGCCGCTCCACTACGCTCGGGAGTTCCACCCGGTATTGCCAGCCGTCCTTGAAACTCTTGGATGTGATCGTGATGGTGTCGTTGGCCCCACCGGCGGGATACAGCACGAGATAGATAGTTCCGCGCCAGGGGGCCGTGACGTTCAGCTCGCGCAGCAGTAGTTGTTTGATCCGCTCACAGGACACGGTGGCGAGGGTCGGCTCCAACTGGACGAAGTCCTGGTTCGTCGCCAGGGATGAGAGGGCCGGTGGTAGCCTGGCCGAGCGCGCGGCGTAAGCAATGAACTGGCCCGAGTGGCTGCGCATGGACACGAGGTCGGAGGCGGGGAACTGGATACCGGCCACACAGGAGAGCGCGCCCAGCCAAACGGACACGCCTGCCAGCAGCGCGAGTCGCCAGCCTTCCATTGCTTTAGCTTTCCAGTTCATTCAACACGGCCCAGCCGTGCTTTCCGGAGGCCGGGCCTTGGCCGAGAGCTTCGCTGGGGCCCTCGAAACGCGAAGCCCTGCCATCAGCCAGGACTTGCCGCAAAGCGCTAGCTCTTCTTCGCCGAAACTTTGGCCGGCTTATCGGCTGCCTTGGTTGACGCAGGCTTGCTTTCTCCGCTCGAGGCGGGTTTGTCGGTGGCGGCTGGCGCGCTGGCGGGGGCGACGTCTTTCCGGGCGGCTTCTTTGTATTTCTCGCTCCGGTAATCAGTGATGTAAAACCCGCTGCCCTTGAATATCAAGCCAGCCCCCGAGACAATGGCGCGTTTTACCTTGCCCTTGCCCCAACGCTTGCGGGCGCACAGCTTCTCCGGGCAGACGGTCAGCGGCGCAGCCGAGATCGGCTGAAACTGGTCAAACTGATGTCCGCACTTCTCGCAGACATATTGATAAGTCGGCATACTCGCTATGTTAATAGTCGGCGAATGGAGTTGGGTCAAGCAGCGTCCTGCTCCCAGCAATTCTCATTATGGCCCTGTCATCCCCCGCCGGGTGAGGGC
>CAIWJG010000750.1 GCA_903912925.1 uncultured Verrucomicrobia subdivision 3 bacterium | reverse complement strand
TGACTGATCCCGCCCAACTGCGCCGTGGTGAACGTCCCGCCCAGGTTCACCGTCGAGTTACTGACCTGAATGCTCCCCGGGTTGTTCCAATTCCCACTGAAGTTGAGGGTTCCGTCGGTCCCGGCCAGCAACCCGTTGTTGACCCAAGCCCCGCTCAGGCTCACCGTCCCACCCAAGCACCGGATGCTCCCCTGGTTGGTCACACTGTTTCCCTGCACCGCGATGGTCTGCCCCGCGTCGGAAAGAATGGCCCCCTGGTTGACCAGCGGCAAAGAGGCATTGCCCACATTGCCTCGCTGCCCATGAATGGTAATGCCTGGCCCAATCGTCAGCGTGCCGCTGCTGGCTTGGAGATAGCACTGGTCATCGCTGCAGCCGTAGGTTCGGCTGTCCGGCTCACTAAAAACCACCTGCCCGCTGCCGCTCAAAGCCTGACTGCCAGCAAAACTCACATACGCTTTACCGTAGGTGTAGGCCGGCCGACTCAGAGTCAGGGTGCTATTGAGCGTTAACCCGTTCAGCACCGTCAGCACCAGACTCGAACAGTAACTCCCACTTCCATAAACCACCGCATTCGCATTGAGCGTCACCCCGTCCAACGTCGAGTTGCCCGTCACTTGAATCGGAGAACCGTTTGTGTCTTGAAGGACGGTTGCTCTGGCGAACGTGCCGCCCGCCAGCGTGAAGGTGTTATTGACCTGAACCGTGTTCGAAACCGTCAGCACCCCGCCGGTGAGTTGAAAGGCGCGATGGCTCATCAAACTCTTGACGGCGTGCGTGCCGGAGGAATGTGTGACGGTGATGGACGTGTTCGTTGAGTTGACCACCACAGCGTCATTGGTTCCTGGCAACGCCCCCGTGCTCCAGTTAGTTGCCGTGTTCCAGTCTCCGCTCCCGCCTACCCATGAAACGGTCGCCGCTTGAGCGGCCCAAGCTGTCATCAGCACGGCGCAGCAAAAGGTTGCCTTGTAAGCTTGTCTATTCATGTTTCCTCCAATTTCCAATTGTGAATCTGAATTGCTTGGGTTTGCTGTGGATAGGCCAGATTGTCCGGGCGACACAGGGTATGAGACACAGTGGAGCGCGGAGGCGGGCGAGGTTGCACCACCTCAGCGCGCCCATTGGGTGCGAGCCCAACAACTAAATCTGCCAAGTTCATAACGGCACTGTCCGAACCCCAGTTCACGAAACCAAGCAAGCCGCGAATGCCAGCTTGCTGATTCCGATTCTCTTACAGGTGATTTAGGACACAAGGGCCTACTTTAGGCAAGCACTATTTACAGGACCACGAGACTACGGCAGGGCTGCATCAAGCTCGGATTAGTGCATGCAGGCGCGGGTTTGCGTGGGGTTTTCCCCTTGCTTTCTGCTGACCCTCAGGGTAGAGTCGGTGGTTGCCCGCCGACTCTATCCGGAGCTCTATTTGCCTTCACGCTTGTGTATTGGCAACACGGACATGGCAATGTAGGATTGACAATGGCAAGAAAAGAGGTGTGGAGTGTCCTACAATGGGACAAAAAGGAGGCTCCTGCCATACTTCTATGGTACCATGGTAGGTATAGGGTGGTACCATGGTGCCCCCAGGGTACCCCCAGAGCGGCAAGGGGCGTTCTGGACAGTTGGAATTGGCTCGCGCTCGAGCGCATTTCGTGAATGCGATTTAGATTGACTGTGAAGTGTGGAACGAAAGCCAGGGACAGGGAAAAGGGGTGGTAATGACGCCGGAAATTCTGTCGCTCCACTGCAGCCACAAAAGGAGGGGCGCTCTCACGCAAGTTGGTTTCCGAAAACGAGATCGGGACCCATCCCTGTTGCATGGATCTCAAGAGCTTGACGCAGCCCTGGAGACTATGGGACTACGGACTACGGGGCGGGGGAGCGGCGGGGGGTGGGGCCTGGCCGTCGGGAGGGCGAACGTCCTCGCGAGCCCTGATTTGCGGACCTTCGGCCGAAGTGTGGGCTCGCGGGGACGCTCTCCCTGTAGGGTTGGAATATGGATCCGAGACGCGAGGAACCAGGGCAGGCAGTTTGGACGCGGTTAGCCCTGCCGATTGCGGGGGACGGCGGCTTTTGCCTTTCCCCTTCCCCTGCCTGAGGATAGGGTTGCCTTGGCTTTGCAGTTTTAACCGAACTGACCAATTGTGAAACACAGCAACAACTCCAGAGAACTCGTCCATCGGCTCTCCGGCATCAAACCCCTGTTGGCGGTGTGGGTATCGGCTGCCGCGCTGATGGTTTCACCGGCGGCGACCATTTCCCCTCTGCCGGACAAGGTGATGCCCGTCGTCCCGGACCGGCAGGACTTTCAGATACCTGACCGGTTGCACTTGACCGGCTGGGGGGGCTTGCGCATCGAGGCCAATGAAGCCAACCGCCTCGTGAAGCTGGACCCAACACGCCTGCTGGAGGGCTATCGCAAACGCCCGGGCCGGCAGTCCTGGGATGGCGAGCACGTCGGCAAATGGCTGCACGCCGCCACGCTGGCCTGGGTTTACACCGGCGACGCAGCGCTGCGCGAGAAACTGGATTACGTAGCGGCAGAGTTGAGCAAGTGCCAACTCGACGACGGCTACCTGGGCACCTACCTGGACAAGAATCGCTGGACCGAATGGGATGTGTGGGCGCACAAGTACAACCTGATCGGCCTGATCACTTACATGCGCTACACCGGCAACCTGGAGCCGCTGCCCACCTGCCGTCGGATGGGGGATTTACTGTGCCAGACCTTTGGCGATGAGCACGGCAAGCGGGACATCATCAAGGCCGGGGAGCACGTGGGCCTGGCGCCGACGAGCGTCCTGGAGCCCATGGTGCTGCTTTACCGCCTGACCGGAGAGCCGCGCTACCTCGACTTCTGCAAATACATCCTCCGTGCCTGGGAGCAGCCCAATGGCCCCAAGGTCATCTCGACCCTGCTGACGGCCAAGCGCGTGGACAAGGTCGGCAACGGCAAGGCCTACGAGATGCTCTCCTGCTTGAACGGCGCCCTGGAGTACTACCGGACCGTGGGTGATCCGCAGATCCTCACGGCCTGCCTGAACGCCTGGGACGACATCGTGCGCAACCGCCTCTATATCACCGGCGCTGCCAGCTACGGCGAGCTGTTTCACGGCGACTTCGACCTCCCCAATGTGGCGAACGTGGGCGAAACCTGCGTCACAGTCACCTGGCTCCAGTTCAACGCCCAGTTGCTGCGGCTGACTGGCGAAGGGCGATTTGCCGAGCAGCTTGAGCATGTCGTCCTGAATCAGTTGTTCGGCGCGCAGCGTTGCGACGGCTCGGCCTGGGGCTATTACGTGCAAATGGAAGGCAAGAAGCCCTACAGCAGCAGCCTCGATGGCCACTGCTGCCTATCCAGCGGCCCGCGCGGCGTCGCGCTCATCCCCAGCTTCGCCATCACCACCGATGCCGACGGCGTGGTGGTGAACCTCTTCGATGCCGGCACGGCCAAGCTCAAGCTGCGCGACGGCACGCCCATCACGCTGACCACTGACACGCGCTATCCCAGTGATGAACGAATTCAGATAATCATTGATCCCGCCGAGCCCAAGACATTCGCTGTGAAGGCTCGAATCCCGGCCTGGTGTGGGAGCTGGTCGGTGCAGGTCAACGGCAAACCCGTCACGGCGTCCACCGGGGCGGACGGTTACGCCGCAGTCACAAGGAAGTGGGAGAAGAGCGACCGCCTCGAGCTACAACTCAAGCTGGAACCACGCGTAGTGGTGGGGGATCACAAGAATCAGGGCAAGGTTGCTGTGCTCTACGGACCGTTGGTGTTGGCGGCCGACGAGGCGTTGCTGGGGGCCACGAATCGCAGCCTCAGTGCTGTTTCCATGGCTGGATCGGACCTTCCCTCGCTGGCTGTCACGCCCGAGCCGGCCCCGGATGCGGTCAAGTCCTGGCCCGCCGCCCAAGTCTTCAAGGTGAATGCAATTGCCCGCAGAGGCACCGGGGGGATCAAGGCGGGCACCCCGCTGCAAGTCTGCCTCATCCCGTTCGCGGAAGCCGGGGGAACTGGCACACCCTACAAGGTGTGGCTGCCGCTGGGGCTGGCATCGTCCAGCGGAAACATCTTGCTCGACGGCCAGGAGAGCCGTTCTCGCGCGGGGAACGCGGGGGGCTCGATCAATGACGAGGACCTCCAGAGCTTTGTGGTGACCTTTGATAACCAGCCACGAGCAGAGGATTGGTTCGCAGTGACGCTTGACCAGCCAGAGACTGTCAGTCGCGTCGTGTTTGCCCACGGGCAGACCTTCCACGACGGCGGCTGGTTCGACGCCAGCGGTGGCAAGCCCCGCATTCAAGTGAAGGCCTCAAAGGATGCAGCGTGGGAGACTGTCGGGGAGCTCACTGACTACCCCGCTACCACCGCCACCGACCCCGCCGGCCTCAAAGGCGGGGAGCGATTCACCTGTCAATTGTCGAAGCCAGCGAAAGTGTTCGCCCTTCGCGTCCTCGGCAAGCCCGCCTGCGGCGATAGTCCCCAGCAGGCCTTTTCGTCCTGCGCCGAACTGCAGGCCTTTGACGGTGCTCGATGATTTAAGTCATGACTCCAACCCCCAGATTCCCGCTTATGAAAACAATCCGACTGACACTGTTTCCCGCCGTTCTGCTGGCATGTTTGGCTCTCCCCCAACTCTGCGTCGCTGCCGATGCGCCGAAGGAGGGCGGCTGGGAGTCGCTGTTCAACGGCAAGGACCTGACCGGTTGGGTCCCCGTGCATGACGTCACCTTTGTCGTCACCAACGGCAATCTCCGCCTGGTCACCGGCATGGGGTGGTTACGCAGTGAAAAGCAATACGGGGACTTCGCGCTCGAAGCCGAGTGGCGCGCCTTGGAGTCTAATTACGACAGCGGCCTCTTCTTCCGCGTGGGACTCGACGGCAAGCCCTGGCCCAAAGACGGCTGGCAGGTCAACCTCGCCCGCAGCGCCCTCTGTGGCCTCGTCAAAGGCTACAAGACGATCGTGCCCGCCGAGACGCCACCCATGCCGCTGAACCAGTGGGTCAAGTGCCGCATCGAAGTCCGCGGGCGTAAGGTCACGCTCGACGTCGATGGCGAGCGGGCCTGGGAATTCAAGGAACTGGACGTTGACCGCGGCTACGTCGGCATCCAGGCAGAGAACAAGGCCTTCGACTTCCGCAACATTCGAATCCAGGAGCTGCCTCGATAAAGGGACCAAGCATCCGCTTGACGCGATGCGGGAATGCGGGAAGAGCCGCGCAAGCCCACGCGGAAGGCAGCAGTTCTCATTTTGGCTGGGCTGGGAGGTTCGGTGTCCACCCTTTAGGGTGTTCCAGGCCACGTATGATCATCCGCCATCCGTCCCATTTGTCCCATTCGTCCCATAGTGAGAATTGCTGCGCGGAAGGGTTCGGAGCTTTACGCCAACGCGTGAAAGGTGGTAAGTTTCGTCAGTAAGAGCATTACCGAGCGAATGTCATTATGGAAACAGCAACCGTCATCCACGAAGGAGAGTGGCAGACCGTGCGCCTGCCGAAAGGCTTCCACATTTCCACTTCCACTGTACGGGTTCGTCACGAGGGAGAGTCCATTGTGCTCGAGCCGATGAAACCGAAGGCATGGCCAGATGGGTTCTTTGATTCCATACACATCGCCGACCCTGCCTTCTCTCGGCCCGACCAAGGGCAATTGCCCCCCGTGAAACCATTATAGCTCACCGCTATGACCCATCTGCTCGACCCCGACACCTGTATCGGCGTGCTGCGCCAACGTCCAGGCATGGTGCAGCGTTTGAGTCCAGAATTGGAATCGTGGCCTTAGTTCGTGCGCTCCTGTTCCATTTGCACATCCGCTGGTTGGCACTGACTGTTCTTCGTTCCTGGGATATTCATGTCCTTCATTCTCGCACTAGATCAAGGCACGACGAGTTCGCGCGCGATCCTGTTTGATCACGACGGCGCAGTTCACGCCAGCGCGCAGAAGGAGTTTCCGCAGCACTTCCCGCAGGCCGGCTGGGTGGAGCACGACCCGCTGGAGATTTGGGCTAGCCAGCTAGAGGTCGCCCGGACGGCGCTGGCCGGTGCTGGGCTGCGAGCCGCAGACGTCGCGGCCATTGGCATCACCAATCAGCGCGAGACAACCGTCATTTGGGACCGCCGGAGCGGGGAACCCATCCATAACGCCATCGTCTGGCAGGACCGCCGCACCGCCAGCTTCTGCGATGAGCTCAAGCGCGCCGGGCATGGTGACCTGATCACGAGCAAGACGGGCCTGGTCATAGATGCCTACTTCTCGGGGAGTAAGATTCGCTGGCTGCTGGACCACGTGCCGGGTGCCCGAGAGCGAGCACGGCGCGGCGAACTGGCCTTCGGCACGATTGATACCTGGCTGCTGTGGAAGCTTACCGGCGGCGCGCTCCACCTCACCGATCCCAGCAACGCTTCCCGCACCCTGCTCTTCAATCTGCATACCGGCGCATGGGACGACGAATTGCTCCGCCTGTTGGACGTGCCGCGCGAGTTACTGCCCGAGGTGCGTTCCTCCTGCGAAGTTTATGGCGAGACGGCCCCGGAGCTATTTGGCGCCCCGGTGCCTATCGCAGGCATCGCCGGCGATCAGCAGGCTGCGTTGTTCGGCCAGAACTGCTTTAGCCGCGGGCTGGCTAAGAACACATATGGCACGGGGTGTTTCATGCTGATGAACACCGGGACGCAGCCCGTGGCCTCCCGTCACCAGTTACTCACCACGGTCGCGTGGAAGATGGGCACGCAGACGGATTACGCGCTGGAGGGCAGCGTCTTCATCGGCGGCGCAGTCGTCCAATGGTTGCGCGATGGCCTGGGCCTGATCAAATCTTCCGGCGACGTGGAAGCGCTCGCCGCAAGTGTCCCGGACTGCGGCGGCGTGTATTTGGTGCCGGCATTCGCGGGGTTGGGCGCTCCCCACTGGGACCAATACGCCCGCGGCACCATCACTGGTCTAACGCGCGGCACCACCTCCGGACACATCGCCCGCGCCGCTCTGGAGGGCATCGCCTTCCAGGTAGCCGATGTGCTCGAAGTCATGCGGAAGGATTCAGGCATTCCGGTGCATGAGTTACGCGTGGATGGCGGCGCTTCCGCCAACAACCTGCTCATGCAGTTCCAGGCGGACCTGTTGCAGGTGCCGGTCGTTCGGCCCAAAGTGGCCGAGACAACTGCCTTCGGCGCGGCTTGCCTGGCGGGTCTGGCAGTCGGGTTCTGGAAGGACCGCGTCGAAGTCGCCAAAGCATGGCAGCCGGACCGCACTTTTGAGCCCGCGAAGACCGCAGACGAGGTAGCGCATCGTCGCAGCCGCTGGGCCGAAGCGCTCAACCGCGCTCGCGACTGGGAGCACAGGACAGCTTCGGTCGGTCGCGTGTAAGGCATGTAGCCCGCCAGCGGTCCCGGCTGCATTTTTCCCTTTGCTCTCCTGCCCGTCTTCTTTAGGGTCATTTCGCGTCTATAGCGGGCCTTTCTCATTGATTGGGTAGATGCAGACATCAGTTTTTTCAATTAGGCGATCTCAGGTGGGGGCGCGTATGATGGGCGTAACTTAAATTTATGGAAGGCACCATACTAATTCTGTTGCTGGTCATCGGAGGTGTCGTCGGCCTGGCAGTGTGGCTGGTCGCGCGGGCGGTCGGTGCCAGGGAAAGCATCGAAGAGCTGCGCCGCCGCTTGGCCTCACTGGAAGTGGAAGTCTTCCGGCTAAAGCGGGAGAGCGAACCGGCCCCCAAGGCAGTAATCGTCGCACACGAGCGGCCAATCACCGCCGCAAGCACTTCGGGGGAACCTGCAACGACGCCCCTTGCTCCTGCGCCGGCATCACCAAAACCCCTGCAACCCGCACCCGCAGCATTTACTCCCACCCACGTTCCACCGCCCATCATTGAACCTGTGCTGCCGGCTTCTGCGCCGCCGTCGTTGCCGGGCATCAGGCCGCAGCCGCAGCCGGCGCGCGAAGCGGCGCGTCCACTTGTCCCGGCCATCAACTGGGAGCAGTTCATGGGCGTGAAGCTGTTGGCATGGGTCGGAGGGCTGGCAGCCTTTCTCGCGGTAGCCTTCTTCGTCAAATACTCGTTCGACAACAACCTGATTCCTCCTGAAGTGCGGATGGCCATCGGCTTCGTCGCGGGGCTCGGCGCTCTCATCGGCGGCGTGGCGCTGTCGCGGAAGCAGTATGCCGTGCTCGCGCACACGCTCTGCGGCACCGGCGTTGTGATTCTATACGCGGTCACGTTCGCCTGCCGCGGGGTGTACCATTTCGAGTTCTTCGGGCCAATTCCCACCTTCCTCCTGATGGTGCTCATAACCACCACCGCCTTCTTCCTGGCGGTCCGCCTCAACGCTATGGCGGTCGCAATCCTCGGCATGCTCGGCGGATTCCTTACCCCTGTTCTGCTCTCGACGGGGGTGGATAACCCGCTCGGACTGTTCGGCTATATCGCCATCCTCGATGCCGGCTTGATCCTCGTGGCTGTGAACCGGCGCTGGCCGTTTCTGAGCGCGCTGGCCGCGGCGGGGACTGTCCTCATGCAGATTGGGTGGGCGGGCGAGTTCTTCAGCCGGGAACGGTATTTCGAGGGTGACAAGATATTGATTGCGCTGGGGGTATTGCTCGGCTTCAACGTGTTGCACCTCGCCGCGGCCTGGTGGTCAAAGCAACGCCGCCAACTGGACTGGTGGCTGGCCGGCGCCAAGCTCGGGCTCGTTGCGACGGCGTTCATATTTGCAGTCTGGTTCCTGAGCTTTCCGCCGCTGGCGCAGCGCCCGTGGCTGTTATTCAGCTTCGTGTTCCTGATAGACCTGTGCGTCGCCGCATTTGTGATGCTGTATCCGAAGGCGGCCGTGGCTCAGCCGCTGGCGGGGCTGGCGGTGGCCGGCCTGCTCGCCCTATGGACAGGTGACTCGCTGAGCAAGGAAACGCTGAATGCCGGGCTGACGTTCTACCTTGTCCTGGCCGTGCTGCATTCGGTGTTCCCGGTGTGGCTGCAACGGAGGCGCGGCGTGAGCGGCGCTGCCTGGCAAAGCCAGCTTTTCCCGCCGTTGGCGCTGGTGCTGGTGCTCATACCGCTTTTCCGGTTGACGGAGATATCGTTCGCCGTCTGGCCCGTGGTGCTGCTGGTGGACGTGCTGGCGATCGGCCTGGCGGTAATGATGGCTTCGATGCTCTCGGTGCTGGCCGTGCTGGTCCTGACCTTGGTGGCGACTGGGGCCTTGATATTCAAGATTCCTGAGACCCTGACGGGCCTGCCGACGCCGCTCTTTCTCATTGGTGCCTTTGCGGTGTTCTTTGTGGGTGTGGGCGTCTGGCTGTCTCGCAAGTTCGCGCCCGGCGCGGTGAGCGGCAAGCTCGGGCTTAACGAAGACATCTTCCTGCCAGACAACATTGCGGCGCAGCTTCCCATCCTCTCGGCCGTCCTGCCCTTCCTGTTGCTGATTATGGTCACCCTGCGTCTGCCGCTGACCAATCCTTCGCCCGTATTCGGCCTGGCGCTGCTGCTGGTGGTCCTGATGCTGGGGTTGACGAAGCTCTTCTCGCTCGACTGGATGCCGGCGGTAGCCGTGGGCTGCGTTGCAGCGCTCGAAGCCTCTTGGCACTTCAACCGCTTTGACCCGGCGAATCCCGTTCCGCCGCTTATCTGGTATCTGGTCTTTCTGGCGGTCTTCTCGCTGTATCCGTTCCTGTTCCTGCGGAAGTTCAGCGACCGGGTGGTGCCGTGGGCCGCCGCTGCCGTGGCCGGGCCGCTCCAGTTCTTCCTGGTGCACCGGCTCATGCGGGCGGCGTATGACAACCAAGTGATGGGCCTGATCCCGGCGGCGTTTGCACTGTTGCCGCTGCTCGGCCTGGTGCTGGTGCTGAAGAATATCCCTGCGGCGAACAAGGCGCGCATGACGCAACTGGCCTGGTTTGGCGGCGTGGCCCTGTTCTTCATAACACTTATCTTCCCCATACAGTTTGAGCGGCAGTGGATTACCATCGGCTGGGCGCTGGAAGGAGCGGCACTGCTTTGGCTCTTTCACCGCGTGCCGCACGCGGGGCTGCGTCTGGTGGGCGCGGGTCTGCTAGTCGCCGCCTTTGTCCGGCTGGCGCTGAACCCAGCCGTGCTGGAGTATCATCAGCGCAGCGAAACTCCCGTCTTCAACTGGTATCTCTATGCCTATGGCATTGCGACCGTCTGCTTGTTCGCCGGCGCCTGGCTGCTGGCCCCGCCGCGGCATCAGATCCGGAACGTGAACGCGCCACCCATCCTAAGCGGCCTGGGCACGGTGCTGGCATTCCTGCTCGTGAACATTGAGATAGCCGATTACTTCAGCCAGCCGGGCAGCACCCTCACCTTCCAGTTCAGCGGCGACTTCGCCCGCGATATGACCTACTCCATCGCCTGGGCAGTGTACGCGCTGGTGTTGCTGGTGGTCGGCATTAGCCGGCGTGCTCGGACGCCGCGTTATGCGGGGCTGGGACTGCTGGGGGTGACCATCCTCAAGCTGTTCTTCCATGACCTTGCGTCGCTGGACCAGCTTTACCGAATCGGCGCCTTTGTCGGCGTGGCGGTCATCGCCATGCTCGGCTCCTTCGCCTACCAGCGTTTCTACGCGACCACCAGTAAGGAGCCCGCCGAAACTCAGAAGCAACCGCAGCCTTGATTGACGTGATGAATGGCAAACTCCATAAAGCGTCGCAAAGCTTGTTCTACCGTCGTCTTTGCCTCTCGGTAGTCGTGGGCTGCACGCTTGTGGCAGCGTGCGGGTCTTTTGGCCAGTCGGCGCCGCTCCCTGCCGACTGGCGGCACGAGCAGCGGCTCGAGGTGACGGCGAGCGGTCTCCTGAAGCTGAGCCTGCCCCCGGCTACGCTGGACGCCGCTCGGCCGGATCTCGAGGACTTGCGGATCTACGACGCCGCTGGCCACGAAGTGCCCTATCTGATCGAGCGCCCCAGGCCGGCGGGCAAGATCACCCAGACCGTAAAGTCATTCAATGCGTCGCTGAGCGGAGCCTTTACCGTCCTCACCGTTGAAACTGGCCTGGATCAACCGATCGACGGCATCACCCTGGAAACCCCAGCCACCGCATTCCTCAAGGCCGTGCAGATTTCGGGCTCCCGGACGGCCGGGGCCGGGCAAACGCTCGCCTACGGCCAGCCGATCTTTCGCGAACCGGGCGGCACGAGCCAACTGCGGCTCACCGTTCCCACCGGCGTTTGGCCTTGGCTACAGCTTACCGTCTTTGACCAGCGCTCGCAGCCAATACCGTTCACGGGGGCGCGAGTCCACGCGGCGGTGGTAGCGCCGGCTCCGGCCGAAGCGGTGCCGATCACCATCACCGGCCGCGATGAAAGCCCTGGCGAGACGCGCCTGACGCTGAATCTCGGGGCGGCGAACCTGGATGTGGCAGACATTCAGATTGTGAGCAGCGAGCCCCTGTTCACCCGGCTCGTGACTGTGGCCGTGCCCTACGCCTCGGACGGGACGATTCGTGAGCGGTCTCTGGCGCAGGGGCTTATCTATCGCATCGCGGTCGAGGACCAGCCTGCGTGCAGTAACCTGACGGTGAGTGTGGAAAACCCGGTTCCCTCGCGGGAACTGCGGGTGCTGATTGGAAACAAAGACAGCCCGCCCCTGCCGATCACGGGTGTGCGCGTTGAGCGGCGCCCGGTTTATCTGGTATTCCTGGCGCGGACGGCCGGCCCATACCATTTGCTGACTGGCAATAGCCGCTGCGCCGCACCGCGCTACGACCTGGCCGCGCTGGGCTCCAACCTTAAGGCCGTGGCAGTGTCGCCGATTAAGGCCTCGCCGCTGGCCGACAACCCGGCGTATCGCGCACCCGAGGTGCTGGCCGGCATTCAGCAGGGCGCCGCTGCGCTGGACGTGTCGGCGTGGAAGTTCCGCAAGGCAGTCAGCCTGAAGAACCCAGGCGCGCAGTCCATTGAACTGGACCTCGACGTCCTATCCCACGCGCAGCCGGGCCTGGCCGACCTGCGCCTGGTCTCCTCCGGGAAGCAGTTGCCCTACATCCTCGAACCCACCTCCATCGGGCGCCCGCTGACGCCGACGGTCACCGCCGCCAGCGACAAGCAGGACCAGACCATCAGCCGCTGGGTCCTCAAGCTCCCGCGCACTGGCCTGCCCATCAACCGCCTGAGCTGCGAGTCATACACCCCGCTGTTCCAACGCGTGGTAACGCTGTGCGAAGAGCTGAGCGATAACCGCGGCGACAAATACCGCCGGCCCTTGGGCGGGGCGTCGTGGTTCCAAACTCCGGACCTGGCCGGGCGGCAGCTCATCCTGACACTCGAGGCTTCACCCGCCGGCGACAACTTGATCCTGGAAACGCACAATGCGGATAACCCACCGATTGACCTGGTGAAATTCCAGGTGTTCTATCCCGCAACGCGGGTCCTGTTCAAAGCCCAGCCCGGCGACGAACTTCTGCTTTACTACGGCAACCCGCAGGCCGGTGTGCCGCATTACGACCTGAGCCTGGTGGCCGGACAACTGCTGGCGGCGGATCACGCTGAGGCAGGCCTGGGCGCGGAGCAACCGCTTAAGAAGTCATGGGCTGAATCCTACACCCCGGGCAAGGGCGGCATTATCTTCTGGGGAGTGCTGGGTCTGGTCGTGGTGGTCCTGTTGATCATCGTATCGCGTCTCCTGCCCCGAACGCAGCCGCCGGAGTGACCGAGGGCGGATGGCGCGGGGGCTGAGCTCACGCCGTTTCCGCGGTGCCAGCAGTTCTGAGCCTGATCCCCTCCAGACCAGGTTCCAATTCCTGGCAGCATTGGACATTCTTGTCCGCTTCGGGGTCTGCTGGGCCCATTAGTCCCATTAGTCCCATTACTCTCATCACTCCTATTCCCGGTGTGGTGGTTTTGGAAAAAGCTAAGCTGCGCACGGTGCGATCAAGAACCAGACAATCTTCTTGCAAATTGATGCTTTCTTGCCAATAACTCGGCGTGCTTAATCTCCGGCTGCGGACGCTCAAGGATTGAGCGAACAACCATGACCAATTGATTTCATGACGGAATCGCTCCTTCGCACGGATGGCGGAGCGGGGCTTGGGGGGTGAACTTTCACCTCCTGGGAAATCGAAGGATATTCGTGCATTCAAATACAACGGAGCATTATGAAACTGATCAAAGCAAACTCTGGGTTCCTGATCCTCGCCTTGATGGCGTCTTTCGTCAGCGGCACCAATGCGGTGCCCGTTGGCACTGCATTCACATATCAAGGCCGCCTGAAAAGTGCGGGTCAATCAGCCACCGGCAACTACGATCTGAAGTTCACCCTCTACGATGCCGCCAGCGGTAGTGGTCAGATCGGCAGCCCGGTGACCATCGCGCCGGTGGTCCTAACGAACGGCAACTTCACCGTCTCACTGGATTTCGGAGCGGTGTTCAGCGGCGAGGCACGGTGGCTGGAGATTGGCGTGCGCACCAACGGCAGCAGCGGTGCCTACGGCACGTCCTCCGCCCGCCAACCGCTCACGCCCACCCCCTATGCGCTCTATGCGCCCAGCGCCGGGTTCGCGGCTACGGCGACAACGGCGGGTATCGCCAACAACCTTGCTGGTAGTCTTAGCGGTGATGTTACCGGCACCCAGACTGCCACGGTGGTCGCTCGGGTGGGAGGACAGGCCGCCGCCGCTGTGGCCAGCGGCTCAGTCACGGCCAATGCGGCGACCAGCGCCAATACGCCGAACACAATTGTGAAGCGCGACGCCTCCGGGAACTTCTCCGCCGGGGCCATCACGGCGGCAGGTTTCACCGGTGTTGGCTCGGGGCTGACCGGGCTGAACGCCGGCCAATTAACCACCGGGACGGTGCCCACCGAAAGGTTGTCCGGAGCATATACCGGGGCCCTGACCTTCAATAACGGGGCTAACTTTCTCAGCGGCAACGGGGCCGGGCTCACCAGCCTCAACGCGGGCAGTCTGGCGAGCGGCACCGTCCCCAGCGCGCGACTATCCGGCACCTATTCCAGCGCCGTAGTGTTCAACAACGCCGGCAACAGTTACACCGGCAATGGCTCAGGGCTAACCGGCACAGGCTTGGCTCAGACAACGGTTCTAAATGTCAATTGTTTCGGCGGCGGTGTTTCGTACACCGCCACCTCTTTTACCAAAGTAGCCGACATCGGCATCTTCACCAAACAACTGGCTAACTCTACGATCGAAGTCGTCTTTAACGGGCGAACTTATGCCACCTATACCTTCGGGCTCCCGGGCGCAATTTTTGAGTTGCGGGTGGACAACACCGCGACGTCGAATGGGCGTGCACGCGCGAGCTACCGGGAAAGCGGCGTCGCCGTCCAGACGAGTATCACTGGGATTTTCACGGGACTGCTTCCGGGCAACCACGCCGTGAGCATGTGGATTCAAGGAGTGGGCGGGGGTGGAGCGAGCGCGCAGCTTGACCCGGGATGTTTCGCCACCGACTCCGTAGTGGTCAAGGAGTTCAAATGAGCGACTTTGCCTGCCAACTCAGATATGTCACAGCCCAGCACGAACAGCCACCGGAATTGAAAGGATGACTCCATGAAGTCCTTGTTAATCCTTCAAGGTCGAGGTCGCTGGGCGGTGTTCTTGCTGCTGGTGTGCAACTCGGCCTTCGCGCAATACTCCATTGACTGGTTTACGGTGGACGGCGGCGGCGGCACGACCAGCGACGGCGTGTACGAAATCACCGGCACCATCGGCCAGCCGGATGCCGGCAGCGTCATCGCCGGCAACTACGTCATTGAAGGCGGTTTCTGGAGCGACCTCGAACCTGTCCCGAGCGCGCCGGACCTGACGATCGAGCGGATGTCCCCCAGCAGCGTACTCCTTGCCTGGCCCGCGCCTTCCAACGGCTTTATGCTGCAACAGAATACCAATCTTACCACAACGAACTGGGTGGCGGTCACCAACCCGCCCGTGGTGGTGAACGGTGAAAAGCAGGTCACCGTCTCGCCTCTGGTCGGCAACCGCTACTACCGTCTCAATTACGCGCCTTGAGGGTAAGTCCGCTTTGGACGGTGGCGTTTCGGGTGCTATCCCCGCCTACCAGAATCCCGCCACCTATGTTTTACTGAGGAGTCCGCAGCATACACCACACCCAAAGCTGCCGAGGCTTCTCCCTCTCCTCCCGCCGAGGGAGGAGAGGGTCGGGGTGAGGAGGACCGTGCTACCCCGCCGATTCCCCTCACCCCAACCCCGTCCGACGGGGAGAGGGAGAAGTCACGTCGCACTCCCGATGCTACGGATTACCAGTAGCGTTTGACAATCGAGCGCCGGAGTTTACCTTTTATTGCCTCGCCTTTGTGCCGCGCAGGTTTTAGAACAAGAACAGCAACAGCAAAATAGAAAGCTTATGGCAAAAACAGACGAATCAAAGTCCGTGCAGGAATTCTTTTACGGAGCTCCTGAGGCTACCAGTGTTCAATTGGTTGGCGACTTTACTCACTGGCAAAGGCAACCCATCCAACTGGTGAAACAGGCTGACGGGGTCTGGAAGACCTCCGTCGCCTTGGCCGATGGCTCTTACCACTATCGGTTCCTGGTGGATGGGTCGTGGTGTGATGATCCGCAATGCACCCTCAGGATTCAAAATATCTTCGGATCTCACAACATGGTGCGCGAGGTGAGCGGCAGCGCGGAAGGGACGACGCCGGCGGAATCCGGCGAAAAGCACGCGGGACAGCGTCGCCCCAGCAAAAGCGCTTAGCTTGGATATTTCACACTCCGATGGAAGCGCCGCGTGCCCTCACGCGGCGTTCGGGGGTGTGAAATATCTGGGTTAGGCGATTGGCCAATCAAGGCGCCGAGCGGGCACCGCCATTGAATTAAGGAATGACAG
>CAIWJG010000749.1 GCA_903912925.1 uncultured Verrucomicrobia subdivision 3 bacterium | reverse complement strand
TCCCGGCTTTAGCCGGTCTGGCGCGCCACCGCCCTGCCCGTTGGCTTGCCAATCCTGGCCCTCGCCGGCTAAAGCCGGGACACCGAACCAGGAACTCGCGAATGCGCCCCGCTGGGGCTGGCGCACCCTACCGGGATGCTCAGCAACTCATTGATGAGACACTCAAGCTGGGGCAGGGGACGCTGTTTGCCCTCGATAACGACGGGCGCATCACGGTGCATTCGACGGAACGGGCGTGTCCGAAGTGCGGGCGATCGTTCGAGGCGCTCGATCCCAAGAACTTCAGTTACAACTCGCCGCAGGGCTGGTGCCCGCGCTGCCGCGGGTTCGGTGAGCTGTTCTACTTGCCCGACGTGGACCGCGGGGCGCGGGCGGACGCTATCGAGGAATCGTGGTATGGCTGGCAGGAAGGGGAGCGGGAGATGTGTCCGGAGTGCGGGGGGGCGCGGCTCAATGCGCTGGCGCGGGCAGTGAGACTGGACATTGCCGATTGCCGATTGCCAATTGCCAATTGGAAAGGCGCGCCGACGATTGAGGCGTTTGGCCAGATGGCAGTGGAGGTTGTGGACAGGCTCTTTCGCGGGATCAAGTTCAAGGGGCGCGCGGCGGCCATTGCGCGCGATATATTGCCGGAGATTCGGGAGCGGCTGAAGTTCCTGAACGAGGTGGGGCTGGGCTATTTGCAGCTTGGGCGAGGCGTGCCGACGTTGTCCGGCGGGGAGGCACAGCGGATTCGGCTGGCGGCGCAACTGGGCTCGAACCTGAGCGGCGTTCTCTACATTCTGGATGAGCCCACCATCGGTCTTCATGCGCGCGACAACGAGCAGTTACTGGTGGCGCTGGAGAAGCTAAAAGCCCGGGGCAACTCGGTGCTGGTGGTCGAACATGACGAGGCGACCATGCGGCGGGCGGACTACATCATCGACCTGGGGCCGGGGCCGGGGGTGCATGGCGGCGAGGTGGTCGCGACGGGCACGCTGGCTGAGCTGCTGCGGCATCCGGAATCAGTCACGGGGAAGTGCTTGCGGGCGCGGAAGAAGTTTCCGGCGCGAGGGCAGCGGAGGGCGGTGACGGTAAAGTCCGAAGTCCGAGGGCCGAAGGCCGAAAGAAGTCCGAAGTCCGAAGTCCGAAGAGCAGATGGGGAAGCTGAGAGCTGGCTGACGCTCAGGGGCGCTGACAAGAACAACCTGAAGAATCTGACAGTGCGGTTCCCGCTGGGTCGGTTGGTGCTGGTGACCGGGGTGAGCGGGTCGGGTAAGAGCACGCTCGTTCGCGAATGCCTCTTGCCAGCCCTCAAATCCGCCACCGTGCGCCACGCGCCACGCAACACGCAACACGCAACAGTCCTCACCGGTTCTGAATCTCTCCAGGCAGTCTATGAGGTGGATCAGTCCCCGATCGGGCGCACACCGCGCTCGATCCCCGCGACCTACGTTGGCTTCTTTGACGACATTCGGCAGTTGTTCGCGCAAGTGCCTGAGGCGCGGCTGCGTGGGTATTCGCCGAGCCGGTTCTCTTTCAATAGCGCGCAAGGCCGCTGCCCCGAGTGCGAAGGGGCCGGCACGATCAAGCTGGAGATGAACTTCCTGCCGCCGGCGTTCGTGCGCTGCGAAGTCTGCGGCGGAACACGCTTCAACCGCGAGACGCTCGATATCGCCTACGGCGGGAAGAACATCGCCGAGGTGCTGGAGTTGTCGGTGGAGGAGGCGCTGGAGTTCTTCGCCAGCCTGCCGAGGATCAAGCGGCCTTTGCAGGCGCTAGGCGATACCGGCCTGGGTTATCTGAAACTCGGCCAGACCAGTCCCACGCTGAGCGGCGGCGAAGCGCAGCGGGTGAAGCTGGTCAGCCATTTGCTGGCTGGCTTGAAAGAGCCGCACCTGCTCGACCGCCTATCCAAACGGAACCTGTTCATCCTCGAAGAACCGACCATTGGTCTGCACATGGCGGATGTGCAGCGGCTGGTTGAAGTGTTGCAGCGGTTGGTGGATGCCGGTCATTCGGTGATCGTCATCGAGCATAATCTTGACCTTATTGCTGAAGCCGATTGGGTCATCGACCTTGGCCCTGAGGGCGGCGAGGGCGGCGGGCGGATCGTGGGGGAAGGCACGCCTGAGCAAATCGCCCGCAACAAGAACTCGCACACCGGACGCTTCCTCCGTAGTGTTCTGGCCGACGCATGAGCCAGACGTATGCGGAGATTCTCAACGGAGCACCCCTGGCGCGCCGGGCACCGGGCGACCGGCACGAGCTGATTTGTGGCCGGCTGCACAAGTGGATCAGCCGGTTGAAATGAAAGCAGAAATGTGGAAAGCAGAAAGCAGAAATCCAAAGGCCCGGCGTTCCGTTCCGCCGTTTCTTATTTCTACTTTCTGCTTTCCCAATTTCTGCTTTCTTCATCAGGGCGAGTGAGCCCAGCTCCGGGACTACCGACTCCCGCGCTGGGCCAGAATCAAGTCGCGCACACCTTTGGGATCAGGAATCGAGTTGATCTGCTCCGCGCCTTCGGCGGTGGCTGCGGTGGAGATCGTCAGGTTGCCGACGCCGACGATGCGCTCGAGGAAGCTTTGGTCAATGTCGATGGAGCGGATATCGCGCGGGTTGTAATCACGGTAGCACTTTGACAGCAGGCCGCGCGTCAGCGTGATGCGGTCCGGGAAGATGCGCAACACCGTCGAAGCCCGCCGGAAATACGCGATGATCGGGGGCACGATCAGCCAGAAAAAGAAGACGTGCCAGAAGTAACCCCACCACGAGGGTCGAACCTCGGCCAAGGGCGCCTGGGTCTCAGCACCAAGGCTTGCCGTGCCCGATCCTGGCGGCTGAGTCAGCTTCTCGGCGACCGGGTAGCCGCAGGTGGGACACGCGCGTGCAGCGTTGGAAACTGGCTTCCCGCAATCCGGGCAATCAATCAGGGCCATAGTTCGTTGAAACGGTGCAAGCATGTGAACCGCGCCGCCAGTTGGCAAGCTTCGAGAATGGCAGAAGTATTGCGAGCAAGCGCACGGGAGCGTTAGAATGATGGGGTGATCAAGCGCTTTACTCCCATCCTTGTGCTGGCCGTGGTCTGCTGGCTGGTCTTCCTGGTCAACAATCTGATCTGGAAAGGTCACTTCGATCAGTATGGCATCACGCCCCGCCAGGTCCGCAGCCTGCCGGGGATCATCTGCGCGCCGTTCCTCCACGCGTCCTACGAGCATCTGGCCGCCAACACGCTGCCGCTCTTGATTTTGGGGGCCATCATCTGCGGGCGCAGCCGGGGTGAATTCGTGGTGGTAACGGGGCTTGGCATATTGGCGACCGGAGGCTTGACCTGGCTCTTCGCGCGAAGCGCCTGCCACATCGGAGCCAGCGGACTGATCTTCTGCTATTTCGGCTACCTCGCCTCACTGGCGTACTTCAACCGGACTTTCGGCGCCCTCTGCCTGTCGGTGGTCTGTATTCTCGGATACGGTGGAATGATTCGAGGCGTCCTTCCCACCGCCACTCCCATTTCGTGGGAAAGCCATCTTGCTGGTCTGGTAGTCGGGACGGCGTTAGCCTGGCTGATGGCGAAACTGAACAGGACGCCCAGCGGCACGAAAGATTTAGCCCCTGGCAGTCTTAGGTAGCGTTAAGAGGAAGCCCTGCAGGTGCGGGGTCAGGGCTGCTCTAAAGTCGGTCCGGGCCATT
>CAIWJG010000748.1 GCA_903912925.1 uncultured Verrucomicrobia subdivision 3 bacterium | reverse complement strand
GGGTTCATGGCCCCAAAAACCATCTGGAGCGCTGAAGGTGCGGCTCATCCTCGCCTGGCATGAAGCAGGCCGTTGGCCTGCAACGACAAAACGAACGATGAACCCAGGGCGTTGCCCTGGGCTGGTATGAGACAGGCCGTTGGCCTGGAGACTGCCGGCGGTCCGACGCTCCTGCGCCCTCACGCTGCCACTGGAACCTATGACTTGGCCCGGTTTTGCGGGGCTTCTCTGGGAGCAAATCCTAGCGGCATTGGACATTCCTGTCCGCCGGTATTCCCCACCACCCGCGAGGCGGCCAGGAATGTCCGCGCTCCTTCCGACGCTTCATGCATACGCCCTGCGCTACGAACCGCTGCCGCCTTGCGGTAGGCGGTAAAGGCGCCGTCGCCGGGCACCCAGCCGTAGCGGTCGCCCAGCCGAAGTATGGACCGTCACTTCTTGCGCCTGGCTTGCGTGGAGATCGCCTTCTTCGGTTGCCGATAGACCTCCAACCCCGCCTGGGCGAGGATTTCCGGGAAGGCGCGCACGGCGTTCCGGTCGTATTTCCTGACCCCGTCTTCGCCGTCCGGCAAATCCTTCCAGCAAACCAGACATGGGCTGAGCTTCCGGTCTTCGTCTTTCGTCTTGCCATACCGCCAGCCGTCCTGCAGGCGTTCGATGTTCCAGCGGCCATGCTCGAGTTCGGCCATGAGTTCGATCTCCTCCAGCCTGAAGCTTTTGTAGATTACAGGCTTCTTCGCTTCGCGCACCCCGAAACCGGCCGCTTCCAGGATGCGAATCGCGTAGGCGGCTTGCTCGCGGTTGGCAGTTTGGTAGGTCAGCGGGAGGTCCTTCCAAAGCTTGAGATTGTCCGGCTTGATCTTATGGAGGTTTCCCGCTCGATAGCGAGTGTGAAACTCCTGGGCCATTTCCCCCAGTGCGGCCGGCTTGATCGTGCAGCCAGCGGGTAAAACAAAGGCTCTCAGGGTCATGGCGTCGGGTGGCAGTGGGAATAGGCGAAGTCCCGGGACGGCGGACCAGAGCGAGTCCTTCAGCAGTTCATCAACGGCTCCCCCGGTGCCAGCAACCACGCCGACCGTTGCCCCCAGGGCAAGCGCGAGGCGGTATTCGAAGGCCGCAATCTCCCCGCCGCCGAAGCCAAGCACCCGCACGTCGCCAGGTTTGATGCCAGCCGCGAGAATGTCCTGCCATGCCTGCAGCACCTGGGCCGGCGAAAACCGGTCGGCGCCGCTGACGATGATCTGGTCATAGCGCTTGTCCTTTTCAGCGTCCTCCGGCAGAGATCTGGGGATATAACCATGCAGGTGGAAGCGCTTGGTGCTGGCGTCGGCCAGGAGCTTGGCGGCGTTGCCGAGGCAACCGGGCACGCCGACGGTAGTGCCGCCGGAAATCACCGTGCCGGAGAAATCCGCCAGGGCTTGCTTGAGGAAAGCTGTTATTTGGGGCAATTGCTCGGGCTTCAGGCTGGCCGCTCCGCCGGCAACGATCAGCACCGGGCCGGTCAAGGGCGCGTCGGCCCTGGATGCCTTGGTTGCCGTTCCCGGGCAGGCGCCTTGGGCCAGCCCCAATTCCAGCAGGGTCTTGGCCCATTGATGTTCCTCCGGCAGGGCTTTGCCCGGATTCACGCGATGCAGCCAGGCGACCTCGGTCTGGAGGGCGTCGCAGGGGAGATTCCCCTCGGCGGCCAGGCAATAGCGCAGGCCACGCGCCAAAGCGTGCAGCGCCTTATAGGGCTCGCCCAGGAGCAACCGCAGGCGCCCGGCGGTGAAGTGGGCCGCAGGCAATTCGGTGCCGGAAGACTCGTGCTGCACGCAAAGGTCCAACGCTACCCGGATGGTCGAGCGGAAACCGGCGAGGAGGCCGGATTCGCCGCCATAGTGCAGCTCGAAACCGAGCATGTCCGCCAAGTAGTATGGGTTGCCCGGCTCCAGTTCGGCCGCCCGGGCATAGCAGCGGCGGGCTTCGTGCGCCTCGGCCTCAATGGCTTCGTAGGACCAACCCAGTCGGGCTAGCGCGCGGGCGTGGACGCTGCGGGCGTGGCGCAAGCTGGGAATCGCGGACCAATCCTTCCGGACGGCCCTTTCGATGACCTCGCGAAGCAATTGCTGGCCCTCCCGATAAGGTGGCGAAAGCGGATTCGCCCGGTGCTGGCGGCAGAGGGCGTGGCCGAGTTCCGAACGCAGTCCCAAGCCCAGCGGGCCACCGACGCCAATATGCGGTCGCAGCCACGCGATAATCTCATCCCACTTCCCCTCGGGAGCACTCAGGCGGGCCAGTTTCAAAGCCAGCTCGGGACGTTTGTCCGCCTGGCAATTCAGCAGGAGCAGTTCCAGGACGGCGATTTCCTTTTGCACGTCCGCCTTGGAAGCGTAGGCGGTATAGTTGGCGAGCATCCCATCGAGCTCGTTCGCCAGGTGATCGAAGCCCCGGTCGCCTTCTTCCATTACGGCAGCCAGTAGATTGCCCGCGCGTTTGATCTCGGACGAAAGGCGCAGGGGCGTCTTATACATACGGTCGTGCAAAGTGTCGGCCCAGGCATGCTGCACCCAGGTGCGCACCTGCAACTCGGCCTTGCGCGTGCCAATGGCCTTAAGCTCCTCAGGCGATAGGTCAAAGGGTTGATCCGGCTTGAATTGGATGATGAAATGCATATCGCGGTAGCCGAACCGGTCCGAGCTCAGCGAGGAGGCCTTGTCATCCTCCTCGACGATGGTGAAGTTCGTCCGGATGAAGCCTTTGACAGATTCGACTTGTTCGAGCGTCTGCACCATCAGGCGTGCTCCGCAGAGGTCGGTTAGCTGGTTTACGGCGTCGGGATACTTGTCGAACTTTCGCGCGCACTTCTCGGCAAAGCTGGGAATACTCTTCGCACGGGCCTGAACAAAGGCCTCGGGTAACGAGGCGGCACAGGCATTTTCCAGGACCCGTCTGAGCGCTTTGGCGTAAGTCACATAGTCCGGATATTGCTTCGTGTAGGCTTCGATCTGTTGCTTGTGTAATTCAGGGGTCAGCTTATTACTCATGGTGTAGTTCCTTTCCGTTTTGCGTATTCCAACATGAACTGGGTGACCTGGCTGGTAAACGGCAGCTTCGGGAAGTCACCGGGTGCAACCCAGGCATAGTCGTCGTGTTCCTCGCTGAGTTTGAACTCGCCGCCGATGGTCTTGACCTCCATGCAGAGCATCACGAAGTGGGCTGCGGGCGCCGCGAAGTGCGTCACCCCCGCCAAGCCGGTTATCTCCACCTCCAGCGAGGTTTCTTCTCGCGTTTCGCGCCTCACCGCGCTGGCAAAGTCTTCGCCCGGATCGACCTTGCCGCCCGGCCACTCCCAGCAACCCACGAAGTTGCGGCAAACATTGGAGCGACGTAGAAGCAACATGCGCCCTTGCGCATCGTGGACCACAGCGCGGACTGCAAGCCTCCAGGGTCCTGTAGTTGCCGGAGTATTTGCGGAGGTTGTCATGGTGGGAGGGATTAAACGATGAGCATGAAATCGGTTGTCAGCCAACACCCCGATTTCGTCAGACGACTTGGTGTGCCCGACTTAACCATGGGTGGATACTGCCAATTGCCTTTCGCCCCTTCAACAGCAAAACAAGACGGAACAGGCGCCGGAGCGCATCTTACATATTTCGGCGGCGCGGGGATCCGAAAGCCGAGAGTGAAACGTGAAACGTGAAACGTGAAGGAAAGGCGAATGACAGGCCACGCTCCCCAGCTCACAGCTCACGTTTCACGTTTCACGTTGCTCTATCGCGCGGCGGCGGCGCGACCCGTCGGCTAATGTTCGCCCTTCGGATTTCGGTTTTCGGCCCTCCTTCGGTTTTCGGCTTTCGGCTTTCGGATCTTCCATCGGGCCGGGGGGAACTGAGCTCACGCCGTTTCCACGGTGCCAGCAGTTCTGAGCCTGACACCCTCCAGACCAGGTTCCAATTCCTAGCGGCATCTGACATTCTTGTCCACTTTGGGGTTGACTGAGCCCATTACTCCCATCACTCCTATTTCCGGCAGGGTGGTTTTGGAAAAATCTAAGATGCGTACCATCTGCTCGGCCGCTGCGGATTTGCGGGGTGAGATCAAGCGGGTGGAACGGGGCGGGGGTCTGAGCGGGGAGGAGTTTCGGCAGGAGCTGCTGGAGCAGGTGGACCCGCCGCCCGGGCCGAGTCTCTTCGGGGCGGCGGTGCCGGAGGCGGAACGCCGGATTCATCCGGTAGCCCTGGTGCGGCTCGCCGGCCTGCCGGATAAATCCGGCGTTCCCATTGGCATGGCCGCCCGCCTGGGTGGTGGTGGAGGCGTTGCCGCTCGACCAGTTACCAGCTCATTATGGGCAAAAGTCAGGGGAAACCGTTGACACGGTTGGCCCGCAGCGGGGGCGTGGTTCACCCAACTGAAGTTGGGTGTTACTGAGAGGAAGACTCGGACTACGGGTTTCGGATTCGGGAACCGGGCTTAACGCCGAGACGCAGAGCAACGCAGAGAAAGCTGAAATTG
>CAIWJG010000747.1 GCA_903912925.1 uncultured Verrucomicrobia subdivision 3 bacterium | reverse complement strand
GGCGGGTTTCGGATTCGGGAAAAGGGCTTAACGCAGAGACATAGCGCGGCAGAGGAACGCGGAGAAACGCAGAGACAAACTACTCTCTGCGAACCTCTGCGAATCTCTGCGCCTCTGCGTTAAAGGGTGAGCTGGCGGAATCGGCCTTCGGATCTCGGATTTCCTTCGGGTTTCGGATTTCGGGTTTCGGATTTGGGCTGACATAATGAGAATTGCTGGAATGCCGTCAGCGACTCATGCTTGGCCTGTTTCAACGCTCCTGCTGCTGCTGTCTGCGCCAGGCATAGTAGGCGTCAATAGCCATCAACTTCTCCAGATGCGGCATTGGCCGGGCGGCGGGATTCTTGTCGAAAAACATCACCTGCATATCTCTCTCGTTGAACGCCGGCCACTCGGGAAGCCCGGGGCCATTCGGGTCACCTGCGGTTGCGAAGTTGACCCAATACGAACTCATCAGGTCGGAGAGTTGCGGATTCTTGGGGCTTGGGCCGCCGGTCCAGGCATTCACATTGCGAAAGACGCAGCCAAGCTCGGCGGCATGGCTGGAGCCGTCAGGGGACGAGGGGGTGCGCTGATCGAAATAGTAAACGAACGCTTTGTTTTTACCCTTGCGGGTTTGCAATTTCGCCCAGGTCCAGGTGTTCCAGCCGAAGGCCATGTCGCGGACGATGTCCTTGGCGGATTTGAAGACTTCCGGCGCTGTCGAATGTGGATACGCCTTTATCATGGGTTCAGCCGCAGGCCCGAAATTGGTGTGCACCTCCTTTTCGAACTCTTCGGGACTACCCTTACTATGCACAAACATAGCCCCCTCGTCCGAGTTCCACCCCATGAGCACAGGTGTATCATGGAATTTGCCCGCCTCGTAAAGCTCGGACCCGTCGCCCGGCAGCGTCTCGCCATCTGCCACCGGCCAGAAGGTGATTCCAGTCACCGCTTTCTTGGACCTCATTTGACCCATGGCGTGTTGGATTTCTGAGGCCGATTCCACAGTCTGGATCGCATCGGCACTCAAGGCGCGGGCGGCTTTGATGTTGTCCACACCCAGCTTGCGGAGGTAATTCTGGCCGGCTGCTTCCGCCATCGGAAGAGAAACCACGCTCATCTCCAGTGTGTCGCTGCGCTTGACCGGGCCCATGGATCCCCCGCTCTGGCAAATGGCGCGTTGGAACAGGCCGCGGGCGGCGGGCACGGTCGCGAGCAGGCTGACCGAGATGCCGCCGGCGGATTGGCCGAAGATGGTCACGCGTGAGGGATCGCCGCCGAACTGGGCAATGTTGTCCTTCACCCAACGCAGGCCCGCGACCTGGTCCTGAATGCCGTAGCAACCCGAGCCCTTGCCGCTCTCCCGGCTGAGTTCCGGGTGGGCGAGAAAGCCAAACGGGCCCACGCGATAGGCGATGCTCACCAGCACCACGCCTTTTTGCGCGAGTCGGGCGCCATCAGTTACCTGGACGCTGGTGAGTCCGCTGATGAATCCCCCACCGTAGATCCAGACCATGACGGGGAGTTTCTCGTTTGCCGACTTTGCGGGCGTCCAGACATTCAGATACAGGCAATCCTCGCTGAGATTTGCCACGCCGCCCATCGCTATGGCAACCAAGGCAGGCTGCATGGGCCCGGGAGCGTAAGTATTGGCGTTTCTGACGCCTTCCCAGGGCTTCACGGGCTGGGGCGCCCGCCAGCGTAACTCGCCCACTGGTGGTGCGGCGAACGGGATGCCCTTGAATGAGGCGATGCCGTCCTTGACGACGCCGCTCAGTTCTCCCCCGGTTACCTTTGCGGTCTGAATCTGGCAGGGCGCGGGTTGCGCCGCACAGAGCATGACGGCTAGAGCGGTCAGCAGCATTCGGCCTGTGTGGCTTCGGGACGGACTACGGAGTGGTCGTTTCATACGGATCGGAGGTATGGGAATATTGATTTCAACACGAGTGGGACCACCCTCTCAAGGACTATCTGGTTTGTAGTTTTGTTTCACGAACGACATGGCCCCAGCGACGGACGTCGCGCGTCCGCTGAATGTGAGGCCGAGGACGAGCAGACCGAGCAAAGTGTCTTCCTCCGAAGGAGCCAGCCGACACTCCTGTCCCAGGCGCTCGCAGATAAGCTGGCGGAGCAGGGGAGTCTTCAGCGCGACGCCGCCGGAGAATACCAGGCGCGGCCAGTCGCCGGCGGGGCAAATCCGGCGGGCGCAGCGGGCGTAATTGTCGGCCATCCCTTCGAACGCGGCCCGGAAGAGGTGGCCTACGTTCAAGTTCTCCTCGCGCGCATTCGTAATCGCGCCGTGCTCACCCATGGCGCTGAAATAGAATGCCGGGTCCACGCGCAAGTCGGTAGCCGCCACCCGGTCGGACTGCTCGATGATATAATCCCACGGGTCGCGCAGTTTCAAACCCTGTGCCTCGGCCAGTTCGCTGAGCAATCGCACCAGGGCGTTGAGCGCACGCCCGCCGGGTATGTGTGTGATGGTCTTGAGATGCCGGCCGTCGAACCAGGGCCGCGTTTGGAAGTCGCCGAACTGCAGCCCCTCGGCGAATTGAATCACGGCCGAGCCGGTGGAGATGTTAACGGACAGTTCGCCTGGTTCGAGTAAGGCCCCGGCCTGCGAGCATTGATAGTCCCCAACGGGAGCGAACAATGGCAGCACGCGTGAGCCAATCCGCATTTCGCCCACCACCGAGCCCTGCGTTACGATGCGAGGCCAACCCACGGATTCAAGCCCCAGCTTCGTTATGACCGACTTGTGCCACGCGCCAGTTTCCACGTTCAACGCGCCATGAGCAAACGCGTTGGTGATGTCCAGCACGGGCGTAGAGCCGCATAAATTGGCCGCTACGAAGGCGGGCAGGGAAGCCGCGAGCACCGGACCTTGCGGCAGTGCCCGATTCTGCGCCAGCCAGAACAGGAAGCACAGCGGCACGCCCGGACGCGGCTCGTTGCCAAGCTGGCGCCTCTCGTCACTTGTGATGCGGCGGTTAATCTCATCAAAATAGGTTCCGCTGCCTTGGGTGACGGGCTGGAGCGCTCGTTGGTCCTGCCAGTTGATGATGTTCGAGAGGGGGCACCCGTGGTCGTCGCTAAGAACCAGGCTATGAAGCTGGCTACACATCACGCAGGCTTGGGCCTCCGGCGCATGATGCAGCAGCCGCTCCAGCAAGGCGCGGGTAGCCGCTACCACCTCACCCGGATCAAATTCGCGGAACGTGGGAGGCAGGCCTGGGATCGGCTCCGGGAATGGCAGTCTTTCAATATGCCGGATCGTCAGCCCGTCAAGGTCGAGCACTGCGCCCTTGAGGTAGGACGAACCGAGATCAATGGCGATATAAGTCATAGAATCACACTGCGATCGGGTAGCGCCCCGCGACGAATGCTTCCTCGAATAGCGCGCAGACGTTCTCCGGCGGCACGTCCGGCTGGATGCAGTGTACGGAAGCCAGAATGTAGCCGCCTCCCGGCGCCAGGTCTTTGATACGGCGGCGCACTTCGCTTCGCACATCATCAGTCGTTCCGTGCGGCAGCACCTGCTGGGTGTCAATGGCTCCGCAAAACGACAGCCGGCTGCCGAACTCGCGCTTCAAGCGCGCCGTGTCGCCCATGTCCCGGGCTGCGACATGCACCGGGTTGAGCACGTCAATCCCAGTCTCAATCAGATCATTGAGCAGCGGGTAGATGTTCCCGTCTGAATGGTAGAGGATTCGCGCCTGGGTCCGCTCCTTGATGGCGCTCACCAGCTCGCAATGGTAGGGCTTGATCAGCTCCCGATACATCGCGGTCGAGATGAAGGGGGCGCGCTGGCTGCCCAGGTCGTCCCCCATAATCAGGACATCAATGTATTCTCCGGCCTCTTCGAGCAACCGCTCCACCGCCGATCGCATCAGGTCCGTGAGCTTGCGCATCAGGGCGTGGACGAACTCATGGTCGGCGCCCAGGTCGAGGAACCAACGGTCCATGCCGCGCAGCATGTAGCTGTATTCAAAGGGGCTGATGCCGCTGAGCGCAACCACCGCATAGCCCGCCTCACGGATTGCCCGGGCCTTCTCTTTGAGGCCCGCAAACCGGGATGGGTGCGCCAGGTCCGGCCACGGGTAACGCTGGATTGCGCCGACCGAGGCGTCCTTGAGCGGCCAGTCGGCGATGTCGAAGTAATGGTTGCCGGCCTGAAGCTGCCAGGTGATTCCCCAGGCATCCACGAATCGGTCGGGGGCAATGTCCCGACTGAGGGGCGAAGGTGCCGGTCCAGCGATAAGTGGCCGGCCATCGGAGTGGAAGCGGACCATTACTTCCTCATCCAACAGGGAGTATTGCAGCGCCCGCCAAAACGCCCGCATCTCTGTATGCAGGCCCAGATGCGCCTTCAGCCGGTCGTAGGCTGCCGTGTTCATCGTGGTCACCCCGGAGGTGCCGAAGAAGACCGGCACCCGATCCGGCTCCTCGTGATTCAGGGCGCACAGCACCCGCTCGCGTGAGGTCATCATGCGTGGGCCGCCTCGTAGTTGCCGAGAGTCAGGCCGGTTTCGACGAAGAACTTGTAGGTCTCGTAATCCACCCGGTTTGAGACGCTGTGGTCCACCTGCAACACATAACCGCCGCCGGCCATGGCACCGGGGAGTTTCGCCTCCAACTCGGCCCGGACAACTGCAAGGTCGTTTGTTTCCAGGGTGCGGGCATCCATTCCGCCAATCAGGGCGATGCGGTCGCCGAACCGCTGCTTCACCCGCAGCAGGTCCATCCCGGCCTTCACCTCAAGCGGCTGCAGGCAGTCAATGCCCGCCTCGACCAATTGTGGCAGGAGCGGTTCGACGAACCCGTCCGAGTGGAAGATGACCGGCAGTTCCCGGGCGTGCGCCCACTCAAAGATCCGCCGGTGTGCGGGAAAGAGCAGCCCCCGATACATCGCCGGAGACAGAAAGGGCCGCTGCTTGAACGCGAGGTCCTCCCAAATCCATAGACCGTCAGGCTGGCCTTCCTGCGCAAATAGTATTTCCAGGAGCTCGATGGTGAGCCGCGTGTAAAGCTGCACCATATCCCTGGCCCAATCCGGATCGAGCGCCATTCCAACTAGAAGATGTTCGTGGCCGCAGAGGGGCGTCATCAGGTCGAAGGGGCCAACCACACCGCAAGTGAGGTAGAGATTGTGCTCCGCGCAATGGGCACGCATGGCTCGGTAGAGATCGAAGTTCACCCTGCGCTTGCGATTGCCATCGTTCACCAGGTGCGGGCGAATGTGCTCCTCCCAGGCTCGGCGATCTTTCACCAGGAAATCCACGTGCTCGGGCGCCCCGGACGAGCCCTTGATCCAGCGCAACACCGCGCCGTTGCCGTCGCGCACCAGCCGCGTGGTTTCTGTCTCCTCGATCACTTCCTCCGTGCGACCCGCGCTCGCCGGACCGCCAGCCACGCCGAGCCGGGTGGTGTCATTCTCGTCCACCACCGCCTCGCCGACACTGAGGTTTGCCATGAGATCAAGCGGACGGCACCGGCGGAGGTCGAGCCCGAAATGGTCCTCGGCCAGTTCGGGTCGGGCGAAATGGCCTTCCGCCGACCACTGGCGCGCTGTTTCGGTCCAGAACACTTCAAACAACCCCACGCGATCGGTGGGCTGCCGCCGTAGAATGCGCTCGATGCGTTCCTTGCCCGTCATGCGCGTGGGGCTTTAGGGACAGTGAGGAACAGCACCCTGCACGGATTCACTCCTCCGCTCTTACCGGGTTTGTCAACGCGCCAATTCTCTCTATCTCGACGGTGACGCTATCCCCCGGCTTGAGGAATACCGGCGGCTTACGCGCAAACCCGACGCCATGCGGCGTGCCAGTGAGGATGACGGTCCCCGGCAGCAAGGTCGTGCTGCCACTGAGGAAGGCGATCAGTGTCGGCACATCGAAGATCATGTCGTCTGTGTTCCAGTCCTGCATCACCTGGCCGTTGAGCAGAGTGCGAATCTTCAGTGCGTTGGGGTTGGGGATTTCATCCTTCAGGACCAGGCAGGGCCCGAGCGGGGCGAAGGTGTCGAAGGTCTTGCCCCGGCACCACTGGCTGCTCCCCCATTTCCCTTGCCAATCGCGCGCGCTTACATCATTCGCGCAAGTATATCCCAGCACGTAATCGAGCGCCTGTTCTTTGGGCACATTCTTGCACCGCCGGCCGATGACGACGGCGAGTTCACACTCGTAATCAACTTCGTCGCTGCGCAGATGACGGGGCAGCAGGATTGGGTCGCCGGGATTCTGCACGGCTGCCGGGGACTTCATGAACAACACCGGGAACTGCGGGATGGAAGCCTTCCCCTCCTCGGCGTGGCGCTTGTAGTTCAGGCCGATGCAGAAGAACGCGACCGGCGCAACCGGCGCAAGGAGCTTCTCCACGCGTGCCGGTTCATTGGTTACTTCATACGCTCCGAAGATGTCGCCGACGATTTGCCGGGCCGAACCATCGGGTTGTTGTGCCGCGTAGCGCGTGGCACCCTGGGGATCCTGGTATCGAATGATTTGCATAGTGTTTTGGTTGAGGATGATAGACACGGATTTCGCGAATTGGCACGGATAAATCGAGTTAGAGACTCCTTACGTCGTCTCCTACAGTTTCATAGATGAGCTAAGAGCGGTTACTTGCCGGCCATATAGCCACCGTCAACGACCATGGCGCTGCCGGTGACGAAGGCGGCTTCGTCGCTGGCCAGATAGACCGCGGCGGCGGCGATTTCCCACGGTTGGGCCAACCGCTTGAGCGCATGAGGCGCTACCATCTGTTTGAGGTATTCCTCCGGATTGGGATACTCCTGCAGCCGGGCCTGAACGAACGGCGTTTGCGTCCGGCCGGGACAGATGCAGTTGATCCGCACGCCGGTCTGCCCGTGGTCCATCGCCATGGCCCGGGTCATGCCGACCACCGCATGCTTCGTCACGGTGTAGGCAAAGCGCGCCTCCATGCCCATCACCCCGGCGACGGAGGCCAGGTTGATGATTGAGCCGGCGCGGCGCTCGATCATGGCCGGCAGAATCGCCCGACTCAGGAAATACATGCCCTTGACGTTGATCTGCCACAGCCGTTCGAGCTCGGCCGGTTCCGTGGTCAGGATCGAGCCCACATGACCCACGCCCGCGTTATTGACCAGCACATCGCAACGGTTCCCGTTCTCGATAAGCACACGCTGCGCCAGGCCCTGGCAATCGGCCTCTTTCGCGATGTCCGCAACGGCAAGCTTCGCCTGGCCGCCCTGTTGCTCGATCTGCCGGACCATGGCCTCGCCGGCGGCTTCATTGCAGTCGGCAACATAGACCAGCGCCCCAGCACGGGCGAAGCTCTCCGCGATGGCCGCTCCAATCCCGGAGGCGGCACCGGTGACGATGGTGACTTTGTTTTGCAGGGAGAACATGGTTGAGGTTCCTTCAGTATTTGGGTTTGAATTCATCTCGTGTGGTGTTAGTGCTTTCGGCGGAGCAGTGTAGCGCAGACTTCCAAGTCCAATGCCGCTAGGATTTGAGGCTCG
>CAIWJG010000746.1 GCA_903912925.1 uncultured Verrucomicrobia subdivision 3 bacterium | reverse complement strand
CCGAAACCCGAAAACCGAAGGAAATCCGAAGGCCGAAATCCGAATACACGCAGGCCTTCGTGACCATCGGCGCAGGCTCGGTCTTCGGATTTCGGATCTCGGCCTTCCTTCGGGTTTCGGGTTTCGGGTTTCGGATTTCCTCTTCTCCTCGCTCGTCGCATGAACTTCTTCACCGAGATCAAAGAGGGTCTGGCCATTTCATGGCGCGCGATCCTTGCTAACAAGATGCGCTCGGTGCTGACGACCCTCGGGATCGTGATTGGCATCGTTACGGTCACATTGATGGGCACGGCCATCCAGGGCTTGAACCAAGCCTTTCTCAAGGCCGTCTCCTTCATCGGCGCGGACGTGCTGTTCGTGCAGCGTGAGGACTGGTCCGCGCCCGACACGGAGGCGGAGTATCACAGGGTGCAAAAGCGGCGCCATCTTACGATCGAGCAGTGCGGCGCGCTGGAGCGGGACTTGACGTTGTTCAGCGCGATCGCGCCGCTCGCCTTCGATCAACAGCCGATCAAGTACGACAAGCGCAGCTCCCCCGGAGTTCAGATCATTGGCTCCACCGATCAGCTCCTGGTCACGGGCGGCATTTCGATCTCGGACGGGCGTTTTATTTCCGCCGCCGAGGCCGAGGGCGGCCGGCCCGTGTGCGTGATCGGTTATGCCGTGGCCACGAACCTCTTCGTGCGCGAGTCGCCGCTCGGGAAGAGGCTAATGATTGGCCAGCGGCCCTTTGAAGTGGTCGGCGTGCTGGAGAAGCAGGGGGATATGTTTGGTCAATTCGACAATCAGGCGATTATTCCCCTGCGGCAAATGATGGCTGCCTTCCAGCACACGCGCGACGTGGAAATAATCGAGGTCAAGGTCAAGGATGTCACGCATCTGGAGGATGCCAAGGAAGAGTTGCATAGCGTCATGCGCCGAGTCCGGCGCCTGGCGCCGGGTGATCGGGATGATTTCGCCATCAACCAGCAGGAGCAAATACTCGAGATCGTGCATAAGGTGACGGGCGTCATTGGCGGGATCGGCTTGTTCATCACTGGCCTGTCACTTTTCGTCGGTGGCATTGGCATCATGAACATCATGTTCGTCTCGGTAGCCGAGCGGACGCGCGAAATCGGCATCCGCAAAGCCATTGGCGCCAAGCGGCGGACCATCCTGTTGCAGTTCCTGATCGAAGCCGCAGCGATCTGTTTAATCGGCGGCGCCATCGCGCTCGGCATTGCGTGGCCGCTGACCTTGGTCATGCGGGAGTACATGCCTGCCACGCTGTCCGTGGCCGTGGTCAGCCTGGCACTGATGGTGTCGCTGGTCACGGGTGTCGTGTCAGGCTTTGTCCCAGCCTGGCATGCCGCGCGCATGAACCCGGTGGATGCGCTCCGGTCCGGGGAATGAAACGTGATGCGTGAGACGTGAAACGTGAAACGTGATGCGTGAGCAGAATGGGCAACTGTTATGAATTATGAGGCGTGGCTAAGGGATGTTCCGGCGGAGATGACGGGTGATTCGCTTTGGAAGATGGAAGCGTATCGGCTGGCGCTCTTCGTGGCAGACCTCGGCTGGCACGACGTGACCAAGCTGACGGGGGATAGGCGTACACTGGACCTGGCCGGCCAGTTGTATCGTGCGCTGGGCTCCATCGAGGCGAACATTTCGGAAGGCTATTCGCGCGGTAGTGGCAGAGACAGGGCTCGTTTCTACGAATATGCCTTGGGTTCTGCGCGCGAAAGCCGCGGCTGGTACTACAAGGGCCGGTATGTGCTAGGGGATACCGTCACCGCGCATCGCCTTCAACTTCTCACACAGATTGTTCGTTTACTTTTGGCGATGATCCCCGACCAGCGAGCTTACGGTTCCTTTCTAAAAGAGGATGCTCCGGCATATTCGCCCGAACAGGCTCAAGTTCCACTGCCAAGCCCACTCCAGCCCGAGGTGCTTTCACTGTTACTCCAGGACGTCCCCATGCCATGATCACGTTTCACGTTTCACGTTTCACGCCCCCCATGCCCTAATCACGTTTCACGTTTCACGTTTCACTCCCCCCATGCTACCTAAAGGCACAATCATCCTGCTGGCCGAATTCCGCGAGAGCTTCCACATGGCAGTTGGCGCTGTGGCCGCGCATAAGCTCCGGTCCGCCCTGACATTGCTGGGGGTTCTGGTCGGCGTGTTTTCCATTATTGTTGTCATGACGGCCATGCGGGTCATGCAGGGCTACGTCGAATCCCAGCTCAGCCAACTGGGCGACCAAACCTTCATGGTTCGGAAGTTCCCTACCGTTCTGTTCAGCATGCCGGAAGGACTGGAGAAAATCCGGCGGCGCAAGAACATCACCCTCCAGGAAGGCCGGCGGCTGGAGGAGAGTGCCACGCTGGCGCGCGCCGTCGGCGTGGAAACCACCTTCTGGGCCGGTCAAATCCAAACCCGATACAAACGGACTTCGCCCAACGTGCGCTTGTACGGCGAAACTCCCGGCAGTCTGCCCGCTCGCAACTGGATTGTTCAGGATGGCCGTGGAATCGCCGAGGCTGACGTGGACAGCGCCCGGGACGTGTGCGTGCTGGGCAACGGCCTCGCCCGCACCATCTTCCCCACCGGCTCACCCGTGGGCGAGCACGTGAAGATCAATGGAATGAATTACACCGTCGTCGGGGTGCTCTATCCCAAAGGCGGCCAGTTAGGCGGTGATCAGGACAACTTCGCGATCATCCCCATCACCACCGGCCTCAACCGCTTCGGTTACATGTGGCGCTCGCTGACCATCCTGGTCCAGGCCCGCGACCGCGCCAGCTTTGATGGGTGCATGGAGGAAGTGCGCGGCCTGCTGCGCATCATTCGCAAGGTGCCGCCGGGTGAGGCGGACAGCTTTGACGTTACCTCCAATGACACCCTGATTTCCCAGTTCAGGAAGTTCACGCGCACGCTACGCCTCGGGGTGGCCATCGTCAGCTCGATTGCCCTGCTGGCTGCGGGCATCGGCATCATGAACATCATGCTCGTTTCGGTCACCGAACGGACACGCGAGATCGGCGTTCGCCGCGCCGTCGGCGCCAAGAAGCGCAATATCATGACCCAGTTCATTATCGAAGCGATCGTCCTTTGCGAGATCGGCGGCGTGATGGGGGTGGGGTGTGGCATCCTGGGCGGCAATTCGACCGCCTACCTTTTCAAGCTGGAACCCGTGATCCCTGTGGACTGGATCATCCTGGGCTTGCTCATCTGTTCGGCAGTCGGCCTGATTTTCGGAACCTACCCCGCGTTCAAAGCGGCCAACCTCGACCCGATCGAATCCCTGCGCTACGAGTAGGGGGCAATACTGCATTCCAAAATCCGAAACCCGAAACCCGAAATCCGAAATCCGAATCACAACCGCCGCTTTCAGCTTCTCAGCTTTATTTCGGTGGGGCGCAAGACAGTATTCGGCGAAGCCTGCGCTTTCATGAGAAGTAACTGTTCAGGTGTGGGGCAGACCTCCGGCCTGCCGGTTCACGGAGTATCT
>CAIWJG010000745.1 GCA_903912925.1 uncultured Verrucomicrobia subdivision 3 bacterium | reverse complement strand
CTCCCTCGCCCCTTTCTGCATTCTTCATTCTTCCTTCTGCATTCACCTGCGGGCTGGGGTGAGGGGTTGCTCGGTGTCGTCTTTTTCATATGGCACCCTGTCGTCAGGGCATCAACATGACCCGGTAAAGGCCTTGTGGGAGAGCGAGCCGGGTGGCGTTGGTGTCGGTGAAGGTGGACAACGTGCCGATGCTCTGGTTGGTGGCGATGCTGGTCCAGGCGGCGGCGTTGAGGGTCGCCTTGTAGAGCACGGCGTAATTCCGATAGGGCAAACTCGACCAACTGAATTGCATACCCGATGAAGTGGCTTGGCCGGTCAGCAACCGGAGCGTCTGGTCCACCGGGATCTCAATGGAGCCTTGTGACGTCAAGTCCCGCCCTGTCAGTCCTGCGTAATTCGTGCCGTAGCGGGAGACTCTGAACACGGCGTTCATCAACTGGTCGGTGCGCGCCGGATCCACCGGGATGCTGTCGCCCTGGGTCAAAATGGTGCTGGCGACGGGGCAAAGGTAGCGCCAAACGGTTTGGCCGGAGGAGGTGACCTCAAAGAGGTTGCCCTTAATGCCCTCGCAGATGAGGGTGTTGCCATTGGGCAGGCGCTGGCAGCCGGAGATTTCGGAGGAGTAGAAGTTGGTGGGCGGGCTGCTCTGGTAGAGCCAATAATTGGTGCTCGGACCGAATGCAGCACCGGAGGCCAATGTGTAATTGCCGGCGGCGTCCACGGGCGGTGCGATCTCGTTGATGGTCGAGTAGCCGCGGCCGAGTCCGTTGTTGAAGATGAGAATATTGCCGGCACCGGGACAATTGGTCTCGATCCAGTGGGTGTGGTGCTGCTGGTAGAGCACCTGACCGGCGCTGGTAGCGCGGTCGTACTGCTGCGCATTACCCCAGCGGTAGAGAATATCGCCCCCCTTGTTGTAGCGGCCGCCGTTGGTGCCGGCGGCTTGCGCGGTGGTCGTTTGATGATCAATGACGAAGAGCTCGCTATTGCCCCGGATGCTGAGCATGACCTGGTCAAGCTGTGCATTATGGTCAATGCCGTTCACATGATTCCAGAACTGCGGGATCTTGATGCCGGTGCCGTTGACATCAATCCGTTCGGGATGGTTTGCCACCACGCCGTAGTTATTCCTGGCGGGGTCGTAATTCTGAATCATGTGATCCCAGAGGTGCCACTCCCAGACAACGGTGCCGCCATAAGGCCGCGTGGGGGTCACTTCGACCAGGCAATCGGGCAACATGTAACCCTGCGTGAAGATGCTGGCGTCCAGCAGGTTGGTGTTAAACCCGGCCGCAATGACTTCGGCGAGGGTCTTCTTTTCGGCCACGAGCAGGAGGACGTTGCCGTTGGGCAGGACCTTGAAATCGTGGTGGTGAATGTAGGTGGGGCTGAAATAATCAATCGCCCACACGAGGTTGCCGTCCCAATCGTATTCCTCGACGCGTCCGCCTTCGCCACCGCCGGTGGAGGGACCGCCCTGCTTGACCATGCCAGCGCGGAACATGTGGCCATTGGTCATCAGGTAGGCGCTGCGGCCTGGTTCGTAGGTGCTGGTCCACCTGTGAACCACTTCTCCTGCGTTGTTAATGAGGTAGGTGTTGGTGTGGTGCATCGGGGCCATCAAAGTGTAGCCCGGCCAGGCGTTGGTGGTGTTGAGGAAGAGGCCGACGGTCTGGCTGGTGGACGCGCTTTGCACGCTGTAGGAATAGGTGATGCCCGGCGCTCCGCTGGGGGCCAGAGTGGTGGCACCCAGACTGTCTGCCGCCGTCAGATAGAAATACACCGTCGTGCCAGCGGGCAACGCCGGAATCTGCCCGCCATAAGTGCCATCCCCCGCCGCGCCATCCTGATGGGCACCGTCATCCAACAGGGTCACGCTGGTTGCGCCGGCTCCGGCATTGTAGGTAAGCGTGGCCTGCGCGACGCTGACATTGTCGGTGATCTGGGCGGTGATCCAGACCGAGTTGGCGGCGGTCGGTGAGGAGGGCGTCATGGTCGCATTGGCAATAACGGGCGGCGTATTGGAAGCCGTGCCAGCCTGCACCGTGTAGGAAAGGGTGGTGCCGGGTGCGTTGGTCGGATAGGTCGCTGTGAGTCCCCCGCTGTCCGTCGCGCTAAGGTAGTAACTCACGGTCGTGCCCAGGGGAAGCGCGGGGATCGGTGCGCCGTAGATGTGATCGCCCGCAGAGCCATCCTGGTGAGCGCCGTCGTCGAGCATGACGACGTTGGTGGAACTGGCACCGCCACCCGTAACCACCTTCACTGAGATCTGGTCGAGATCCATGCGGCTTTCCGTGCTGCCGCCACGGAACTGAAAGCGCAGCTTCAGACTGCTGACCAATTCGGCGGCCTGAAGGTCATAGTGATAAAGCGTCCAGCCGTGGCTGGTGCTGGTGAGTTCACTCAGGCGCGTCAGGTAGCCGCTGCCGCCATCCAATTGGAAGGTCCAACCCGCATTCCCGTATTGGTTGCTGATGGTCAGCGTCTGCATCCAAAACTCCACAAATCCCGAATTGCCCCGCGCGTCCACGGAACCGCTGGTTGTGATCATGCTGTCCGTGAGGTTCGTGGAGCCGGATTTGAATTCCAGGCCGTTGGTGTTGCCGCTGCCGTAGTTGGCGCCGCCTCGCTGCTCAAGCGAACTCCCAGTCACGGTCCAGGCGTTGAGGCAGTTGCCGCCCGTCCAAGGCTTGCTGCTGTTGGTGGCCATCGTTTCCAGGAACACCGTGTTGGTCTGGCTGGCGCCGCCGCCGACGCCGGTGCTGTAGGTCAGGGTGACATTCGTCACGGCAAGGTCGTCCGTGACGTGCGCCGTGACCCAGGCGGTGTCGTTGGTGGTCGGCGCCGCGGGCACAAGCGCCATGCTGGAAATGACCGGGGGCAGATTGGTCGTGGTCCCGCCGCCGGTCACGCCCTGGACCCGCATCCGAATGGAGTAGAGTGATCCGGCATCAGTGGTGATGAACAAGGTCTTGCGATCGCTGCCGCCGAACTCGAGATTGGTCGGCCGCTCGGGCACCGCGATCTGTTCGACCTGGTTCCCAACGGAGTCGTAAACCAGAACGGCGCTCTCGCACAGGTAGAGATTGCCCTCGGCATCGAGGGTCATGCCATCGCATTTCACTCGGGCGAACAGCGTCTTATTGGTCAAGGTGCCGTTCGTGTTAATGGCATAGCGGAAGACATTGGTGGCACCCCAATCGGCGAGGTAGAGCGTCTTCCCATCGGGTGTGCCGACCAAGCCATTGGGGCGGACCATGTCAGTGACAACGCGAGTAACCGTAGTCCGGTCTGGCGAGATGTAATAGACATACTCGCCGCCTTGAACAACGGCATGGCCGAAGAAGACAGGATCAGTGAAATAGACGCCACCGGCCGGGTCAATCCACAGGTCGTTGGGCTCGTTGAACCGCAGGCCGGCGTAGTTGCTGGCCAGGACACTAACGGTTCCTGCCGGGCTGATTGAAACGATCCTGCCATTGTCGCCTTCGCAGGCCACCAGATTGCCGCTGGAATTGAAGCAGAGGCCGTTGGCTCCGCCCGAGTTGGTGCGGAAGACCGAGAGCTGATTCGTCACCGACCACTTGTAAATGGTGTCTGCGGGAATATCCGAGAAGAACACATTGCCCGCGGCGTCAGCCGCCGGGCCCTCGGTGAAGTGCAGGCCGGAGGTCAGTTGGGCGATGGTGGCGCCGGAGGAGACCACACTGACATACCCGCGGCGCATCACGCGAAAACCAACATGGAACCACGGGCCGTTCGGATCGCCCGGACCGCGGTAGTAGGAAGGATCACGGTTGGCTACGCGGCCGTGACCGTATTGGTCCTCGCCGTTGAACCAATTGCCCCCGCGCAGGCCGCGATATGGTTTGCCATCGGGCATGAGCGAGCCGGCCAGCGGACCGGGGGGATTGGTGATAATGTTGTTGAGCACGCAATTGGTGTAGTAATCAGCGGTGTACCAATCGTTTATCCACTCCCAGACGTTGCCGGACATGTCATAGAGCCCGAACCCGTTGGAGTTGTTGCGCGTTTGGTAGGTGTCATTAGTGCCCGGCCAGTTGTAGTTGGTCTTGTATTGCAGAGTGCCATTGTAGAAGCCGACCGGCGTGGTCCAGGGAGAGAGGCCGCTGGTGAAGGGATTGCGGCTGCCCGCCCAATTGGCCAGGGTGCCGTCGGCGTTGGTGTCGCTGCCCCACGGGAACATGCCGTAGGGACTGTAGAGGCCGCCGCGCGCGGCGTATTCCCATTCCGCTTCGGTTGGCAGGCGGTAGCCGCTGTTGGTGAGGGTGCAGTCGCCGGTGGCAAGGTTGTAGCAAGGGGTGAAACCATCGCGGGCACTGGCCCAGTTGCAGTAGCCAATCGCGCCAAACCAACGCACGCCGGTGATGGGATGCAGGTCGCGGTTGTCTCGGATGGTGAAGGCGCTGCCGGTCCACTGGACGCGACTGTTAGTGTCGGAGCCGTAGGTGTCGCAATAAATGTTGGTGCCCCCGACGCCATAGACATAGTCAGACCGAACCTCCACCAGACCTTGAGTCAGAGCCGAGTTGAGGAATTGAGCATACTCCAGACAAGTCAGCAGGGTTGTTTCCATGTAGAACGAGTCCACATAGACGTCATGGAGGGGAACCTCGTCGCTAGGGTGGGCGGGATCCACGAAGCCGAAATGGTCGCCCATCTGGTACTGGCCGGCGGTGATCCTGGCGAACTGCGGCGTGAAACTATTGGTGAAGAGTGTTGCGTTGGTCAGGCCGCCGCGCACCGAGCGAACGAAGAGGTTGGTCAGCTTGTCCTCGTAGCTGACGAGCCCGAGCTGGAAATCCACATACCACGCGCGATTGGTCAGGTTCACCACCGTCGTCGAGGACCAGTGGCGGGACGAGTTCGCACCCACGAAGAAGTTCGTGTCCACGGACGGACTGGTTAGTGTTTCGTCATTGATGGACTGGAGCTCTTTGATATTCGGCAGCCGCCAATCAGTGTAGCCGGCGAGCGTGAGTGCCTCGGCATACTGCAACGCTCCCTCCCAGCTCATGCCCAGACCAGCCTCGGCTTGCTGCCAGGTCAGACCGGTGTGCAGATCGGTGATCGTGCCATCACCGTTATTGGCCAAATGGTTCGAGCTCTGGCTGGCCTCCGAGGCGGTGGCCGGCACAAAATGCGCAGTGGATTCAAGCGCGAAATCGGTGAAGTTTGTTTCCCAATACAGCACCACGCCCGCGGGGTCGAGCCGTATTGACAATTGCGGCAGCAAAGCAGGAACGCCGGCCGAGCCGGCATGGCGTAGCTGGTAAAACTTCGCCGATTGGAGCGGGGCATTCGTATCCAGGTATTCGACATAATCGCCGACGATGGAATACGCTGCGCCAACAGTCGTCCAGGTGGTGGCGGCGGCTGTGCCCCGCACGCAACGAACATGATAGCGATTTGTGCCGCCGGCGCTCAGCGTCTCGTCCTGCCGGTGGGCGCCAATACCACCACCGGCGTTGATCGCCCAGATGCGTGTCGCGTCGTTCGCCTGCGCATCGGCCGTCCACCAATACTGCGCGACGGAGAGAGTAAACACATTGGTGTCCAGCGCCGGGTTGACCCTTCCGTGGTTGAGAATACTGAAAGCCTCGTGGCTGGCGGGCAGCCGCCAGTCGCTCTGGCCGCCAACGCGGTTGGTCTGCGCATAGATCACGGCATTGGACCAGGTCATCTCGCCGCCATCGGCCTTTTGCCAGATGAGGCCAGTGACGTTGTCCGTCACGGTGCCGTCGCCGTTGTCGGCAAACGCGGGCGGGTTGATGCTGTAATCGGCATCCTGCCCATAAGTAGCCGTGTAGCGGTTGGTCTGGCCGGTATCCGGCAGATTCAACATGCTCCATGCGTCGGCGGGTGGGGCGCTGGTGCTAACGACGCTCACCAGGTACGAATAACGGCTGCCGGGCGCGGCGGTCGGATCGCTGGCCGTCAGGCCGAAGTCATCCTGAGCCGAGACGTAATAGCTCACGCTCGTTCCTGCTGGAAGTGCCGGGATTTGTCCTCCGTAAACATTGTCGCCGGCAGCACTGTCCTGATGCGAACCGTCGTCCAGCATGGCGACCGTGTTGGTGACACTCCCGACAATATAGGTCAGCGTGGCCGAGGCGACGCCATGGCTATTCGTGATGCGCGAGGTCACCCACACGCTGATGGCGGCCGTTGGCACCGACGGATTGATTGCCGTGCCGCTGATGGTCGGTGCGGAGATGTAGGACGGTGATTCGCCAGTAATGGTGCTCAGCGGGGTGAGCGTGCGACCTGTCAGGGCAGGATGATTGGTGGCGAAGCGATACGCGCGGAACAGGGCGTTTTGCATCGGCCAGTTGTCCCGCTTGTAAGTGATGATTCCCTCTGCCGTCACTGGGTTGATGTATTCCCAAACCAAGTCACCGGTAGCTGTGACTTCAAAGAGGTGTCCTTCGGTCGAATCGCAGACCAGCGTATTGCCGTTCGGCAAGCGCTGGACGCTGGAGTCGAGGTGGCTGAACATGCCCTGGTTTGCCATCGAGTAATACATCCAGGTAATCTGCCGCGACATGGATTTGGTGCGCTTGTCAGTGTCGTGCCCAGGCGCTGCCCAGTTGTTGTAACCGGCGGTGGGAGGATTCACATAAGACCCTGTGTCGTTGGTGCTCGAATTCAGGTAGCCGTTGATTTCGAAAATGTAGGACTGCGGCGTAGTCTCGAACAAGTCGCCTCCGTTGTTGTACACCAGGAAATGGCCCGCGCCCGGCAGTCCGGCGGGAATCCATTGCGCGTGACTCGAAGCGCCGATCTGTTTGTTCCCCGTGGTGCTAGTCGCCCAGTTTTGCTGGATAGAAGGGGGATTGCCCTGGCTATAGCGCGCCGGGTCGCCAAAGCGGTAGAGGAAGTCGCCATTCGTGCTGGCAGCCAGCGCGATGCTTCCAGACGGATTGCCGGCGAGGAACGTGTTGCTATGACTAATCACATAGAACTCGCCTCCCGCCGAGTTGATCACGATCTGGCCGAGGTTCGTGTTGTAATCAATCGAGTTGCAATGCAGCCAGTCGTTGGTCACGGGCCGGCCCGGCAGATTGAGATTCAGTCGGCCAGGGTAGTTGGAAATGCTCCTGCCCGAGCCGACGTAGTTGGATTTGCTTGCATCAAAGTCCTGGATGCCGTGGTCAAAGAAACACCACTCCCACACCACGTTCCCGGTCATGTCCACCTCCACAATCGCGTCCACCTGGGCGTTGGTATAGGAACTGTTGGCCGGATTGCATCCCGCCGCGATACATTGGTTGGACGTGACCGACCTGGCGGCGATGTAAAGCGTCGTATTCGTGCCGAGCTTGGGGTTGTAGATCCGCAGGAAATCATGGTGTGGCAAGTAGTTGGTGCGTGTTTCCGTGTATTGCCAGACCGTGTTCCCACTCCAGTCCACCTCCTTGAGTCCGGTGAAGCCGTTGACATCGCCGCCGACAGCGTCGAGCACGTTGCCGTTCGTGAGCAGGTGCGGATTCGTCCCGACCGGCCACGTGTGAGCGACCCGTCCCTCCATGTCAATCAAATAGGTGTTGCTCTGCACGCCGAAGAACGTGTAGCCGCTGTAAGTGTTGGTCTTGTCCCAATAGAGCACCTCTGTCGGACCTTGCAGCCGCTCGTAGGCGTGCACTGGAATTGAGCTCAGAACCAAACCGAGTGCCGCGATGATGATGTTGGAAAGTGTCTTCATAATTTGCCTGGTATTTATGTGCTTCATGGTGAACGGGTTACGGCGAGTGATACGACGGCGTCCGGCCGGTGATGGTATTTCCGGAGGTCAAGGTGCGCCCGGCTAGAGGCGGATCATTGGTCCCGATGCGGAAGGCGCGAAAAATGGAATTATACATGGGCCAGTTGTCTCGCTTGAGTTTGAGAATGCCGTCGGAGGTCACCGGGTTGATGTATTCCCACACTGCGTCGCCGGCAGGCGTGACTTCGATGATGTGCCCCTCAGTGTCTGAGCAAATCAGGGTGTTGCCATTGGGCAGCCGCTGCGCGCTGCTGCCGATATGACTGAACATGCCGTGGCTGGCCTGGGAGGAATAGCTCCAGACAATTTGTCGCGACATCAGTTTCGCATTCTTGCCCGCGGTAGCGGCGGGAGGCGGCCATGTGTTGTACCCGGCATCGGGCGGGTTCACATAAACGCCGGTGTTGTTCGTCAGCGCATTCAGGAATGGGTTGATCTCGAACACATACGAGCCTTGCGTGTGCTCAAACAGGTTCTGCGCGTTGTTGAAGACCAGCAGATGCCCTGCGCCGGAAAACCCGGACGGTATCCAGCTTGCGTGATGCGCGCCGCCAATCTGCTTGTTGCCGGTGGTGGAGATAGTCCAGTTGGTGAGAATGGAGGGCGGGCTGCCCTGATTGTAACGTGCCGCGTCGCCGAACCGATATAGGAAGTCCCCGGCAGAGCTGGCCGCAAGCGCAATGCTGTTGGTTGGATTGCCTGAAGTGAAAGTGTTGCCGTGGTCAATAATGTAGAATTCGCCGCGAACCGAGTTGATGACGATCTGGTCGAGCGCCTGGTTGTAGTCAATGGAGTTGCAGTGCAGCCAGTCACGCTGCACCGGCAGACCGGGGATGTTCAAATTGAGACGCCCCGGATAGTCCGCGATGGTTTTTCCGCTGGCGACGTAGTTCGATTTGCTCGCATCGAACTCCTGGATAACATGGTCGAAGAACCACCATTCCCACACGATGTTGCCTGCCATGTCCACCTCCACAATCGCGTCCATCTGCGCGTTGGTGTAGTTCCGTGCGAACGCCGGATTACAACCGGCGGCGATACACTGGTTGGAACTGACGGTCTTGTTCGCGATGTAGAGCGTCGTGTAGGCACTCAACTGGGGATTGAAGATGCGGAGGAAGTCGTGATGGGGCACGTAGTTGGTGCGTGTCTCGGTGTAGGACCAGACGTTCGACCCGTTCCAGTCCACCTCGGTAAGGCCACCAAACCCGCTCGGGTCGTCTTTCGAGGCGTCCAGCACATTGCCATTGGTCAACAGGTGGGGATTGGTGCCGACGGGCCAGGTGTGCGCCACCCTGCCCTCCATATCCACCAGGTAGGTCGCGCCACGAACACCAAACCAGGTGTAGCCGGGGTAGGTGTTGGTCTTGTCCCAATACAGCAGTTCCGTCGGCCCTTGCAGTGCCTCGTAGGCGTGAAGGCGAGCGGCACTAAGGCCTACCAGCAACGCAAGCCGGAAAGTGGTTGAGAGCTTCTTGGTCGTCATGATGGGTATCTCCATTACGTGAAAAGTGAAACGTGAAACGTGCCAAGGCAAAGCCTGTCCGCTCTGCTTGGAAGATAGAAGATTAAAGATGTTCATCGCGCTTCGTCTGTAGTCGTTCACTCTTGAGTATTCGATACGCCCTTGGACGCTACTGCTGCCTCTCCCCGGGCATAGACCACCGGCAACTCTGAACTGGCGAGGACTCGGCCTTTCATTGCGGCCAGCAGCACCTCGCGCGTCACTTGGGCGGGGGTAACCGCGGGCTGAAGCGGCGCTGAAAGAGCGTAGAGGGTCAGGACGTAGGTCTTGTCGCCAGGGCCTTTGGAATGAGGCGGAGCATAGCCAATCCGGCCATTGACGCTATTGTTGCCCAGGGTGCCTATCCCTTGAACATTCCTGGGCAGGGCGCTCACATCCGCCGGGATATTATAGAGAGTCCAGTACCACTTGGTTTTCCCCTCGGGGTCTATATGGTGCATGATGAGAGCGTAACACTTCGTCCCCGCCGGCGGCGCGCTCCATTCCAGCGGGGGAGTTGCGGCTGCGCCGTCCCCGGTGAACTCCTGTGGCAGCCGCCCGCCGTTGGTGAAGGCGAGGCTCCGAAGTGCGAAGGCGGTATGGGAAGTGGCAGGGGCGGTGGACGCGGACTGCGCCGACGCGCCGAACAGCGAGTCCGTGTTCTGGATATCGGGCATGGCGATCGGCTGCGAGTAGAGGTATGCGCCCTTACAGGTGTACTTGCTGTCCAGGTTGCGCAGTTTCAGCAGCGCTTTCTTCTGGTCGGCGGCGAGGGTCTTACCAACCGCCGCGAATCGCATCGCATACCAGTAGGAAATCTCGCCGTCCAGTTCACCGTAGCGCTTCGCCAGGGCCAGAACCTTGTCCTTGTCCACGGCCTCCTCCTTCATGAACCGCCTGAGCTTAACCGAGATGGCACGCCTGACAGTGACGATCTCCTGCAAGTCTTTCCGCTGGAGGTCCACGAGGCCTGTCACAAGACCGCGCTGCGATTCATTCAGCACCGCCAGGAACGCCTCCCCGCTATCGCCGGTGAGGGACGTGCTGATCGAGAAATTCGCGTTGCCCATGGCGGGAATGTCCTTCATGTAGAAGGATCCGAAGTAGGTCGCGTGGCGTTCGGGGCAGAAATACACGTCGGCATCCACCGAACCCGCATACCAACTGAACATCTCGCTGGCATACGTCATGACGGCCACATGCGCAGCACGGGAGAGACTCCGTTTATCCACCTGATCCGCCCGTTCCGGCCAGGTGGCCGAGTTATTGAAGATCATCTTGCCCAGATAGGCCTTCTGCTGGTCGTTCAGCGACCGGACGATGCCACCCAGAACCTTGGCGCGTTGATAACTGAGCAATCCGTCAATCTCGAAGATTCCCGCCGTGTATTTCATCACCGCCTCACGATCCAGGGCCGTGGTCCCGACGGGGATATCGCCCGCCAATTGGCGGCAGAACGCCTTGATCAACGGAAAGCGCTTGTAGGCCAGATCCGCCAGCAACTGCTCCTGCTCCTTGGCCAGCGCGACCAGTTGCGCCTTCTGTTCGGCAGTCAGGACATACAGAACATTGTTGGCAGCCCGCGGCACAAAGGACGTGTTGTGCCCCAGTTGATTGACATCCACGTCGCGCATGTTCTGGAAGCCGAAGAAATCGGCGGCTTTGCCCGGCGGCAGGAACGTGCAGCTTCCCAGTTCGCCGGTCAGAAAGGCCAAGCCGTCGAAGGCAATCGTGTTAAGCTGTGCCCGGTCCGAGATCGCCTGCTCGATCGAGTATTGACCCTGGCCACGCGGCCCCTGACCCCGGGACTCGGAGCGACCGCCTCGGTCTTGTGGCTGGGCAGCCCCCCCCTTCGACTGGCGCTCGTTTCTGTCATTGCCCGGCCCTTGCCCCGGCCGCGGCGCGAGGTCGCGCAGCTTGTCCGGGTCGCCCCCAGCCGCCTTGACCGCGTCGTTCAGCGCCGAGCCGCCGCGGAGTCCCGCCTGCCGAAACGCCTCATGGATCGCTCGGGCCTGGTCTGCCGTGAGGGTGTTTGCGCTATACTTTGAGAGGATGCCCTTCACTTGCGCCTTCTGCGCGTCCGTGAGCGACTCCGTTTGCCCTTGTCCTTCCCCGTCGCGTTCGACGCCACCCGCGCGCGGAGGAGGACGCTGTCCGTCGCCCGGTGGGTTTGCGTCTTGCGCTGTGAGGAGGAACGTCGAAGCGCCGAGCGCCAGCGTGAGGATAATGATTTTCGTTTTCATAATATGCTTGCTGTTGACCGCGTTCATTGTTGTTTCTCAGTGCTCAAATCGGATCGTATTGTCATGTCCAAGGGGTTAAACGGAAAGCAACGGTCATTTTCTACACCTAAGAGGGGCGGGGCCGGTGGGGCGAGGGACGGGGGGGGGAACTGCCTGGGGGCGCACATCCACCGTATTTCTCCCTCCGTGTCCTGGATGAACCACAAAACGGCAATGCTCACTATGGGACGAATGGGACGAATGGCGGATGGTCCCATGCGGCCTCGGACACTCTAAAGGGTGGCAGGCTCATAGTGCAAATTGCTGACCACAAAAGGTTGGATATTTCTTCGCCTTGCGTAGAAAGTTACACGCCGTATGCGTTTAGACCTCCATAGACAAGTGACATGACCGACGATTCCAGCGTCGGGATGGACGATCTTGAAAGCCGCCTGCGGGGCGGTGACACTCAGGCCTTGGCCGAGTTGTTCTCGCGCGAGCGCGAGCGGCTGTGGCGGGTGATTCACTTCCGTCTGGCCGAGCCCCTGCGGGGGCGGTTGGGGCCTGATGACATATTGCAAGAGGCATTCCTGGCCGCCAGCCAGCGCTTGAAGCATTATGCCAACAGTCCCGCAACCTCGCCGTTCATTTGGCTGCGCATGATTCTGAACCAGACTCTTATTGACCTGCACCGGCAGCACCTCGGCGCCCAGAAACGAGACGCCGCCCGCGAGGTTAGCCTCGATGGCGTCCCTTACTCGCAGGCGACCTCGGCGTCCGTGGCCATTCAGTTGATCGGCCAGTTCACCTCCCCGAGCGGGGCCGCAGCGCGCGCCGACATGCTCAGCCTCGTGCAGACCGCAATTGAGCAGATGGATCCTATCGACCGCGAAGTGCTCGCATTGCGGCATTTCGAGGAATTGACCAACAGTGAAGTCGCCGAAACGCTGGGCATTGAGCAGAAGGCGGCCAGCATTCGTTATGTCCGGGCCCTGCGGCGGCTCAAGGAAATCCTGGCCCAGGTGCCAGACCTGGCAAAGCAAGCTTAGTATGGCGGACCCAAACACGGAGCGTGATCCCCTGGAAGTATTGGCCGCTGAATACATGGAGCGGCTGCGGCAAGGTCAACGGCCTTCCATCGAGGAATACGCAACCCGGCATCCGGGCCTGGCGAAGGAAATCCGCGGCCTTTTTCCCACCATCGCCGTCACTGAACGGTTGAAGGCGCGGCAAGCGCGGTCCACCGACGGGCGCGCGACACTGGGGCCGGCGCAACTGGAGCGTTTGGGCGATTTCCGGATTATCCGCGAAATTGGCCGCGGCGGCATGGGCGTCGTCTTCGAGGCGGAGCAGGAATCCCTGGGGCGCCACGTGGCCGTCAAAGTTCTCCCTCGCCAGGTGCTGTTGGACGAGAAACACCTCAAACGGTTCGAGCGTGAAGCCCGCATTGCGGCCAATCTGCATCACACGAATATCGTCGAAGTCTTCGGCGTGGGGGAACAGGACGGTTTTCACTACTACGTGATGCAGTACATTCGCGGCGTCGGGTTGGACGCTGTTATTCCTCTGCTCGCGAAACTGGTGTGCAGCCAGGGAAGCATCCCACCGCAGCCAGCACTGACCTCGGCAACCTCTGCCGCGTCCGAACCCCCGATTGCCGAAGCTGCCGTGCGGCAACTGGTCGGTGGGGAGGCCGGGCTCCGTCCTGACGGCCGCCCGGGTCCGCCTTACTGGCAGAGCGTGGCCCGGATTGGTCTGCAGGCCGCCGACGCGTTGAATTACGCGCACGGCCAAGGGGTGCTGCACCGGGACATCAAACCTGCCAACCTGTTGCTCGACCCCCAAGGGACGGTTTGGCTGGCGGATTTCGGCTTGGCCAAGGCGGCTCAATCCGATGACATCTCCCTCTCCAGCGACCTCGTCGGGACGCTGCGCTACATGGCTCCGGAACAGTTTCGCGGCCACACCGACCACCGGAGTGACCTCTATAGCCTGGGACTGACCTTGTATGAACTGCTCACCCTGCGGCCAGCTTATGAGGAGACCAACCAAAGCCGCCTGATCCAGCGCATTACCCAGGGGCCACCCCCCGCGCCGCGCGGCGCCAATCGCGAGATTCCGCGCGACCTCGAAACCATTATTCTCAAAGCCGTCAGTCACGATGTCAGCCAGCGCTACCAATCGGCAGAGGCAATGGCTGACGACCTTCGCTGCTTCCTCGAAGACCGGCCCATCCGCGCCCGGCCAGTGGGTCCGGCGGAAAGGTTGGGCCGCTGGTGCCGCCGCAACCAGCGGTTGGCCAGCCTCACAGCCACGACATTGTTCCTGCTCGTAATGGTTGCCGTGGTTGCCTCCATCGGCTACGTCCGCACCAAAAGCGCCCTCCAGGGAGAAGCGCTCGAGCGCTCCAAGGCCGAGGCCAACGCTGCCCTCGCCATCGAGGCCCTCGACCGGATCTTCGAGCGTTCGTCCCCAAGCCAAATGCGCATTCTTCCACAACCCACCATGGAAGGTGCGCGCGGCGAAACCATCGATGTTCCCAGTTCGCCCATTCTGTCCAAAGCAGCCGCCGCCCTCCTGGAAGAGCTGTTGCCATTCTATGACCGCCTGGCCCGGCAAACCGGCAACGATGCCAAGTTGCGCGCCCGAACCGCCGAAGCCAACCGGCGCGTAGGCGCCATCCGTCAGCGTCTGGGCCAGCTCGATGAAGCGGCTAAAGCCTATCGGCGAGCCATCGCTCTTTACGAGGAGTTGCCCGCCGGCCCGCCGCCAAATCCGCTTCTCAAGCTGGAGGTGGCGCAGCTACAAAATGAATTGGGCCGGCTATATACCTCACGGCGGCAGATAACCGAGGCCCGGGAAGCTCACCTGGCCGCGCTGGCTCTGCTGCAAGGCGATGAAACAGAACACGCCACACGCAACACGCCACAGGAGGGATTCGAACTGGCTCGCACTTACTACTTCCTTGGCACCCAGGAGCGCCCACTGCCGGCGGCTGCCCCGCGCCAGAGGGATCGTCCCGCGCAAATTCCCAACCCGCAACGCGACAGTCTGGCCAAGGCGGTCGCCTTGCTCAACGCATTAACTTCCCCTCACCCCAGCCCTCTCCCCGTCCGACGGGGAGAGGGAGAAGCCACGTCGCGCCCCCGGGAAGCGGACAAGAATGTCCGCGCTCCGGCCAACCCCGAATACCAGCATCTGCTCGCACTATGTTACCTGGAAGGAGCGGCGGTAGAGGATGCTCGGCGACCACGAGCAAAAGGAGGCGCCGACCTCGCCATCGATATTCTTGAAGACCTGGTCCAAGCCTTCCCGGGCATTCCCGATTACGCCTATGACCTGAGCGAGGCTTACGCGAGGATACACCTCCCGCAACCGCCCATTCCTCCTGAGACTCAAAGGACAATCGAGGACCGCCTCGGCCAATCCCTGGCCCTGCTCCATAAGCTTGTCACCCAGCATCCGGATATACCCGATTTTCTCGCCGCCGAAGCGCGCATCCACGACAAGCTGGGTTCCTTTCACCGGCAAATAGAACGCTGGGCCGAAGCGGAAGAGAGCTTCCGCAAGGCCATCGCCATTCAGGCGACCCTCGTGAAGCAATTCCCTGAAGCGCCCTACTATGGTTTTTGGATGGCAACCTTCCGAATCGCCCTGGCCGATGCCTTGATTCGGCGAAATCAGCCGGGCGAGGCACGCGCCGAACTGGAGGACACGATCGCAACGCTGTTACGCCAACTGGGGCAAACGCCGGAAACACCCCCTCCTCACGACCTGCTCGCCTTGGGCTATTCCAAGCTTGCGATTGCCTTGCGCCAGGCAGGGGAGGAAGACGAGGCTGACAAAGCGGCACGCAAGGCTGAGCAGGAACGGAACGCCGTCCGCCGCGCGCCCTGATCAGTGACCGTGCGCCCCATAGACCACCCTTGCCAGCACCCCCCGGAACTGGCCATGATGAGGACTTGCATGATCACCAAAACTTGCCCTCATTGCGGGATTGCGTTCAAACCTGCCAGAAGAACGCAACGTAGCTGCGCTCGGAAGCGCTGCATCGCAGCTCAGGCCGCCGAGACCCGCGACCGAATCACCAAATACCAAGCGGCCTACCGCGCAGCGAAACGGAAGAAAGGTGCCAATCGCAGTGCGGCCTACCGCGCAGCGCACCCTAACAAACACGCCCAATACCAAGCGACCTACCGGGCTACGCACCGGGAACAAATCGCCGAATACCAAGCCGCCTACCGTGCCGCGAACCGGGACAAAATCGCCGAGCGCCATGCTGCCCACCGCGCAGCGAACCGGAAGAAACTTGCCCGGCGCACGGCGGCCTACCGCGCAGCGCTCCGAGACGAAATTGCCCGGCGCACTGCGGCCGCCAACGCCGCGAACGCAAAGAAACGTGCCAAACAGAATGCGGCCTCCCGCGCAGCGAAACGATTGAGCAAGGCCAGAATCAAGCGTTAGGGGCTGAAACACCCGGGCCGCCAATTTCACGGTTGCCGCGGCAAGTGCGCGATTCAGCTCATGCACGGTGACCTTTTCCTTGGCCCGTGAAGTCTGTCCCTGCTTCACCGGGCAGCGTTGCAGCTTTCGGCGATGCGGTAGAAATCACCCCCCATCACGAACGCAGCGGACGTAATTGTAGATGCGGATGACATCGCCCTGCGGCCCGCGGCCATGCGGGAACATCGCCGGATCACCGGCCTTGGGGTCGCTGCGTTGCGCGCCGGCGCCGTGGACATCCACGTAGTGATACTCACCAGCCCCCCTGCCCTGCGGCTCCATGCCCGGCGGAGGACCGCCGGGTGGGCCGCCCGAGCCAGGTCTCGGGCCGGGGCCAAAACCGCCGCGCCGTTCGGGAGGTCCGCCCGCCATGGCGCGGGCTGACATCCACCCTGCCGCCCGGCCGAAGGCGACATACATCGCGGCCCCGCCGCCGCGGAGTCCGGCATGCGTGGTCGCCGACCAGTAGAACGGATAGTCCACCTTATGCGCTTCGTTGGTGATCGCCGTGCAGGTGAAGATCGGGTCAATGGCCGGCGACTGGCTGGTGTCCGGCGAGCGGGTGTAATCCACGATGCTTTGCAGTTCCTTCACACTCGGCAGCCGCCAGTCGTCGTGGCCAAGGTATTTCTCTTGGTTCTTCTTCTGCACCCAGGCCAGCGCGTCCTGCCAGTTCAGGCCTCGACCGTTGTCCGTCCTGGACCACGTCAGGCCGGTGGCCCGGTCAGTGATGGTGCCGTCACCGTTGTCATGCGAATCGTTATGGCCGTAATCGGGGTTGCCGCGCACGCAGATGACAAAGAACGTTTTCTCGATGCCCCCGCCAGGCATTTGCAGGTCGTAGCCTTTGATCCGCCCGTCGGCGAAGTTGACGCCGAATACTTTCCCACCCCCACGCGCGGACCTGCCGACATACTTGGTGCCCGAAGCATATTGCGAATCAATCACGCGCTCGCCGGTCTTGGTGTCGCCATAGGCGAACTTGAAGAACTTCGTGTCTATGTAGGGCGTGAGGCTTGCGGTGTCCAGGTCCATGGGGCCGCTGGGGTCCGTGCCCCGCCCATCGAAGAGCGAATACAACTCCTTGATAGAGGGCAGACGCCAGTCGTCGAAGCCGCCGAATCTGGCGGCGTTCAGCTTGCCCGGGAGCGCCTGGGCCTGGGCCAGGGTCAGCTTGTCGCGCCGCGTGAGGGTGCCATCGCCGTCCGTGTCTGGGCTGCGCTGCCAGGTCAGAGCCGTGACGTTGTCGCGCACGGTCAACCCGTCAGTGCTGAGGGTGTAGCTGGCGGGATGGTTATGGAACTGAGCGTCCTGCCCGCAAAATGGCTCACCCGGCTTCGGAGGGGCAATCTCGCCGCGGTTGTCGTAACACTTCGTCTGCCCGGTGGCGACGATGGTGTAGGGTTGAGCGGCATGCAGCACACTGGCTGACAAACCTGTCATCAGTACTGTTACGAAGATTGAAGCGATGGATTTCATAATGGCGGGCAGTTGTTGAGTCAGCGCCTGGCTGTAGGCCGAGCGCAGCGGCGTCTCCGTCGCTGCGCTCGCGCGTGCGGGATTACTGTTCCTGGGCTGGGCGTTGTGGACTGCTCTCTGCGCCAGGACCACCTTGACCACCACCTGCGCCACCGGGACGTCCGCGACCCATACCGCCCTGGGGCGGCGGTGGCCGCATCTGCTGCAACTGCTTTAGTTGCTCGGGCGTCAGGATCTTTTCTAGCTTCGCCTTTACCTCAGCCTCCAAGGCCGCCACCTGCTTCTGCTGGTCGCTCGTCAGGTTAAGTTGTTCCTGTGCGCGAGGGGGGAGGAGGTGAAACCCGCCGCGTCCACCCGGACCGCCGGGACCACCACGCCCACCCTCACGGATGGAAGGGCGTTCACCCGCTGAGGGAGCTCCTCCCTGGTCTTGCGCGGTGAGAGACAGTGTTGAAGCACCGAGGGCCAGTGCCAGAATGATTACTGACTTCTTCATATAATTTCCTTTCGTTATTCTCCATCGCTTCAGCCGCCCACACCGGACTCGATGCAGTAAAGAAAACGGTTGGAGCGAAGGAAAAGCTGCTTGCCTGTGATCGCGGGCGTCCCGTTGAAATCGGTGTCGTCATCCGCAAGTTTGTTTTGGGCAAGGAGAGTGAACGTCGGAGCGGCTTGCATGACAAAGGTGCCGTTGCGCCGGCTGGTTGCATAAAGATGACCGTCCGCCAAAACGACCGAGGCATAGAAAGGCTTGGCTCCGGTCACGCCGGGCAGACGCTCCTTGTAAACGAGCTTGCCGGTCTTGGCCTCCAGGCAGAGGGCGGAGCCCTGGTCGCTGACGACGAAAAGATGCCCCTGGCAAACCACGGG
>CAIWJG010000744.1 GCA_903912925.1 uncultured Verrucomicrobia subdivision 3 bacterium | reverse complement strand
CGATATACGGAAGGCCCAGATTTACAGGGTAGAATCACCCCGAGAAGAATCCAGTCTTGCGCCCGCTGAGGAGGGAGAACGCAGGGCGCATGACAGAATTCTTCGGCTGGGCCAGGCGCCACGGGACCTTTTCTCTCATTAACACCCTGCTTCAGCGGGGTGTCAGGCTGGCACTCGGAGGAGGAAACCGTTTTCAACGGTTTCTCAGCTTGCGCTCGCGGCCACGAGCCGTTACCCCTCCGCCCATGTCTTTGCATTCCTACTCCCGCGTATGGCTGCATGCGGTTTGGGGCACGCTGGAGCGCAGGCCCCTCCTGACCAAGCCCGCCGCGGCAAGAACCTCTCAATACCTGCACCAGTACGCATCCGAGAAAGGCATCTACATGAAAATCAACTACGTGAACCCCGATCACGTCCATGTGCTGGTGGACCTGCCGACGAGGCTGGCCATTGAGGAGATGATGCATTTGCTCAAGGGGGCTTCGTCGCATTGGATAAACGAGAACAATCTCTTGCCCAGCAAATTTGGCTGGGGTCGGGGCTACGGCATCTTTTCGGTTTCACACTCCGGGGTCGAGGAGGTAAGTCGGTACATTGCCCAGCAGGAGGAGCATCACCGAAAGCGCAGCTTTTCGGAAGAACTGCGGATGTTCGTGGAGCGATACGGGCTCAAGTGGCATAAGGAAGATGAAACCGTTGAAAACGGTTCCATTCGCTCTGGCCCGCCGGATCACCCCATGAATGGGGGTGTTAATGAGATCGGGGACGAGGTCCACATCACGGTCACGGCCTCGCAGACCCCGCTTCAGTGGGGTGTTAGTAAGAGGGCTGCAACCTGCCGGATTCAATTGCGGCGGTTTGTTGTGGCAGCGCCGGGCGGCGGTGAAGAACCCGCCTTCGAGTCGAGCACGGTATCCAGGTTCCTGCGGGCGTCGGCATAGTCCGCCTTGAGTCTCAGGGCCTCTTGGAACTGGCGGATTGCCTGGTCCGTTTGGCCTTTCTGGACGAGGATCTGGCCCAGGTGGTTGTGGGCCTCGGGGTAGTTGGGCTTCCCTTTCAGGGCTGCTTCAAAGCGGCGGATGGCTTCTTCGGTTTGGCCCTTACTGGCAAGGACCAGCCCGAGGTTATAGTCGGCCTCGGCGTAATGCGGTTTCCGGCGGGTGGCTTCCTGGAATTGGCGGAGCGCCTCGTCCATTTGGCCTTTCCCGCCCAGGGCGATGCCGAGGTTGTTGTAGGCCTCAGCGAAATCCGGCTTCAGGTGGATGGCTTCCTGGTAGTGGCGGATGGCCTCGTCGCTTTGGCCCAATCTGCTGAGGACGTTGCCGAGGTTATAGTGGGGCTCGGCGTAATCCGGGGCCAGGCGGATGGCTGCCTGGTAGTGGCGGATGGCCTCGTGGATTTGGCCATTCCTGTCGAGGGCGTCGGCGAGGATGTTGTAGGTGCTGGCGCAACCCGGTCTCATCCGGATGACTTCCTGGAATTGGCGGATAGCCTGGTCGAACTTGCCTCGGTGCAGGAGGGCTAACCCCGCATCTAAACTCCTTACCAACCGAGCCGCCGGATTGCCGCTGCGGACCCAAAACGACGCGTAAACGGTCATGGACCAAACCAGCAGAAGCACCCAAACGGCGATTCCCACAACGCGGTGTCGCTGCCGCAGCCAATCCCAACCAACCGCAACCAGTACGCTGAACGGCAAGAGCGCCGCGAAGGCGTAAAACGCTTTAACAGAACAGTAGTATGGGGCTTGTAGAGTGTTCCAAAGAAGCCCGAATCCAAAGAGGAAAACCATTCCTAGAATGAGAAACCATTCCGCACGGATTTGAATTATCAGTCTTGCGAGCGTGAGCGCAGCTCCGATGATCAGCAGCAGGGAAATGCCAAGACTTATCCAATACCCGGCGCTCATTAAATCATAGTTCCATGGAGGTTGGAGGTCCCGGTCGGCGACGCCGCTGCCGAGTCCGTCTCCCCAAAGCGTAGAATACATGCCGTCGGCGAAACTATGGAATGCGCTGAACGACGGCGCGATCAGAGCCTGACCGAAACTGGAGTAGAAGGCGCTCGTTCGGAAACCAGGATCCTGCCACCAGGCTTGCCAGAGTTCGGTGTCCCCCTGGTTCATTACGATTGGCTTGCCGAACCGTGCCCAAACGCGCCCGTAATGCCAGCCGCAGACTATCAGGCAGCCGACGACGACCGCGCCCACGCTGCGCAACCAGTCGCAGCGGGCAAGCTGTTTTCGCGCGGCCTGCCGTTGAATCAGGGCGGCGGGAAAGAACGGCAGCGCCAGCAATACCGAGAACTTGGCTAGCATGGCCGCCCCCAGCGCCATCCCGATGCCGACGGGCATCCAGAGAGCTTCCCTTTCCGCGCGTAGTACGCGCAGGCAAGCGTAGATGGCGAGCGTCATCAGAAGAGCGGCCAGCGGCTCGTTGGTGACGTATTGTGACAGGTACAAATGCGGCGGCAGGAACGCGGCGATCAGCAGGCCGGCGGCTTGCGCCTGGAGATTCCCCCAGAACACCAGGCGCAGGCACAGTAACACCAGCCAGCAGTGCAGCAAGCCGATCATGCCGTTGACCGCCCGCAGGTAATAAACCGCGTCCTCGTCTCCTACCGACCGTCCGCAAATTTCCAGCCACAGAGTAGAGCCTAAATAGTAGAGTGGTGGCTGAAACATCTGCCAGCCGTCATCCGCCAAGGGCAATGCATGCTTCTGTTGGATAAACTGGATGTACTCCTCATGAGCTACAGCATCGAAACCCAATGAGCGGGGGAGTTGGGGGAGATTGTTGATAAAAAGGGCGGCCCGCGCAATCAGCACAATCACCAGCAGACCGTAGATTAGCTTCGTCGAAGTGGTGGCGGGGAGAGTGGCGGCTGGCAGGCGCTTCTGGCGCAACCAGCGCCTTATCCCCCAAATCAACACCAGAGACGCTGCGCAAAATGCCGCCTCCATCGGCCATACGCGCTTGAGCCAATCCATCACCCCCGTGTTTCCACCAAGTGCATGGTTCGGTTGGAACTCGGGCGGCTGACGGGCGCAGCGGGCGCTTTGCCATTCCGTGCCGTTGAGCGACACTTGCCAGCGCTCACTCGTGCCCAGCGAAAACCCAACGCTCTTGAGGCACAACCAAAGTGCCGGCGGGCCGACGGCATTTGTCACCCAGGCGGTGATTACATTCGTCCCCGGCTGCAGCAGGCCGACCACCTCGGCACTGGAGGGTAACTTCCAATTCCCGCGAGTACGGTGGGGGGGGGGGGGGGGGGGGGGG
>CAIWJG010000743.1 GCA_903912925.1 uncultured Verrucomicrobia subdivision 3 bacterium | reverse complement strand
GGCCCGATGGTGGAGCGGGGACGCAACCCCGTTGGGGTTGAAGATCGCACGGACGCTAACCCAGGGTAGCCTCGCGGACTCGGTTGCTGGGCTGGAGGACACAATCCCTTTGGGATTGCAGAACCATCGGTCGCTCCGTCGTTCCGCACGACTGATAGGAATTGGGTCGTTTGCGCGCCCGCTTGAACTTGACGCTGCGCGGGTGAACGGCTTGGCCTGGCTCTGCTGGTCTGCCCCGGAAACAAATCCTGGCGGCATTGGACGGCAAGTCTGCGTTGCGACGCGGCGGCTCCGAATACGCCACTGGATTTATGTCCCGATGTACTTAGCACGCCCCGATGCACGGGCTGCCTCGACTTCGGAGTCTGACACCCGCCGGCGCCTCGCGCCAGCGATAATCTCCAGTAGGAGAATGTAATACCGGACACCGGCCACAGAGCTGATGAGTTCGTGACGGATGAGGTAGTGCGTGTTGGTCGCAAATTCGATTTCAACCGCAAAGCGGGTTCTGTGATCCAACTCGCTGCTGGCGAGCACCCCGGGTTGGTTGACGAACTTCGGAACTCCGTAAGGCATCCAGGCCATGATGAAGTCGCTCATCTTGAAGCCGGAAGCCACTATCCTGTCCGCGGCGGCGGCGGCTGGAGCAGCAAAGAAGAAGCGCGTGGTGCAGGCCGAGGCAAAGAGCCACAGGGCCTATTGTCGCCGCAGCGAGTCTTCGATCCACCGCTCGACCTCGCGTTTGGACCTCACCCCGATGAACTGTGCGATCTGTTCACCGCCGCGAAAGAGGAGGAAGGTGGGCACAGTATTGACTCGGAACGCCGCCGCCAAGCTCGACTCGCCAGAAGCGTTAATCTTGACAACCTTGAGGGTGCCACCGCTCCCACGCTCGACTTCCTCAATCACCGGTGACATGGTGTGGCAGGGAGGGCATTGCTCCGTGAAGAAATCGACTATGACCGGGATGGGGGACTCAAGCACTTCGCTGGTGAATTCCTCTGAGGTAATTTGTTTCATAGGCGCTCGAGGGATAGCTAAAACGAAATCCATTAGCCAGCACATGTTCTGTCAAAACGTGCTCTACTGCGCTGAGGTCCCGGCAAAACGACTCCCTCAATCCCAACATATCTGTTCGCCGTGCTCATCCCGAAGCATAGGGCTGCCGCATCGTGGGCATAGGTCTGGCGCATTCCACTCGCGCCAGCGGTGCTTTGCGTCCTTCTCGCACTCTATTCGCACCTCCAGCCGGTCTTCATCTGACTTGCCTGTCAGTGCCATGCGGCGCTTTTGGAATCCGGGAAACACTCCCGAGACGACATCCATCAGCTCCCGACAGCCGAAGCAGAGGATGGTCTGGGTCCACTCAACCATGCCTCCGTCTGCTCCACCGGAGACAAGTGCCTCATAGCCACACTGAACACAACGAAACTTGGAGAGAAGCCCCATAGGGTTCTAATTCACTCCAGTGGCCAGAATGCAGTCCGCGGTCACAAAGTCAGGCTGATTTTGGACACAAGCGGGGAAGCCGGGCGCCGTAACCAATGCGGCTTTCGCTTCTGCTACCGCCAATTCTAGGTTCAGCCGCAGCAGGAACCCAAGGAGATCTTCCTGTTCCTTCATGCCGTAAGCGGCGCGGACGGCGGAGTCGAGGGCGGCTTGGGCGTCGCGGAGGCGGTGGGTGCCGGGGGTTTCGAGGGTGCGATAGAGGTCGCGCAGGGACCAGCCGTTGGCGGCCATGATCTCGCGGCGCAAGGCG
>CAIWJG010000742.1 GCA_903912925.1 uncultured Verrucomicrobia subdivision 3 bacterium | reverse complement strand
GCTTTGGGTGTAGTGTATGCGGCGGACTCCTCAGTATGGGGCCTTTTACAGGCCGTAGCTTGCCGCCGGACAAGTTGAGTCCACATAGATGGGGATTGTCAGGCCGACACCCCAGTAGTTGGTGTCGCTGCAACTGGGCACCACGTATTCACTGAGCCCCACAGGGCTGTTCGCGGAATTCTCATAGTCATAGGTGTATCCTAGTCGAGTCCAGGGCCAACTGTTATCGAGGTTGGTGGCCGCGTAGCCTCGCGAGTCGAAAGTAGCCTTGAACCAGGCGGCGTAGCCCGGTGAAACCCCTTGCAGGGCATTGGCGGCCAGATAGGGGCTGGCTTCTTCGGCAACCAGGCCGCAAGAGGGGGAATGAGTGTCCGGGCTGGCCGCCGGGCGGAACAGGTATTTCGGGTCCACATAAAACTCCGCCACGCCGTAAGCGCCCGGGCGAGGTGGCAGGCCGAGGGCCTTTTCCAGGCGTAGCGTCCGGTTGGTTCCGGTGTAGCTGGCCAGAAGCTGTCGCGCGTCGGGATATAACGTGACCCAGGTTTCCGCCGACAAGCCGTTGCTCATGGTGTGAGTGCCGGGCGTCAGTAGATTGTTCCAGGCCCAACCGCCCGTAAACTTCATCGTCGCGACGCGAATCCACCGGTTGGTGGTGCCATCCACCCAGTTGGTGAATGTGCGCCAATCAGTTCCCGGCGTGTTGGTGGCCACGGGCCGCAGCCGCGTAGAAATCTCCTCCGGCAGTGCCACCGCGGCGCTTAACAGGGCGTTCGAATACCGCGCATAGCACTCGGCGCTGTCCTTCAACTCGGGGTATGCATTGCCTTTGACCCGATAGAACATCGGCACCGGAACCGTGAACACGGATTGGGTGCCCTGGATGCCTTGCAGTTGGCTCCAGTCGTTGGTCCATGCCCCGCCGGCCGTCAGCGAAGGCGACCACTGGACCTCGTAAGCACCATTGGTCAGCCCATTGGTCCAACTCAAAGTGCCGTTGCCTGACAAAGCGGTGATCTCCTGTGCCTCGGCGGCGCCGTTCAACAGGAGTCCCAGGCCCCAGAGAACGACCACCGGGGCGAAACGCCGTCGCACCCGCCGCGCCCCTGCGTTGTCCGTGGGCTGCGTCGCGGGTCGTGAGTGAGAGACTTCTTTAGTCATATGTTTTTATACAATCCGAAAGGCCAATTCACTGGGCCTTGGCCCGTGACGTTTTTCGTTTACTTCACCGGGCCAAGCTGTCCCAAGACCGCCATGCCTCAACTGCGCGGTAGAACTTCGCCGCGTTCGCTGCCGATACCGCGTATGGGCTGGTATTCGTAACGTCCGTCCACGGTCCGAACAGTGTGTCGTGGGCTTCTCCTAATGTGAGGCGATTGCTCGCATTAGTCAACGCTCGGGCATTCACCCGGGACCACCTCCGCACAGCAGTTCTCATTTTGGCTGGTTTGGGAGGTTTGGAGTCCACCCTTCAGGGTGTCCGAGGTCGCAAACACGCTAAAGCGTGGACTCCGAACCAGATGCAGGAGCCCATAGTGAGATTTGCTGACCTCCGCAGGAGTCGGGCCAATGGGTCGCACCAATCATCAAGCGCTGGCAAGAATGCAGTGAGTATGCGAGGGACGCTTTCCGGTCTTCCGGTTAACCGGCCGGAAGCCTGGGCACGCTCGATATCCCCTGCGGCAAGACCGGACCTGCCGCTGAACCTCGGCTCGCCAGAGAGTTGCCGACGATTCCCCCTCTCCCCTTCCGAAGGGGAGGGTCGGGGTGAGGGACCGACTTGGGGTTCAGGGGCGCAAAGCGCGTCAGAATGTCGGGGGCTCTCTCCCGGCTTCAACCTCCAACAGAACCGTGTATTGGCCTATTCTGAGGCACTCGGCGCCACTTTTGAGTCAGTTGACTCTGTCCGTTCCGTGTGACTTGTCATTACATGCGCGGCGTTTCAACTGTTCGCTGCGCCGTCGGCCCCGTCAGGGTCCCGGTCCCGCGGGAATGCCAAATGTAGCATGCAAAATGCGGCAAGCTGGCCTCGGCATGACTCGTGGGGCGCCTCGGGCTCCATTTCTGCCTTCTGCCTTCTGCCTTCTGCATTCGCCCTCAGGTGGCTTCGGGGTCGCATGAGGGTGGCTTTGAGGTCGCATGGAGGTGGCTTTGGGGTGGCTACCGCCTGGCTAGCAACACGCTTTGAGGTGGCTTTGAGGTCGCATTGATGTCGCATGAGGTGGCTTCGCCCCGCCTCAGTTGAACAGCGAAGACACGAAGACGCGAAGGCTGATAACAAGGTCCAGAGAATCGCGCGCAAGAACTTCCTGCTTTGTCAAAAGCAACCCAGCCTGAAATCCCTCGGCTTCAAGCGAATCAATATCGTGACAAAAGCATGATTCGGGGGATCTCTGCCGAATCGCTTCGGCAGTGCCGGTTGAAAGTCACTTTCAACGACGGCGTGAGCGAGGTCTTCCCCGTTGAACCGGAACGGCGCGGCGGCGTGTTTCTGAAACTGCTGGCCCCCCGGGTCTTCAACGCGGTCACCGTCAATCCCGATTTAGGCTGCGTGGAACGGCTCGGCGGCGCTGACCTTTGCCCGGATGCAACGTATCAGACAAACACTCTGGCCCAGGCGGGCGACTGCGCGAATTCACTGCATCAGCAACCGGGCGATTGTAGCAGGCTTACTTGCCGGTCAGTGCCTTGTGCTGCCGCCGGATGATGCCCGCCAACGCGCGCAATGAATCGTTCACCGCCTCGGCGTTGGGGAACACCTTTGCCACGTCAGCTTCGAGCACGACCACATTCGCGCCCTGCCCATAGCGGCGGGCATACTTGCCACGAATGCCACGCGAGAAATCATACTCTGCCCGCATTTCGGGTTCGGCTGCTTTGTCAGTTGCTTTCTTCATAGCTCTTGCGTTCTCGTTTGCCGGCGCGCCGGGCGCTGATGATGCGGATACTATCACCCCGTTCCGTATGCACGACAACCAGCAATTTCCGCCGGTGCGAATGTCCAAGCACAATCCACCGGTCTTCCACTTGCGAATGGGCTGGGTCGGGAATCGTCAGTGACAGCGGGTCGCCGAAGACCGTCGCCGCCTCCTCGAAGCTGACGCCGTGCTTCACCAGATTGGTTCTGGCCTTATTCTCGTCCCATTGAAAACTCAACGGCATGATTCAATCTTGCCTTCTTACAGGCTCGGGGCCAAGCGGGATTTTCCCCGTTGAACCCGAACGGCGCGGCGGCGTGTTTCTGAAACTGCTGGACGCCCGTGTCTTCAACGCCGTCGCCGTCAATCCCGATTTCGGCTGCGTGGAATAGCCCGGCGGCGTTGCTCTTTGCCCGGATACAATGCACCAGGCAATGACCGGTTCTGAATCTGAACCGGAACTCCACACGGCAGAGGCTTTGCGCGAAGAGGCGAAGAAGAATCATCGCGTGCCGGCCCCGGAGATGAGTTTTACGCGCCCGAATGTGCCGAGCCTGATTGCTGAGATTGAAAGATTGCTCGGCGCCGAGGCTGGCTGACCCCGTCCGAACCTGCTCACGCATCCTCTTCCTGCCGGCCCCAATCGGGCCGCAGCGGCCAACGCTGGAATGCTTTGACTGAAGCCGGCCCGGACGGGCAAGAATCCCCAAGCGGCCGGTGGTCGGCTTGACGGCTGGGCCGTTTCCGCCGAAACTCTCCGCGTGGACAGGCAAGCATGATTTCGCGACACGCCATCAGGAAGTTCGCCAACGAAGTCGCCCGGCGCTTCAAGCCGGCGCGGATCATTCTGTTTGGCTCCTACGCCTACGGCAAGCCCACGCCGGACTCCGACGTGGACCTGTTGGTGGTCATGCCCTGCAAAGGCCGGCCACTGGATGCCGCCTTGGATGTGCGCCTCGCGGTTGAAGTCGGCTTTCCGCTCGACCTGATCGTGCGCACACCGGCCGAGGTGCGGAGCCGCCTGTCTCTGGGGGATTTCTTCCTGCGCGAAATCGTGGACAAGGGCATCGTCCTCTATGAAGGCGCTCACGGCTGAATGGGTCGAAAAGGCGGAAGGCGATCTTCATTCCTGCCTGCGGGAAGTGCGCGCCTGACAGCACCCCAATCCTGACAGCGCTTGCTTCCAAACGCAGCAATGCGCGGAGCAATACCTCCAGGCGCGCCTGCAAGAGGCTGGGCTGGCGTTCCCGAAGACCCACGATCTGCTCGACCTGCTCAACCGCCTGCTCGCCGTCGAGCTGGCCTGGACGACGCTAAACCCGCAACTCACCCAGCTTGTCAACTACGCGGTCGTTTTCCGCTATCCGGGCATCTCGGCCAGCAAGGCGGACGCCCGGAAAGCTCTGGTGGCCTGCCGCGCGGTGCGCCGAGCCGTCCGCCAAAGCTTGAAGCTGAAGGACTGAGCCGGCGCCTAAATGGCCCGGGGCGGGGTCCTGCTGAGATTGGCCGAACTGCCCATCTTCAACGCCGTCACCGTCAATCCCGATTTAGGCTGCGTGGAATAGCCCGGCGGCGTTGACCTTTGCCCGGATGCAACGTATCAGACAAACACTCTGGCCCAGGCGGGCGACTGCGCGAATTCACTGCATCAGCAACCGGGCGATTGTAGCAGGCTTACTTGCCGGCCAGTGCCTTGTGCTGCCGCCGGATGATGCCCGCCAACGCGCGCAATGAATCGTTCACCGCCTCGGCGTTGGGGAAGACCTTTGCCACGTCAGCTTCGAGCACGACCACATTCGCGCCCTGCCCATAACGGCGGGCATACTTGCCCCGAATGCCACGCGAGAAATCATACTCCGCCCGCATTTCGGGTTCGGCTGCTTTGTCAGTTGCTTTCTTCATAGCTCTTGCGTTCTCGTTTGCCGGCGCGCCGGGCGCTGATGATGCGGATATCCTGAACCGTCAGGGGTGCTCTTGACACTTGCCTGGGTGAAGCGCCTGTAACTGCGGGTAGGCAGGAACAGGCGCCAGCCACGGCGGTGTCACCGCTCGAAGATTTCAACAATGCTATCGGTGTCAATGCGCACCGCTTCGGACTTGCCGAAATAAATCAAGAGACGGTAATCCTTTGGCGCGCCGACATCTCTGGAATCCTTGAAGGCATATTCCGCACCGTTGTTGAGGCGGACACCAAAAGGGCGAAAAGGCTGACGTTCCACCAAACCCTTAATCTCCGCGACTTTCATGACGGAAAGGTAACGTCCGACGCGAAATATGGCAAGCATGAGCCAAGCGAAGTCAGCAATTCGAGTTATGACCCTGTAACCCGCCGCCGGGTGAGGGCACCCGGCCTACATCCCCCGCGAAACCGCCCTCGTGTAGGCCGGGT
>CAIWJG010000741.1 GCA_903912925.1 uncultured Verrucomicrobia subdivision 3 bacterium | reverse complement strand
TGCCACCCTACGCGCCGGATTTGAATCCCGATGAGTTCGTCTGGAATTACATGAAGAACACCGGAGTATCCAAAAAGCCGCTGAAGAAAAACGAATCCCTGCGCGAGCGGGTGGAACAGGACTTAGCCAACATTAGTCTGGATGCAATCCTCGTTGCATCCTTCTTTTTGGCCCCCAGTGTAGTCTATACCGCCGACTAGGTAGTATCTTAAGTGTGGCAGAAAAGAGGCCCCCATAGCACGGTTCATTTCTGCGCCGGGAAGCAGCCCATGCCCAGGGGCGGACCCGCTCATCGGCTGCCGTGGCTTTGCTACGGACCTCCTGATTTCATACCGTGCGCTGTAAGAATCTATGAAGTATGGTTCTTACATGGCTGATACGATTGTAACTGAGAAGGGCACAACTACCATTCCCAATGAAATCCGCCGGGCGCTGGGCATTGCGCCGGGTACGGTACTGCAGTGGTCGGTGCGTGGGGATGCGATCGAGGCTCGGAAGAAGCCCGGCGTGCTGAACGAGATGCAAAGGCGCATTCGGGAGCGTGCTGGTTCGTGGGACGGCAACATTTCCGGCGAAGAGCTGCTCCGGAGGACGCGGCCATGATTCTGGTAGATACCTCCGTCATTGTCGCGTGGCTGGATAGAACGCACGAGGATCATCGCGCGTGCGCCGGAGCGCTGGAGCACTGGGCCGGGCAGGAACAACTGGCGGTCAGCTCGGTTACTTACGCCGAACTGGCTGCAGGCGGGCGCACTCGGCAAGCGGTGGATGAGGATCTCCAGGATTTCCAGCGGATGGAGTTGGACTTCGAGGCTGGCTGGCGGGCGGGCCAGGCCTTTGGGCGGACCTACCCGGCGGCCAAGGACCGTAAGCCGGTGCTCCCGGACTTTCTGATTCGCGCTCAGGCGGCGGCATTGAATTGCAGGCACCTTACCAACGACCGCCGCAGGCTGAGAGCCTTTCCGGAGGTTGACTATATCTTTCCCGATTCTGCCACCAGCGGAGCTGGGTGACTGATTAGGGGTGAATGCAGAAGGAAGAAGGAAGAATGCAGAAAGGGGAATGGCTGGACGAGCGGCACCAGGGTGTTGCCAATGACCCCCGCCGAGGACGGGCGAATGGTGCCAAGCTCTTCAGCCGGCTGACGCTTATTGCTTATCGGAAATTTTACCGAGCAGGGCGCGAATTTGCATGAGTTGGCCGAGGAAGTTCAACCCGAACCCCAGGGCGAAGAACCAGGCCCCCGCCGTGAGCCAGGACTCGTAGGGTCGTTCATCGAGCTTCGCTATCCCACCCAGCCCCAGCGCGAGCACACCGGCCATCATAAAGAGGAACCCACAGAAGTCCCAAAACCGCCCTTCAGCCCCCACTTTATCATTCGTTATCATATTGCAGTCTCCGCTGCGCATTTTCTCATTTCATGATGCAAGTTGGCAACAGATTAACGTGAGCTTGCAGCAATTCATTATGGGACGAATGGGACGGATGGGACGAATGGCGGATGATCCCATGCGGCCTCGGACACCCTAAAGGGTGGACCCCAAACCTCCGAGATCAGCCAAAATGAGAACTGCTGGTGAGCTTGCGGACGGCTTACAGTCACGTGGTGCGAGGCTCGCTGCCAGCAGGGGCTTTCATCGCCCGCTTGAGGCCACAGGTCCACCGCGATAAACCCGGACAGCTTGGTCCGAGGCGCAACGTCGAGCAAGTGTCGCTAGCACTACATTTGCGGGGTCACAATCAGAAGATACTGACATGATTATTCACCGCCCTGGATGCGCCCGCTCAGCCTTCCCTACGGCGTGCGAGTTCCGCCGGAGCCTGCGGATATTGGTGCGCTGGGGGAGGGGCCCACTCCGGCACTCGACTGGTGGCCGTGCGCCGCGTGGCAAGGGAACGTGCTGGCGCAGGAAAGGCCTTGAGTTCCCACGTGGGCGGGCCATGCTTCGGGCATGACAAGTTTCATAAAGGTGTTTGGGTTCTTCGCAGCGCTGCTGGTTTCAACGGCCGTTCTTCCCGGGCAGGACAAGCCGCCGGCTCCCCATTTCAACGCACTAGTCTTTTCCAAGACGCTGATGTTCCGCCATGCCTCAATCACCAACGGCATTGCCGCCATTAAGCAGCTCGGCGCGGAGAACCATTTCCATGTGGATGCCACCGAGGACGCGAGTTGGTTCACACCGAAGAATCTTGCCAAGTATCAAGTGGTGATCTTCCTCAGCACTTCGGGCAATATTCTGGACGGGGAGCAGCAGGCGGCGTTTAAGAACTTCATCGAGCAGGGCGGGGGACTGGCGGCGATCCACGCCGCCGTGGCGGGGGATGTTGCGACCGCGGGCAATTGGCCGTGGTATGGCGAGGCGCTCTGCGCCCGGTTTACCAATCACTCGGCCATCGTGGAGGCAACGGTGAACGTCGAGGACCGTAAGCACCCTTCAACCGCGCCGTTGCCCGAGCACTGGGTACGCAAGGATGAGTGGTACAACTTCATCGCCACTCCTCGCGACCAGGCCCATGTGCTCGCTGCGCTGGATGAAACTACTTACAAGGGCGGCACGATGGGCAAGGACCACCCGATTGCGTGGTGCAAGCAGGTCGGCAAGGGGCATATATGGTACACTGGGCTAGGACACACCGAAGTGAGCTTCACCGAACCGCTGTTCCTCAAGCACCTGCTGGGGGGGATAGAAGCCGTGGCAGGAGCGAAGGGGGCGAACCCGGGGCTGTTCTAAGATCCTCCCGTTTCCAGCGAGCAGCTCTCAAATCCGAAGCTCGAAAACCGAAATCCGAAGGAAATC
>CAIWJG010000740.1 GCA_903912925.1 uncultured Verrucomicrobia subdivision 3 bacterium | reverse complement strand
CCAGACCGGCTAAAGCCGGGACACCGAACCGGGAACTCGCGAATGCGCCCTATAGTATGGGTTACCGGATTAGTAGCAGCAATTCTCATTATGGCCTTGTCACCCCCCGCCGGGTGTGGGCACCCGGCCTACATCCCCCGCAAAACCGCCCTCCTGTAGGCCGGGTGCCCTCACCCGGCGTCCCCATCTAGTCCATAATATGAATTGCTGGCAAAAATTCGGCTCGCCTTGCACGAATCAGACTGGGTATGGTGTCTATGGAAGTAAAGACTGCGTATGATGAAGCCAAAGAGTTTGGAGCGCGAGGTGCGCAAGCCGCTAAAGCCCGCGCCGGTTGCCGCGCCGGGGCCGGTGCCGCCGCTGTTCCGGAGATTGGACTGGCTGGCGATGGCCATTACCTTCGGGGTGGTATGGACGGTGTATTTGCTGACGCTGGCGCCGGAGCTGACGCTGGAGGACTCCGGCGAGCTGGTGACGGGGGCGTTCTATGCGGGGATTCCCCACCCGCCCGGCTACCCGGTGTGGACGATCTATAGCTGGCTGTGGTGTACGCTGCTGCCGATCGGCAACATGGCGTGGCGGGTGTCAGTGGGGCAGGCGTTCTCGGGCGCGATGGCCTGCGGTTTGCTCGCGCTGATGGTTTCCCGGGGCAGCAGCATGTTCATGGAGGGGATCGAAGAACTCAAGGGGTTGACCGGCAAATGGGAAAGCGCCATCTGCTTCGTTTCGGCGCTGGCCGCGGGCCTGCTGCTGGGCCTGGACGGGTTCATGTGGCGGGAGTCGGTGGTCGTTAACCGCATCGCCGTCACCAGCGTGCCGTGGTTTCTGGCGGTGCTGGTGTGCCTGCTGCGGTGGATTTACGCGCCGCACCAGGTGCGTTACGCTTACTGGGCGGCGTTTCTGTTCGGGGTGTGCTTCACGCTGCATCAAAGTCTGATCGTGGCGGCCATCGGCATCGAGGTCGCGCTGGCCGCCGGCAATCCGAAGCTGGGCCGGGACGCGTTCCTGGGCAACTTCCTCATTTACCTGGCGGACTGCGTGATGGTCGCGGTAACCGGCGACCACATGTTCCATAACATTGGGGCCAAGCCGGGCTTGTTATTCCTTTTCAACGCCATCGGGATTGGTTCGCTGGTTGCCAGCCTGTGGCTGGCCGCCCGGACTAAGGGCCTGGGCACCTGCTGGAAGCAGATCCTGATCATGGCCGGGCTTTGGATGCTGGGGGTTTCGTTCTACCTCTACATGGCGATTGCGGGGATGACCATTCCGCCGATGCAATGGGGTTATCCCCGCACGGTGGAAGGGTTTTTCCATGCCCTGACCCGCGGGCAGTATGAACAACCCAACCCGACCAATATCATCGCGGAACCGGGGCGGTTCCTGAGCCAGATCGGTATGCTGGTGGAAGGTGCGGCCAATGAGTTCACCTGGGTGTACCTGTTTATTGGGCTGGTGCCCTTCGTCTTCTACTTCAAGATGCAGAAGCGCGAGCGCGCCTGGCTGATAGCCCTCACGGGCTTGTATGTTTTCCTCGGCGGCCTGCTGATCGTGCTGCTGAATCCTACGCCCGACAAGGCCTCGGCTGACCTGTTCAAAGTGTTCATGTGCTCGTCCCACACGATCGTCGCGTGCCTGATCGGCTACGGCCTGGCGCTGACGGCGGCGTTCATGGCCACGCATTACCAGAAATTCCGGCTATGGGGTCTGGCGGGGGGCATGGTGGGAGTCGTCCTGGCGCTGTTTTGCCTTTGGGATGCGACGGGCAAGCATTACTTTGGTCCGGCGGGGGTCATCAGCCTTTCGGAACTGCCGCGCTGGATTGGCCGGGCCTTTGCGCCGAACCAATACGGGATGCCCATCTACGCCAACCTGGTGCTGGTGGCCATCGCGGTGGCGTTTGTCCTCGCGCTCGTGCTTTACCGGCAGCGGGGCCCGCTATTCATCGTGTTGGGACTCTTCGCGGCGATGCCGCTTTACTCCGGCCTGGCCCACTGGTACGACAGCGACCAGCGCAATCATTGGTTTGGCTACTGGTTCGGCCACGACATGTTCACCGTGCCCTTCAAGGGGACGGATGGCAAGCCGCTCTATCCGGAGATGACGAAGGACGCGGTGCTTTATGGCGGCACCGACCCGGGCCGTTTCTGCCCGACCTATACCATCTTCTGTGAGAGCTTCACCCCGCATAATTGCCAGCCGGTCGAGGACCAGAAGTTTGATCGCCGCGACGTTTACATCATTACCCAGAACGCATTGGCCGACGGCACCTATCTGTGCTACATCCGCTCGCACTACAACCGCAGCACACAGATTGATCCTCCTTTCTTCAGCGAATTGGGTCGCACGTTGCTCAAGGACAAGGAATACCAGACGAACATGCTCGCGCGGGCGGTGGCGCCGCTGGACCGGTTGTTTGGAGGGTTGGGCGACCAGGTGGAAAAGCGCCGCCGCACCTATACCTCGTGGTTTGGGGATAAGGACTTTGTTGACGCAACCGCCCTGGCGGCCAGGTTGCGGCCTGGCCCACAACAGGATCCGCTCTCGAAATACCTTTACGACAACCTCAGCCCCAAGACCCAGGCGCTGCTGGCCGGCCAGGGCAACGAGGCGCGCTTGCGCCGCGGCCTGTCCGAGGACCTGAACGTGCTGCTGGAACGCGAGCTCAAGATCAAGGAACGCCTGACCGCCAAGAAGCGGGAAAAGGACGCGGTGGACCAGGAGATTGCCGAAGGGAGCACGTCCGAGCGGCTGCGCAAGAAACAAGAGCAGATTGGGACTGAGATCGCCGAGCTGTCCAAGTCCGGCCTGCTGTATGAGCCGGAGCGGTTCAAGGCGGTGCAGCTTTCGGAATACCTGACCGACTTCATCAAGGAGAATCCACAAAGCTGGACCCGCATCCGGCTGAACCGGTTGCTGCTGGAAGCGGCCTACCCCAAGGAAATCGCCCGAAGCCTGGGCGGGGTTTACCCGGACCGCGAGATCTACACGGGCACGCCGGAAGATTCGCAGCGCTGTTTCCAGGAATACATGGCCGACGCCCAGCGGCGCGCGCAGGCTGTCCCCAGCCAGTTGAAGCCGGGTGAAGATGTTAGGATCGTTGACAACAAGGTGCAGGTCTCCGGCCAGGTGGCCGTGATGGCCATCAACGGCCTGATAACCAAGGTGATCTTCGATCATAATCCGAAGAATGAGTTCTTCGTGGAGGAAAGCTTCCCGCTGGATTGGATGTATCCCCACCTGACGCCGTTTGGGATTATCATGAAGATCAACCGCCAGCCGTTGCCCGCGCTGACCGAGGACATCTACAATCGCGACCACCAGTTCTGGAAACAGTTCTCCAAGCGGCTGACCGGGGACATTATTGACTACGACACGCCCCTCATACAGATCTGTGATTGGATCGAGAAGACCTACCTCCGCCACGATTTTAACGGTTTCACCGGGGACCGCAGTTTCCTGCACGATGATGACGCGCAGAAGTCCTTTTCCAAGCTGCGCAGCTCCATCGCCGGGGTTTACCACTGGCGCCTGAGTCCGCAGTGTCCGCCGGAGTATCGGCCCAAGAGCGATGCGGAATCTCAGCGGCTGCTGAAGGAGACCGATTTCGCCTTCCGCCAGGCCTTCGCGTTCTGTCCGTACAGCCCGGAAGCTGTCTTCCGCTATGCCCAACTCCTGCTGCAACTGCGCCGTTTCGACGATGCCATTCTGGTGGCGGCGACCTGCCTGAAGCTGGACCCTTTCAACGGCCAGGTGCGGGGTCTGCTGGAAACCGTCAAGAGCTACAAGAAGGCTGAGCAGGCCCAAGGCACCCTCCAGCAGATGGAAGCTGCGACACGGAAGAACCCGGCGGATTTTCAGGCGGCCTTCAACCTGGCCGCAAACTACCTGCAACTGCAGCAGACCGACAGTGCCGTTCAAGTCCTGAACGGAGTGCTGAATTCGCCCGTGGTCGATCCCAACGCGCTCCGGGCCCTGATCACAGCTTTCAGCAGCTTCGGCAACCAGGCGGGAATCCAGCAGACGGTTGACAAGCTCGAAGCCCATACCAATCTCGACGCCAGTGCCGTGCTGAGCATCGCCCAGGCCTACGCGGCACTCGGGAATGTGCCCAAACTGGAAGGGACCCTGGAGCGGCTGACCAAAGTCATGCCCACCAGCCCGGAGGCTTGGTACGACCTGGCCGTTCTGAAAGCGGGCATCGGAAAATCAGCGGAGGGGCTCTCCGCCCTTCGCCAGGCGCTGGACTTGAGTGCCAAGCGGCTAAAGAGCGATCCCAAGGCGAAAGACTTGCTCGCTAGCGCCAGGAATGAGGACCGCTTCGGTCCACTGCGGCAATCCCCTGATTTCAAGCAGTTGGTGGCTCCTTGAAGAAGGCAAATGCTCTACAAGGAAAAGCTGAAATTGGGAAAGCAGAAAGCAGAAATCCAAAGGCCCGCGCTTTCCATTCCCATCTGAAGCTGTAGGAGACGACGTAAGGAGTCTCTAATCAGCACGTTCCAAGCAAGCCCAGGTTTGGGCGGCAGGCCAAGAGGTCAGAGACTCCTGACGTCGTCTCCTACAATGACTGGCGAGGACTTTGTCACTAGCCGTGATTCCGCCGTTTCTTATTTCTGCTTTCTGCTTCCTGCTTTCTCAATTTCAGCTTTTCGGCATTTGCCCCTTTGAGGGTTTCATTCATGCACTCGCACGAGCGTCTTTATCGCCCGGTTACCGGACGCCATGGATCGGAACAGCATGGGCAACTCGCTCAGCGAGCACTCGCCGTCCACAAAATCGTCCGAGCACACCACCCCTGTCTCGATGAACTCGAGCGCCCGACGGACGGTGCGCGGCGTATGATGGAAGCTGGCCAGCAGCGTGAGGTTCGCGTAGTGGATGAGCGACGTGTCCAGTGTGACGGTCGTGCCGGAGGGGCATCCGCCAAAGAAATTCACCGTCCCGCCCTTGCGCACCAACCGCACCGCCGCCTCCCAGGTCTCCGGTTTGCCCACGGCCTCAATAACGACATCGAAGACCGTCCCGGGCGGGATTGCCGCTACCAGGTCGCTGTGCTCGCCGACATTCAAAACGGCTTCCGCCCCGAGGCGTTGGGCTGTCTCCAGCCGCTTCTTTCCCCGCCCGGCCACGGTCACACGGCAGCCCAAGTGCCGGGCCAGCGCGACGAACATCAGGCCGATCGGGCCCGCCCCGATCACCAGCACCCGTTGCCCCGCGTGCAAGCGCGCGTCCTCGACTCCCTGCACCACGCAGGCCAGCGGTTCGACCAGCGCCGCATCGCGGAATTCGGTTTCCGGCTTAAGCCGCAGCAGGTTCTGCTGGACGAGTCGCGCCGGGATGACGATTGATTTGGCGTAGGCCCCGTTGAGAAACAGCAAGTTGTCGCACAGGTTCTCCTGCTGGTTGCGGCAGTAGAAACACTCGCCGCACGGGGCCGAGTTGGCCACCGCCACTCGCTCGCCCATGCGCCAACCGGTCACGTCCGGCGCCAACTCGGAGATGACGCCGGCAAACTCGTGGCCAAACACAGTCGGGGGGATAAGCATCCTGGCGTGGTAGCCACGCTTGAACACCTTCAGATCCGTGCCGCAGGTCAGCGCTGCCTCAATTCGAACTCGCACCTCACCTGCCTGGAGGGAGTGCGTTGTGACCTCTTCCACCCGAATCTGTTCTTTACCGTGTAGAACAGCCGCTCTCATGGAACAGTACATACTTCCAACGGCCCGCGAGGGGAAGCACGGTTTTTGGCCGGCAATTCTCTGTTCAGAAATCCGAAACCCGAAAACCGAAACCCGAAGGAGATCCGAAATCCGAGATCCGAAGGCCGAATCCGCCAGGTCACCCTTTAACCTAAATTCGGCAGTTGATTTAACCGCAAAGAACGCAAAGATCACAAAGACAAATAGTTATGCATGGATTGCCTAAGCCTTCCATTCACCCGGCAGGTGAATCAGTTCTTTGGCTCGGAATCATCACAAGTTCCATTCTTTGCGATCTTTGTGTTCTTTGCGGTT
>CAIWJG010000739.1 GCA_903912925.1 uncultured Verrucomicrobia subdivision 3 bacterium | reverse complement strand
CCGGCCTACATCCCCCACAAAACCGCCCACTTGTAGGCCAGGTGCCCTCACCCGGCGCCCCCATCTCATCCATAATGAGAATTGCTGGGCGTGTGGGGTTCCCCGCCAACTCCAGAGCGTGTTCTTATTGAAGCGAAACCAAGCCACAGCCGTCCAATATTGTATAATAGAGCAATGAGCCGACGGTCTGACCACAGACGCCCAGCCGGCAGCGCAGTGCATAGTTTATGACATGACCTTATGAAATCTTTCGACATTCCCAAGAGTGGCAAGCGCGGCTCAGTTGTCGCCTTTAAGAGCCGGTTTGGCCAGTGCGAGCGTGAGCACGCTCCCTCGCGAAAACCCCGCACCGCTGCGCAGCAACGCTCCCAGTCAGATTTCGGCGCGGCCTCGGCTCGGTGGAACTATATCACCGAGGACCAGCGCAAGGCTTGGCGCGCCTACGGCAGGAAGGTCCGCAGCCATCCGCAGGGCGGCCAGTCCGGGTCCCTGACCGGACAAATGCTCTTCACCGCCATCAACCGCAACCAGGCCGCGCTCGGCTTGCCCCCGCTGGACTATCCGCCCGAGCGCCCGCGGTTCGACCCAAACCCAGTGGTGGAGTTTCGCATTACTGTGCAGCGCGATCGTCTCACCCTCAAACTGACTGTGTCCAAAGCGCCTGCCGCGCACATCCTCATTTTCGCCTCAGCCCCCTTCAACCAAGGCAGGGAATACTGCGACAAGTTCCGCTACCTCGGCACGATCCCGGCCCCGGTCCGAGGCGAGAGCAAAATCACGGCGCTGTACCTGGGCAAGCAGGACATGCCGTGGCCCGGCTCGAAGATCTTCCTACGCATCGTGCAGCAAGTAAACGGTTGGCGCAGCCTGCCCTATCCATTCGCCGCCATTCTCCCCCGCACCCCGCCGCCGCCATCCCAGCCCAGACCCCGCCGAACCGCCGCAGCGACCCATTAATCCCTCCGAATACCCTTCGAATACCCTTCGGATACCATTCGGATACCCTTCGGATACCCTTCGGATACCATTCGGATACCATTCGGATACCCTTCGGACGCCCTTCGGACTAGTTGGCTGGTTCCTGGCCATCGCCTCCCAACTGCCCCCACACCACTTACCCGCTCTCCGCCTGCCAACCTGCTCAACGGGAAAGCATCGGGCATTGGGAAACCTGCACCTCTCAATAACACCCAACTTCAGTTGGGTGTGTGGCGGGCAGTGAGGCCCTGGAACCGCTTTAGCGGTTTCTCCTTCCCGCGTGCTCGCGCGCATTCACGCGGATGCCAACCGCAGTGGTCACACGAAATCGTTAAAACGGTTGGGCCGCAGTGGAGGAGGCCCCGATTACCCAACTGAAGTTGGGTGCTAACCTCATGGTGAGAAATCGCGAGGTCTCTGGTCTCATACCGGCCAACGCCCGCACTCATCGGCGGCAGGCGACCTCGGTCCCGATCTGCCGCACTGCGACTCCCCGCTCACGCAGCCGCCAGACCTCGATCTCGGAGATGTTCTCGTCTATGACCAGCATGCGCCTGAAAAACCTCTCCCTCCTGGAACAGCCGGCTTGCCAGTTTCACCGCTTCGGTGATGGCCACCATCGGCACCTTCCCTCGCCACGACCACACGATCCGCTCCCACGGCGTGCCGCTGGCCACCTGCTCCAGCACCTGAAAAACCATCACGCGCGTGCCCTTGAACGTCGGCTTGCCGTGACACACCTTCGGGTCCGCCACGATATACGCGCCGAGTGCCACCGGCTGATGCTTGCGGCTCGCTTTCATGCCCGCAATCTGCCGCAACCCGCGTCCACAATCAACCCCCGTTTCATGGTGGAGCATTGGAGGTGCGCATCTTAGATTTTT
>CAIWJG010000738.1 GCA_903912925.1 uncultured Verrucomicrobia subdivision 3 bacterium | reverse complement strand
CCGGCCTACATCCCGCGCAAAACCGCCCTCTTGTAGGCCGGGTGCCCTCACCCGGTGTCCCCTTCTCCTCCATAATGAGAATTGCTGCCTTGCCAGGCAGCAAATAGGATACCCCCGCCTACATAGAGATCCCGTGCTTCCGAGTGGCCTTCTTCAAATGCTCCAGCGCGGCATCGAAGTCGCCGCCCTTAACGCACTGCTCGAACTCGACGTAAGCCTCAGCGGTGAAGGCGGAACGGAACGTGGCGCGGTTGGCTTTCAGGCAGTCGCGCGCGCCGGGATCCTTGCCCGTAAATAGAGGGAGAATCAGGTTCACGGCCTTGCGCAGCAGCGCGGGATTCACCGGGGGCGGGGGCGGCAGAGGGCGTGGCCGATGCTCTTCCTTTGGTTTGGAAGCAGGTTTGGGTTCCGCGAGGGATTCCTCCGTCATTTCAGCCGTGAGCGGCGGCGGCTCGACAGGCGCGATTGTCGCTGAAGGCACCGGGGGCTCGACTGCGGCACTCGGCAGAGGCTCGCCAGCCGGTGCCTCCGGCGCGGGGTCCACAACAGGTGCAGCTTGTGCTGGAACTGCCGCGGGCGGAGTCTTGAAGAGGTCCATCTGGTCATTGCGCTGGACCTTTTTGCGCCTGGGTGCTCGGGGAGACTTCCTGGCTGGCGGCGCCTCCGACTGTGGCGGCGCGGCGGGCACTGGAGTTGTCTCGGGTGCAGCCGGTGCAGCCGGTTCCAGCTCGGGAGCCTTGACTGGTACTGGATCGCTGACCGGCTCGACCGGAGCGCTCGCGGCCATGGCATCTTCCTCGGCCTGAGCAGTACTCGCTTCCTGGGGAGCTTCCATAGCCTCTGGCTGCGCATTAGGGCCTTGGTCCAACCCCTCTCCCGCCTTCGGCACCCTCTCCCCCTCAGAGGGGGAGAGGGATGGGGAGAGGAGGCCGTCTTGATCGCCTCCAGGTCCAGGGAAAGTCTCGCCCGTTGACTGAGTCTCGTCCGCATCGGGTTCCGTCGCTTCCCGCTCCGGGCGCAGGGCAGCTTCCAATCGGGCTTGCAGGTCGGCGATGGTTGCCTGCGCCGCTTCAAGCTGAGTTTGGAAGGCCTTTGGGGCTTCCTTTACGTTCTGGGCGGCGGCCTTCAGCCGGGCCTGGAGGCTGGCGATAGTCTGTTCGGCCTGCTGATGCGCAGAGCGCAGTTGCTCTAACTCCGCATATCGGGTTTGTGCCATCTCCTCGGCCGAGCGTAGCGCCGCTTGCAGACGAAGCTCTGCCGTGGTGCTGCTTTGCAAAGCGGAACGGGTAAGGTCAAGCTCCGCGCGCGTGGTGGCGGCTTCATCCCTGGTAGAGCGGAATTCGTCCTGGGCCTGTTGCTTGTCCTCAGTCTCGCGCAGGAGTCGCTGGTTTGCCTCCGCCAGGGCCATTTCCACCGCGTTGCGGCTCTCCAGCAGGTTAACCAGCAGGCAGAGCAGGCCGGCACCGGCGAGCACGCACACGCATTCCAGCACCAGCCGGGTCCTGCTGACCCAGCCGCCTAGCGGCTCCACGGCAAGGCGAAATTCCAGATCCTGGGTGCGGATGGTTTGCTGCACGGCATCGGGGATCGACAAACCGCCGTGCGCGGCAATGGTCACCGGCTTCCTGCCGGCGGAGGCTGGCGCGAAGATCGTGTAATGGTAACGCAGCTTTGTCAAGTCGTCCACCCGCGCCAGGGTCATCGCTTCAGATAGCCGCATCGACGCCGCCACAAACCCCCAAAAGGCCTCGCGGCCGTCGCGTCCCCGCACGAAGATCGGCAGCCGCGCCACAATGCCGGCGTCGCCGCGATAAAGTGGGAGTGGCCCGGTCAGCGTGAGGGCGCGCTTCTGGATCGTCGCGTTGGCGCCCGGGCCGTAGGTCGGGTTGGTCAACAGGTTGAGGCCGAGGGCGCGCTCGTTGCCTGCGCGGGGCGCGATGTCCCTGACGACGCCGCCCGGCTGCAGTTCGAGCGAAGCCAAGCCGCGGTGGGCGGCCTGCACCTCCGCTGCGACTTGTTGGAAATTGGGGATCGTGCCGCCGCTCTGCCTGGCCAAGGCCCCCAGTACTTCCACCGCGGACACCGCCTGATTGAACTGCAGTTCCAGGGTCGCGCACCGGGCCAGCGCCTCAGCCCGGGCACGAGCGCGGGCGTCATCGGCATGCCGTTTAGCCCGCCACCCGACAATTGGCAGGCCCAATACCAGGCACAGCAGGAATACCGTCAAAGCCGGCCGCGCGGTTAACCAGCCGGGCGACCAGGAACGCGAGCCGGCTTGCGCGTCCAGAAAGGGGTTCGGCAGGGTAGAGGAGGGTTTGGTCATACGGTTGAAGCCTTTAGCGAAGGATTTGGAACAGGCTGGCGAAATCGTCGGTCCAGAGCGGAACCCGGGTGTCATTAGTCTTCACGGTGCTGGCGGCGCCGCGGATGGCGGGCGAGTTGATGATCCGGTCGTTGCGCGACAGCAACACCCAGGTCGAGGAATAGAGCCACCACTCTTCGTCGATCTCGTCAAAGTCGATGGACGCCAGCTGGTAGCCAAAGTGGCGGGCGAGATTGACCACCACCGGCTCAAGGTCGAGGTAATGGTTGGAGATGTGCACCGCGATGACCCCGTTGGGATTGAGGTGGCGCGCATAAACCTCGAAGGCCTCCCTGGTTAGCAGATGTACCGGAATGGCGTCGCTGCTGAAGGCATCGAGCACCAGCAGGTCGAAGTGTTGCGGCGGCTCGTTCTCCAGTGACAGGCGTGCGTCGCCCGGGGCCACCTCGACATTGCCCGCGCACTTGGTCAGATAGTGGAACCACGACGTGGCCACCGCCTGCACCTGCGGGTTAATCTCGTAAAAACGCAGGTAATCCCCCGACCGGCCAAACGCCGCCATCGTCCCCGTGCCCAAGCCGACCACGCCAAAGCGCCGGCGGTCGGTCGGCAGCGCCGCTACCCCGAGGGCGATCCCGCTTCCCGGTCCGTAGTAGCTGACCGGCGACATCGCCTGGGCCGGGTCCACAAACTGCAGGCCGTGCGTGATCCGGCCATGTTGGAGCAGGAAGTAATGCGACTCGGGGTCCTTCTTCTCATACTCGCACACCGTCAGCACGCCGTAGAAGTTGCGCGACCGGTAAACCCGCTCACTGCCGGAGTTGTGCGCCTCGCGCCAGAGGATTGCCCCCAGACCGATCAGGCCCAGGCATATCCAGGCGCAAGTCAGCAGGTGCCAATGCCGGAAGCTTCGGAACTGCCGGCGAGCAATCCAGCCGGCCACCCAGAAAACCAAAAGGCCCCCCAAGCCGATGCGAAGGCCGACAAACCAGCCCTTGGCGATCGTGGGGGCATGCGCCGGCAGCCACGCCAGCATCCGATCCAGTCCGGCGAAGGTCGCAAGGGCCAGCGCGCACGCCAGCCAGCGCCACTCGTTCAAATTCGACCTCCCCGCGCGCTCGCAAACGCAAACCGTCAAGAAGAGCAGTCCGCAGGCGAACAGGCCCCAGTGCAGTTCGTAATAGTCTGTGAACATCAACGGCGCGACGACTGCGACTAACACGCCACCCAGTGCGCCGCCCGCGGCAATCATCAGGTAATAGCCCGTCAGATGGCTCGGGTCGGGTTTGAGCCGGTAAAGCTCGCCGTGGCAGACCATGCAGCAGATAAAGAGTCCGCCACAATAGATTGCCACCTGTCCGTAGAGGGCCAGGTCACTGCCGTTATAGAGAGCCCAGCACAAACCACCCAGGGCGGCGATGAGCGCCAGCGCGAACGGGAACCGCACGTACCACCGCGGGCTGTCGAAGCAGATAATGAAGCTCAACAAGTACAGCGCCAGCGGCGCGACCCAGAGAAAGGGAATCACCGCCACGTCCTGGCAAAGCTTGTTGGTCGTCGCCAGCAGCAGCACCGAAGCGCATGCCGGCAGCAGAAGCCAGAGGAGACGGGGAAATCCGAAAACCGAAATCCGAGAACCGAAGGAAGGCCGAGGTCCGAAATCCGAAGGTCGAACTGGGACATCGGCAACAACCGCATCTCCCCCGCTCCCGATTTCACCCACGCCCGGTTCAGTCTTCGGGTTTCGGGTTTCGGGTTTCGGATTTCCTTCGGGTTTCGGGTTTCGGGTTTCGGATTTCCACACTCTCAGCGCGCAGAAGCCGCAAAACAGTACGAAGGCGCCGAGGCCCCACGCCCACAGCCCGGCCTGCGCCTTCCGGGTGAAATGCGTCTCGAAGAAGAAAGGGTAGCTTAGGAGGGCCAGCAGCGAGCCGACATTCGAGAGCGCATAAAGCCGGTAAGGCGACACGCCAGGCCTCGCGCGGCTGAACCATTGCTGGATCAGCGGGCCGGTGGCAGAGAGGACGAAATACGGCAGGCCGAGGCTTACGGCCAGCAGCGCAAGGATTTGCAGGGTCGGGTTGCCCCCGCCGTGCGGCTTCCAGGAATCACCCGGAGTGATCGGCAGCAAGGCCAAGGCGGCGGCCAGCAGAACCAGATGCACGACGGCCTGCATACGCGGTTTAAGCCAACGCGAGCTGAAATGCGCGTACGCGTAGCCCACCAGCAGCAGCAACTGAAAGAACAGCATGCAGGTCGTCCAAACGCCCGGCCCCCCGCCAAACCAAGGCAGGATGTACTTGCCGATGAGCGGCTGCACCTGGAACAGCAGGAATGCTCCGGTGAATATTGTGAGCGCATACGCGGCCATCGGCCGGATGGTGGCATAACGCGTCGGATCGTTGAAGCGCTAAAGCGCGACGGCGCGCCAATCGTGCGCATCGCAGAGTTTTCTGTGGCTGTAACGGTGGTTGATCATGTGGGGGTTCGCTTCCCGCAAAGCTGGGGTCTGATGGAGGCGATTTCCGAGGCATGCGGCATTTCGGTTTGAGGGCTAAAGTAATCTCACTTAGT
>CAIWJG010000737.1 GCA_903912925.1 uncultured Verrucomicrobia subdivision 3 bacterium | reverse complement strand
TGCGTTTCGCGTGCGGGGATTCTGCCAGTGCGACGCTTTGCACACGCAAAGACTTGTGACACACTCCCGCCGAAAAACTTCTCAGTATTTCGAGGAAACCATTGGTATGTCAGGAGGTCTGACGTCCCGAGAAACTGCGTGCCAAGCGAGCGGAAATGCGCTAACTAATTATTTATGACAGGTGCGCGTTCGATCCGTAATCTTGCCCTCATCGGGTTTATGGGCAGTGGGAAGTCTTCCGTGGGACGGCTGGCGGCGGATGTGCTGCATTTCACCTTTCTGGATACCGACCACGTCATCGAGGCGCGCGCCGGCAAGTCTATCAGCGACATCTTCGTCCAGGACGGCGAGCCGGCATTTCGGCAATGGGAGCAGCGGATTGTCGAAGAGTTGACGAGGCGAGACCAGACGGTGATTGCGACCGGGGGTGGGTTGCCGGCTGACCCGGCTAACCTCGCCAGCCTAAAGACGCACGCACTTGTGATTTGCCTCTGGGCCTCGCCGGAAACGATTTGGGAGCGTGTGCGCGGCCACGATCACCGGCCGCTGCTAAACGAGCCCGATCCGCTGGCCAAGATCCACGAGTTGCTGGCGGCCCGGGAGCCCCATTACCGTCAAGCCGATGTGCTGGTGAACACCGAGATGCGGTCGGTCCGTGAAGTCGCGCAGCACGTGGTGCATCAGTTTCACATGGCACAGTCGGCCCAGCCATGAAGGTCGCCCTTGGGCAGAGGGCGCGGGAACTGGGCTTCGACGACTGCCGCGTCACCTCCGCTCGCGCCCCGGAATCCGCTTCGCGTTTCCACCAATGGCTGGCCGAAGAGCGCCACGGTGAGATGGCTTGGCTCGCGCGCAACGCGCCGAAGCGAGTCGATCCGCAGCACGTCCTGGCCGGTGCGCGGAGCATCATCACGCTGGCGGCGAGTTACCACGATCTCAATTGCTCTTTCGCCCCGTGCCTAAGCGCTCTTGACCCGGGGAGAGCATCTGTGGCGTCCCAGCAAGCGGCGACGCAGGTGAGGGTTGACAATCGCCAATCGCCAATCGCCAATCGCCAATCCGGCGTCATCGCGCGCTACGCCCGCTACAGCGATTACCACAACGTCCTGGGCGAGCGTCTAAAGCAGCTCACGGATTTCGTTAACCAGTTGGGCGGCGAGAGCACATGCTCGCTTTGGTACGTAGACACCGGGCCGCTGCTGGAGCGCGATCTGGCCCAACGCGCTGGGCTGGGATTCATCGGCAAACACACCAACCTGATCAGCCGCCGGCTTGGTAACTGGGTGTTCCTCGCAGAGATCATCACCACGCTGGAGCTGGAGCCCGATGCGCCGGAGAAGAACCGCTGCGGCTCCTGCGCGCGCTGCATCGCCGCCTGTCCGACGGCGGCGATCACCGCTCCGTTCCAGCTCGACGCGCGGCGCTGCATCTCCTACCTCACCATCGAATTGAAGGGCAGCATTCCCCTGGACCTGCGGCCCGCGATTGGCAACCGCATCTTCGGCTGCGACGATTGCCTGGAGGCATGTCCCTGGAACCGATTCGCCCGCGAGGGGCAATTGATGAAGTCGCACGCGCGCCCGGAGCTGGCCGAGCCCGATTTACTGGAGTTGCTGTCGCTGGACGAGGCCGGCTTTAAGGACCGATTCTCCGGCACACCCATACTGCGGACTCGGCGTCGCGGGCTGCTGCGAAATGTGTGCGTGGCTTTGGGAAATATCGGCGATGCACAGGCTCTGCCCCCGCTGCGGAAGGCGGCAGAGGACACGGAGCCATTGGTCTCCGAGCACGCCCGGTGGGCCATCGGGCAAATCCGAGCGAGACACCCCGCGACCTACTGAATGGCGTTTAGTTGCTCAGCCGTCCAGGGCTGCGTGCGGTTGCCGATCTCGGCCCGCACGGCCTTTACTTGTTCAGGTGTGACGGCGGAAGCCTTATTGCCCCAGCTTTGGCGGATGTATGTCAGGACCGCCGCGAGGTCGTCATCGGGCAGCGCGGCACCCATGGCCGGCATGGCCAGGTTATATTGCTGTCCTGCCACCTGGATCGGGCCCGTCAAGCCGGCCAGCGGGATGCGAATCATGCGATTCGGATTGCCTAACGCCCATTCGGAGTTGACGAAAGGCGGTGCCTGACCTGGCTTGCCCATCCCATCAGTTCCATGGCACAGGCCGCAGACATTCTCATAGACGGTCTTTCCTCCCGCAAACTCCGGCGCGCCAGCAGGCGGTTGATACATGGCCAGCTCGGCCGTGGAGCGGCAGGGCATGTAAACCTCAGGGCTAAACCCGCCGCTGTACTGGTCGAAATAGACCACGCCCCAGTAGAGCAGCAGGAACAGCAACACGATGATCCAGAGCGGTAACGCGATGTCGCCTGCCCTGGGTTCGGCGGTCTCCGCGGCCGTTAAAGTGGATGGGCGGGGCTGGGCGCTCATTTCGCGGAGGCAGCCGTTGTGGCAGCGTTGGTAGAGGTTGCTGGCGTGGCCGAGGCTGGCACTGTCAGGGGCGCGTTGAATAGAGGGGCGTCAGCACGCAGACTAGCCAAATACGCTGCCAGCGCCCTGGCTGGCGGCTTGGGCACAACTTCATAACCGGCAGGAGGCGCCACCTCAGCCGGGAGCACCAGCGCCTCGGGAGAGGGCTCAAGCCCTATCTTGCGCCTCTCGAACAGGAACCGATACGGCGGCATGGTTGACCCCTTCATCTGAAGCTGCGGAGCATAGAGGTGAAGCAAGTGCAAGTTAACATTCGGCTGGCGCGTGCCCATGTTCGCGAGGTCCGGCCCGACACGCTGTGAGCCGGGCATCACCGGCGCCTCGAAGAGAAAATCCTCTGCGACGGTTCGCCGGCTGCCCCAGCCGCGCGCGAGGTCGGGGCCGACCGGAACGATCCAGAGCTGAGCTTTAGCCCCGGCCGCGTAAAGAGCCTTGATGGCCGCATTGGCACCTTCCCGGCTCGAACTGCGCAGGAACGCCTTCGGCAGCCCGTCGAGAAGCATCGCGCTGCCGCCGTTGGTTCGCGCCGCCTCCAACTGCGGCAGCGCCGTCAGCACCGTCGGCCCGTCAGCCGGGGCCGCGGCCAATTTGAGCAGGGCCGCTATGATGGGAGGATGGTTGGTTCCGGCGTCGGTCAGCGCAATCTCCAGAACCGTGCCGGTCTGGCCCACCTGCTGGCTGTGGCAATAGGCGCAGCCGTTGGCGCGATAGACATCGAGCCCCTGCTGCGCCAGACCGGGGCGAGCCACGGGATACGCCGCGGTGGGGTTTCCGATGGTGTTGGTCTGCTGCAGGCGGCCAATCTGCAACTGAGGGGTCAGCACAAAGCCGGACCATGAGCCAGCTAGCGCGAAGAACGCCGCGAGGAAGATCAGCGGGCCGTAATTCATGGCCTGGCCTCCGCAGTCTTGATCTCGGCCGTAGCCTCCGCCCAGGCCGAAAGCGCGCGGCCACGGTAGAACTGAAACACCAGGCCGCCCAGGTTCACGAGAAACATGACGTGACCAAGCGCCATCATCAGATCGCCCACGGTGCTCGCCCGCAGGAAGGGCAATGTGCCTTTGGCGATATCAGCGAAAATGACCGCGTGCTGCAATTTAAGCCCCTGGGCGATGCCGCCCACGGCCAGCGGCACAGCAAACAACAGAACACCAAGCGCGGCTGTGAAGAAATGCGCCCGGACCAGTTTCGGGAACGGAAACTCCTGCCCCATGAGCTGCGGCACGATGTAATAGATTGCCCCGAAGATCACCATTGCGAAGAAGCCGTAGAAGTTCAGCAAGCCTTTGCCAATAGTAAACCAGGTAAACTGGGTGACCTGATTGACGGCGGGCAATGCCGTCACAGCACTCGCGAATCCGACGACGACGAAAGATGCCAAGCCCGCGCCGATGAACTTGAGCGACGGATTGCTCATACGCATCAAGCACTTCCCGCCTGTGGTGCGGAACACGTTGACAAACACAGCGATGACGGTAATCACACCCAGCACGGTGGTCACCACACTCAGCGTGGGCATCCAAGCCGGCACGGGCGCGCTGGCGGGAATTCCGCCCCAGCTCGCGAAGAGGATCAACATCCAAAAGGCCATAAGCGCGAGATAGCGGCTATGCAGTTCCCGGTTGAGGAGCTTGGGCACGAAATAGAAGATGGCCGCCAGGCCGACCAACGCGAGCCAGACCACCAGCAGATTATCGGAATACCACCAGGCAATGACCGCCTGCGCCATTCCTCGTGCCCCAAAGCCCTGCAACACGAGGTTTGCCGTCGAGTAAATCCAAGGGAACCAGAACAGGGCGGCGAACAGGAACCATTGCGAGACGTAGAGCTGACGTTCGCGCCGCTGGTGGAAGGTCAGCACGCCCCAGAACGCCATCATCAGGTAACCCAAAAAGACGAGCGCGGCGGCGTAGGCGGGCATTTCCAGATTCTCGAAGCCCGTGCTGCCGCCACCAAGAATCCCCACTACCCCGGCTGCGACTCCCAGATTCCAACAAAGCGCGCCGACGATGACCATCCACGGGGCCGCCAGTGTGGTGCGGCCAAGGCGGGCCAGCATCCACAGCGCGACACCCAAGCCCGCCTGCAGGCAAAAGCCGTAGAGCATGGCGTTGACGGCTGCCGGGCGAACGCGCCCATAGGTCAGCCAGGCCGAATCCGCCAGGAAACCGGGCGCATGAAACTTGATCGAAGCAATGAGTCCAAACGCTGAGGCGGTCAGGAGCCATACCGCCGCACTGAGGAACAGCACTACCAGGGGCAGGCGGCAGGAGGCGTCAATGACATCGGGCGCGACAGAAGGGGGAAGGTTGAAGGATGAATTATGAATGATGAATGGGGATTTCGGATGGTTCGGGTTCATACTTCATACTTCATCCTTCATAATTTCCTCCACCCTGCCGTTGCCTACTCGAACGCGCTGGGCTTCGCCGGAGCTGCAGGAGGAGCCGCGGTGGCCTTTTCGACGCGGGCAATAAGGTTCGAGCGGGCGGCTGCCGGGTTCTGCCAGTCGCGCAACGCGAGCTGCATGGCATCGGCAATTGGCAGGCGCACCACCCCTTTGGGTTGGTCCAGCCAGCCGTAGCTTGCGAGTTCACCGACCTCCGTCGCGCGCAGGTCCGCCAGCGCCTTCTTGCGCACGACTACCCGGTCCTGGCCCAACGGTGGCTGCTGGGTGTAGCGCTGCATGGCCCAGACCAGCGCGGCGACAATCAGCAGCGAGCCGAGGATGCCGATAACGTAGGCGAGCCCGGTGCGCTCACGAGCAGGCTGAGAACTCATCGTCCACCTCCTCTGGAATGCGGCTGGGCGCCGGACAGCTTGCCTGTCTGCGTAAGCTCCTCCTCCGCCATTGCTTTGGGTACTTCAGGGTAAAGGCCCATAGCCTCAGCCAGCCTCGGGTCTTTCACCGGGTAGGCTGGGTGGCGATTCAGATCCCGCACGAAGACCTTGGCCAGCACACCACCCATGAGCGCCAGGCAGCCCGCATCCAGCCAAACCCACTGGAGAGCAACGCCATTCGGGTGCAGGACCGGCATGATGTTAAACGAGAGATCCACGTACTGCATCAGCCCGATCCATGCGCAGAGCGGAAGCATGAACTTGAACATGAGCTTCACATTGATGCGCAGCAGCGCGAGGAACGGCACCAGGAAGTGCCCAAAGATCAACACCAGCCCGACGGCAAACCAGGAACCTTTCTCGCGCAGAACATACCAGAAGGTCTCCTCAGGCATGTTGGCGTTCCAGATCACGAAATACTGGCTGAAGTGGATGTAGGCGGAAAAGACGGTGAAGGCGAACATGAGCGAGCCAAGGAAGTAATACTGCTCGGCACCCATGATGTCCCGGATCAGACCCTGCCGGTCGAGGATCATGGCAATCGCATACGCCGTGGCCAGCGCCACCCAGACAGACCCGGCAAAGTAGTACACGCCATACATGGTGGAGAACCACTGATGTTGCAGGGCCTTCATCCACATGATTGCCGCCAAGGTGAGGGTGAATGCGAATGCGGCGATCCCCCAGGACGAGTGGAACCGCAGCTTGTAGGTGCAGCGAGCTGCGCCGTCCTCGTCCTGCTTCAGCGACCAGTAACGCAACCGCGAGGTGAACAGCGCCCAGGCTCCAAAGCAAAGGACCGCCGCCAGGTAAAAGCCCGGCTTCGTGAACAAGGGCCACTTCGCCGCCAGGTCATGGTCCTGGGCAGGGTCCAGGCTCATCCAAGGGTAGATCTTCGGGGCCAGCAGCGCGATGGGAAGGAACAAGATCGCCATCCAAGGGAACGCCAGGCAAGCCAAGTGCTCGCAGAAGCGGCGGATTCCCACCGACCAGCTCGCGTCGAACAGATGATGCATCATCACCAGAAACGCGGACCCCAGCACCAGACTCAGGTAGAACATGAACGCCAACAGCCAGGAATAGCCGAACTGTTTCAGATTCAGCAGTGCCCCGATCAGGCAGAGCACCACACCGGCACCGATCAGCAAACCGGGCACCTTGCTCCATCGGGAGAGATCCAGGGGCGGCAGACCGCCAGAATGAGAAAGTGTGCTCATAGTCTATTTCTTGAGAGCTGAGCGCGCTGCTTCGGGCACATCATCCAGCGAGCCCAGGCGGCTCAACTGCAGCGCTCGCAAATACGCGATCGCTGCCCAGCGGTCCCGAATCGGCAGGTTGCCGGCGTAACCCTGCATCAGGTTTCTGCCATAGCTGACAGTATTGAAGAGCTCACCGTCGGTAAGCCCGACGATCCGCTTGTCGTGCAAGTTGGCGACTACCGCCATGGCACCGATGCGCTTGGGCGTGCCATTGCCGTCGCCCAGCTTGCTGTGGCAGGCGGCGCAGTTGATGTCGAAGACCTGCTGCCCGCGCTGCAGCAACTCGGCAGTGACAGGCATCGGATTCCACTCTACAAAGTTGGTGGTGCCCGGAACACGGCCGGTTACCACCGGCGAATCCTCCCAGGGATAGACGAGTTTTGGGCCGACCTGGACCGGTTGGCTGCGGGCGATCGTTCCCGCCACTGGCAGGCGTGAGCTCATGCCGGTATCGAAGAAAGCATTGGCCGTTTGGGGCCGCAGCTTGGGCTGCCGCTCCATATCCGGGAAGATGTAGAGCGACGGCTGGCGCGAGTGACTGCCGCGGAAGCCGAGGACTCCGACGATGGCCAGCACGCAGAGGGCAAAGATGGCAAGGAAGTAGCGCATTAGTCCTCCACCAACTCGATGTGCTGACTGCCAGTAGCTTCCAGCAGCTTGCGGGTTACAATCTCCGAGTACTTCGGGTCATCACACTCGATCACCAGGAAGAACTTGTCGTGCGTTGCTTGCGCGAACCGCCGGTTCTTCAGCAACGGATGATGCAGGCGAGGCAGGCGGTTCAGGAACATCATGCCGAGCACCGCGCCGAACGCGCCCAGCAGAATGGTCAGCTCAAAGCAGGGGATGAAAGGATAGAATGGGCTGAACATCGGCTTGCCGCCGATGACGATCGGGTAGTCGTAGGCGTTCATGTACCACACCATCAACATCCCGCTGGTGTAGCCGGTGGCCCCACCCAGGAAGGAAAACCAGCCCACGCGCGAGTTGCGAATTCCCATCGCGCCGTCCATCCCGTGGATCGGGAAAGGCGTGAACACGTCCCAGCGCGAAAAGCCGGCATCGCGCACCTTCTGCGCCGCATGCAGAATATCCGCCGCGGTGGTGAACTCGGCGATCAAGCCGTAAGATTTGGAGGAGCTGTTCATGGCAATTCCTTCACCTCACCCTGCGTGGTGAAGGACCTCCTTTCCTTTCGCCCCGCCCAACGGATGATGTGGATCGGCCTGGGGCGTCACGCCCTTGACTTCCGAGGTGGCGATCAGCGGCAGGAACCGTATAAACAGCAGGAACATCGTAAAGAACAGCCCGAAGGTGCCCAGGAAGGTGCATACGTCCACCCAGGTCGGCTTGTAATAGCCCCAATTGCCCGGCACGAAATCCTGGTAGAGCGAACCCACGACGATCACGAACCGCTCAAACCACATGCCAATGTTCGCCAGGATGGATACGATAAACACCGCCACCAGGTTGTGGCGGACCTTCTTGGACCAGAAGACCTGCGGCACCACCGCGTTAAACACCAGCATCGCCCACCCGCCGTACCAATATTTCCCGAACAGCCGGCTCCAGAACGTAAAGCGCTCGTAAGGGTTGCCGCTGTACCATGCGATGAAATACTCCATGATGTAGGCGTAGCCGACGATTGAGCCGGTCGCCAGCGTCACCTTGCACATCAGATCAATGTGCCGCATGGTGACGATCTCCTCCAGCTTGAGCATCTTCCGCAACGGCACCATCAGAGTCAGCACCATGCCGAACCCCGAGTAAATGGCACCCGCGACGAAGTAGGGCGGGAAGATCGTCGTATGCCAGCCGGGAAGCTGCGACACTGAGAAGTCGAGCGACACGGTGCTATGCACCGACAACACCAGCGGCGTCGCCAGGCCGGCCAGGATGAGATAGGCCTTCTCGTAGTTGCTCCAATGGCGGTTGGACCCCGTCCAGCCCAACGCGAACAGGCCATAGATAAACTGCCGCGCCTTGGTCGTGGATCGATCACGTAGAATCGCGAGGTCGGGGATAAGGCCCACGTACCAAAACATGAGGGACACTGTGAAATACGTCGAGACAGCAAACACGTCCCACATCAAAGGCGAGCGGAACTGCGGCCAGATGCTGTTCGAGTTCGGCAGCGGGAACAGCCACCACGCAAACCAAACGCGCCCGACATGGATCACCGGGTAAATCCCGGCGCACATCACGGCGAAAATGGTCATCGCCTCTGCCGCACGGTTAATCGAGGTGCGCCACCGCTGGCGCAGCAGGAACAGCACGGCCGAGATGAGCGTGCCTGCGTGCCCAATGCCGATCCACCAGACGAAATTGATAATCGCCCAGCCCCACATGACCGGGTGGTTCAGACCCCAGACGCCGACGCCTGTCGTGACCAGATACAAAATCATGGCCACCAACATCGTCACCAGCATCAGGCTGGGAATGAACGCGCACCACCACCACACAGGCGTCTTGCCTTCAATAACCCCAGCCACCTTGTCCGTGATCCAGCCGGGCGACCGCTGATTCTCCACCAGCGGGATGCGCTCCAGTTCAGGAGGCGGTGCCGATACCTTGATCGCGGCCGTGCTCATTTGCCCGTTCACTTAGCCTCCCCCTTCCGTTCGGTGGCCGCCGCCGCATGCTCGCCATGCTTTGCTTCCTCGCCCAGGCGCTCCCGCGGGTCGCCGTGGCGTTTCTCGTATTCCTCCCAGGTAGCGGGCATCGGCCGATAGTCCGGCATGTGCGGATTGGGATTGCGCACCCGCGCGAGATAAGTCGTTCGCGGCTTGGTGCTCAGGAAATCCAGCAGCTTGTAGTTCCGCTGCTGCGCCTTGAGCTGCGACACTCGGCTGTTCTCGTCCTTCAGATTCCCGAACACAATCGCCTCCGCTGGACAGGCCTGCTCACACGCGGTCTTGAAGGTGCCCTCTGGCACTTCGACGTTGCCGCTGTCGCGCGCTTTGACCTTCTGCGCAATCTCCGCCTGCTGGATGCGCTGCGTACAATAGGTGCATTTCTCCATCACGCCGCGCATCCGCACGGTCACGTCGGGATTCTTCGCCAGCTTGAGCAGTTCCCACTCCTCAGCGGGCCGCGGGCTGGCCTCCTGGCTCTTCAACCAACGGAGCACGTCCCATTGGCCGTCCGTGCTGTGGAGCAGCGGCGTCGTGTAGAACGGCCCCTTAAGCTGGTCGAGCGGGCGCTTGTTGTAATCGAAGAAATTGAACCGCCGCACCTTATACGGGCAGTTGTTCGAGCAGTAGCGCGTCCCAACACAACGGTTATACGCCATGACGTTTAACCCTTCGTCGTCATGGGTCGTGGCGTTGACGGGGCAAACACTTTCACACGGTGCCGCCTCGCAATGCTGGCAGAGGATGGCCTGCATGGCCACCTGCGGATCCTCCGGCGAGCCGGCGTAGTAGCGCGTGATGTTAAGCCAATGCATCTCGCGGCTGCGGGCCACCTGGTCTTTGCCCACGATGGGGATGTTGTTCTCGCTCTGGCAGGCAATCACGCAAGCGGAACAGCCGACACAGGAATTGAGGTCAATGGCCATTCCCCATTGATGCACGCCGCGCTTCTTGGCCTCGTCAAAGGGATTCGGGTAAAGCGGCTGGGTGCTCGGCGGCGCCTCCATCTGCATGCCCTGAGCGAAGTCCGGGTGCTCCAAATACTGCTCGAGGTTCGCCTCGCGCACTGCCGGCCGGCCTTCCATTGACCAATGGTGCTGCACTGTCGCGACGGGGTGCAGTTTGTCCAGTGGCGTCAGCGAGACGCCGCGCGCGCAATGCAGTGCCGCGCTCGTGCGCACGCGATACGCATCATAGCCCGTGCCGCGGCCCACGCGGCCACTGTGCTGTCGGCCGTAACCGAGCGCCAGGCCGATCGTGCCGTCGGCCATGCCGGGTTGGAGCCAGGCCGGGCCGACCACTTCCCGCCCGCCCACAACCACCTTCACCAGTGAGGCCTCGGTGGTCCCGCTGCCCGCGCCCTGGTTGACCAACCCCAGCTTCTCGAACGTCTTCGGGCTGAGCTGGATGAGATTCTCCCAAGCCACCTTCGTGATGGGCTCAGGCAATTCCTGCAGCCAGCCGTTGTTGTTGTAGCGCCCATCGTCCACGCAGTAGTGGACATGAAACACCGCTTCCAAATTCCCAGTGGCAGCTTCCGGCTTCACCGCCTGCAACGCGCCATTCACTGCTGCGCCCGCCAGAACCACTTCCACCGGCTTGGCGGCTGAACCCTCGTGATATCCGTTGAACAGGAACCGCTTCCAATCCTCATCGCCCCCGCCGGTCACAGTGCGGAACGTCTCGCGCACGATCTCGTAGCTGCCGTTGGGCTCCAGCCCGCCCAACCGGGCCAAGAGTTCCAGCTCGGTCATCCCCTCAAACAGCGGCGCGACCAGCGGCTGAATCGGCACCAGCGAACCGTCGCTCGTGCGCGCGTCGCCCCACGACTCCAAATAATGCAGGCGCGGGATGCTCCAATCGCTCAGCAGGCATGTCTCGTCCTCGTGTGAGCCCATTCGCACGATCAGCTTGGCCTTGCGCTGGGTCGCCGCCCAGTCCAGGTCCGCCGGTGCGTTATAGACCGGGTTGCCGCCGAGGACTACCAGCGTCCCCACTTCGCCCGCGTTCAACGCCCGCGCCAGTTCGCCGATGCCCGCTTCCTGCGGTGCCGGCGCTTCATGGAACACGACAGTCTTGCCGATGTTGCCCAGCGCGGCGTTCATGGCATGAGCCAGCAGATGCACCGCCAGCGGTTGCCGCTGCCCCGCGACGATAATGCAATTGCCCGCGTGCGCCGCCAGATCCTTCGCGCATTCGGAAATCCACTTAGGGTCCACCCCGGCAGGCTTGCCCAGCGCCGTCAGCGCCGCGGCCAGCTCGCCGCCACCTTGCGGGATGACTAGCGCCGCCAGGGCAGCCGCAACAGGCAGCACCGCGCTCGGCGGCACCCGCAGCCGATGGTCCGCGTTCGCCCCGGTCAGTGTCATCAGGCTCTCCACCACGTAAAGGCGGTTGATGAGGTCCTCGCCCCGAGCCTTGTCCGGCGACTCGACCTTGCGCCCGCGCGCGAAGTCGCGGATCAGGCGGTGCAGATCCTCCTCAGCGCCCAGGAAATCGCAGTCCAGGGCCACAATGCGTTTGGCCTGGTCCAGCCGGTAGTAAGGCTTCACCGGCTTGCCGAAAGCCAGCGTGGCCGCCTCGCGATGGATGTCGAAGTCCACCGGTTCATAGACAAACCATTTGGCCTTGGGGAACCGCCCGGCGACGAGCTTCTGCACCCGCGCGTGCGACGGCGACGAGTTGCGCTCCATCAGGAAGCTCAGGCCCTCGCCTTGCTTGTCCGCCATTTGCCGCGACAGCCCGCTCAGGAAGTCCAGCGCGGCCGCCTGCGTCACCACCTTGCCCGCCTGCTTGAAATGCATCGCCCGGTCCGGATCATACACGTCCAGCACCGAGGCCTGCGCGAAGCGATCCGTCGAGCCATTGCTGTCCGGGTGCAGGGCGTTGCCCTCGACTTTGGTAGGTCGGCCGTCATTGGATTTGACCACCAGCGGGATGGCCCCGCCGCGCGTCGGCATCGCCGTCGCGTAATACTGCGGCACGCCGTGCAGGTAGCCTTCCGGCTGCTTGCTGAACGGCAGAATGTTCGACACGGGCCGACGGCAACCCGTCAGCCCCACGCCCGCCAGCAGGAACGAGGCAGACATGATCTTCATGAAGTGCCGCCGCGTGACCGGGTCGCTCATCTCCGTGGCACCCGAGGGAAACTCGTTCTCCACCCACTGCCGGAACTCCGGCGTATCCGCCAGCTCGTCCAGGCTCCGCCAGTAGCGCGGCCCCGTGGAAGCGTAGCCGCCGGCGTCAGTCGGCGCTGAATTGGTCTGGGCTGGAGCAGTGCGCCGATCATCGAGAGACCCCTCACCCCGACCCTCTCCCCTTCCGAAGGGGCGAGGGGGAATCGCCGGCCGCGCAGCCGCTTGGGTCAGTTCAATATGAGGGCTAGCTTTCATCGGTGGCAGGCGGAGCAGTTTTGCAGCGACTGCACATGCCAGTCCTGCATCAACTTCTGGCCGTTCTTGCGTTGCTGCTCGGCGTTCACGGTCGGGTTATCGCTCCATTTCCAATTGAGGTCGGTAATCTTGTCCAAGGGACGCAGCTTGGCCGCCGGGTCGCGATGGCAATCCAGGCAGAACGTCATGCTCAGGGGCTGCACCTGGTAAACCTCATCCATCTTGTTGATCTGCCCGTGGCACTCCACACAACTGATGCCACGGTTGACGTGGACGGAGTGATTGTAATAGACGAAGTCCGGCACGCGGTGAATCTGCACCCAGGGAATCGGCTGCCCGGTCTCCGCGCTCTGCCGCACCAGCGCCAGCCGCGGATCGTCCTTAAGCACCTGCCCGTGGCAGTTCATGCAGGTCGAACTGGCCGGGATATTGGAATACCACGACTTCTCCACCCCATTATGACAGTAACGGCAATCAAAGCCCAGTTGGTCCACATGAGTCGCATGGGAAAAGGCCACCGGCTGAATCGGCTGATACCCGACCCGCGACCACTTGGGCGTCAGGTAATACCAAGCCCCCGCCACGACGGCGGTAGCAGTCATCAGCCCGCCGATGATAATCATCACCGGCAGCCGATTCGTCCACTTTGGGAATATCGCTGACACTTCTCTAAATCGCTTTTGCTATGGTAAACTCCGGCCATTGCCCTTCCACATACCGCGCAAGGCTACCAACTTCCATTCTCAGGGTTCGCTGTGCCGGCAAAAACCTTTAGCCCCGGTTTCCCGACTGCGCAAGGGGACCCGATGACATTTTTGCAGATTTCGTGGCAAGTAATAATTTCCATAAGATAGACTGACTACTAATGTTTTCGTTCGCAATCATCCGTCCAATTCCGATCCTCATCACGCGGCCACGATTCCCGGCATTACCGGCCACCCGACCCAAACGCGCTGACATCTAAATACCCCGCCCAGCGAGACTGTCAATAGCAGTCCGTCCGCCGCCGGAGGTTGGATGTTCAATGCTGGATGTTCGGCGTTCGGTGTTCGCCCCCGATCCTTCCGGCTTCTGCATTCCGCCTTCCGCCTCCCCTTCTGCATTCTTCATTCTGCCTTCTGCCTTCGCCCCGGGGTAGCTTTGTTGGCGCTTTGTAGGAGCCTTATAGACGCATGAGGGACGCATGGGGGTGGCTTTGAGGTGGCTTTGAGGTGGCTTCAAGGTGGCTTCAAGGTGGCTTTGGGGTGGCTACTGCCTGGCTAGCAACACGCATGGGGGTGGCTTTGGGGTCGCATTGATGTCGCATGAGGGTGGCTTTGCCGTTTCTTCATTCTGCATTCTGCCTTCTGCATTCACCCTGTTCCCCCCGCCTTCCGCTCGCCCTTGCTTTTGCTACCAGGGAAACGGAAGCGGATCACCGTGTATTCCCGGGTCCCGTCCAAACGGAAGCCGGCAGCCTGAATTCCCTCTGCGATCCCCGGCATGTGCGCCACTCCCCACGGCACGATGACTTGCTCCGCCGCCGGAAGCCGGACCCGCAGTTCCTCCAGGAGGTGGCGATTGCGCTTATGGAGAAGATCATCCCAGAGCCGCACTTCAAAATGAGGCGGCGGCGAGAAACGCAGCATCTTCAGCCCCGTCTCCGCCGTCAGGCCCTTCGCGTGGAAGAGCATCGTCAGGTTGAGGAACCCAATCGTCTCCGAGGTGAACTCCTTGATGTCCAAATCCGCCATGACCATTTCCACCTGGACGGGGTTGAACTCCTCGTGTTGCTCGGCCAGCCCGAGCGAGGTCGCCATTCGTTTGTAGGTGACTTTGTTCGTCAGCAGGTTGTTCTCGTCCGTCACCCCTTCCATCAGCACCACGGAGTTGGTGGGGAACGACCGGGAGAGCTTCTGGTAGAAATCGGCCTCGCCGACATGCGCCATGGGAACCAACTGGACCCTCTTGCCGTCGTTACGAACGTAGCTTCTCACCTGCACCGTGAGCCCGCCCGGTCGCAGCGCCAGGAAACCTTCGCTGAAATGGTCCACCGCCACGGCACCGCAACCGACAAGATAAACCGCGACGGCGGGCAGGAGGACGAAAACGTTCACCAGTAGAAATCCAGTGAGGTTCAGCCAACTAAAGCCCCGCGACCCAAGCTGGCTCGCTCTCACCAGCGGCCAGCGGAGTTTAGTTCCGCCCAGCACCCAGCCGAGTAGGCTCAGGCCGAGGACGACCTGGCAGAGCGAAAGGACCCAGCCAATCTGCCCAAGCCGGCCATAGAAGAATATCGCCAAAGGGATTGCGAGAACCGAGCCGATAGGACTGAAAAGTGCGATCGGGAGGCACAGCCGCTTGGGAATCATAGGAGTAAGTCCCATCAGGCCGTAAATCACGACCGACAGGAGCAGGACGAGCAACGCGACCACCCCACGGACCGCCGCCAGAAGGTGGACGCCAAACAGGAGGCTCAATGAATCATCCGCCAGGGAAACGACCGCATCCGCCAGAAACAATGCCAGGCAGAGGCTCAGCAGCGTGGCGAGCAACTGCCGCACGATACCGGGCTGGTGCGCCGGTTCCGGCCCAAGCGGCGCCGGATGATCGTCAGCACCCGATGGTGGCGGTGTGCCGATTACGGGTGGTTGAGCGTCAGGCATGGCGAGAAGGCTAAAGGCTAAAGAGCAAAGGCTAAAGCCTTTCTTTACTGAGGAATCCGCAGCGGGCGCATTCGCGAGTTCCTGGCACGGAGTCCCGGCTTTAGCCGGTCTGGCGCGCCACCGCCCTGCCCGTTGGCTTGCCAAT
>CAIWJG010000736.1 GCA_903912925.1 uncultured Verrucomicrobia subdivision 3 bacterium | reverse complement strand
TCACGTTCCCATCGTAGCATCGAACGTGAGTTCGATCATTATCTGACTGCGATTTCGGATTCCCTTCACGTTTCACGTTTCACGTTTCACGTTCCGCGTTTCGAATCAGGGTAATTTCCATAAGCGTGCGCGGGTCAGCGTTGGGCGGGGGTGGTCACTTGCTTCGCCTCGCGCAACAGCGCTTCGGGAATGTTCAAACCGCACTCCCGGGCTTGTTGCCGGTTCACGAGCTTCTGCGTCGTGGAGGGCGGCGAGAACGGGATTCGCGCCGGGCTCTCGCCGCGCATGACCCGCGCCACCTTGATCGCCGTCTCGTGCCCGGCATAAACATAGTCGCGCGCCAGCACCACAGCGGCCCCTTGCTGGGCGGCAGCGCCCTGGCAGGCGAACACCGGCAGGCGTGCCCGCTTCGCCGCGTGGGTGATCGCCGGAAAGCCCGCCACAGTGAGATTGTCTACGATCTGGACTACGGCGTCGAGCTGGCGGCTGCACAGCGCCAGGGCGGCGTCCGGCAGCTCGCTGGGGCTGTTGACCGGCACCGTCTCCACGGTCAGACCATATCGGCTGGCCTCGCGGACGAACAGGTCCTTGTTGGCGACGGAGTTGGCTTCGGACGGACAAAACAGGGTGCCAACTCGTTTGATTTTGGGGAAGTGGGTTTGCAGCAGTTCTGCCATCTCCTGGTAGGGTCCCTGGGTGTAAACGCCGGTAAGGTTCGGTAAATGGTCCTGGTCAGATTTGCCGGCTCCCGCCAGCAAAGGGTCGGCGACCACCGTAAACACGATCGGGGCACGGACTTGCCGGATGGCGGACTGGAGTGTAGGCGTGCCATAGACGACGTAAAGATCCGCCCCGGCGGCCTGGGCGGAATGGAAGAGCGATCCCAGCGCGGCCATGTCACCCTGGGCGCAGAGGGTCCGCAGCGTGAAATCTGTGCCGTCGTTCAGCCCTGCTTCCTTGAGCCCCTCGCGAAGCCCGCGCATGGCGTCTTCCACCATGACCGACTCGAGGTAGGAGACTTCCTGGATTTGCCAGCGCCTGGGGAGCGGTTGCCTGGCCGGTGCGGCGGCCTGGGGTTCGGCGGTCTGCATGGCCAGCACTGCCGGTGGAAATGTGATGCCAAGTTTGTGAGCCACGTCCTGGTTAAAGGCCACCTTCTTCTCGGTGACATTTCGCAACGGGATCGCGGCCGGTTTCTCGCCGGCGAGCACGCGTGCCAGCGGCTCCGCCGCCGCGAATCCGCTCTGATAATAGCCGACGCCCACGACAGCCAGGGCGCCGCGATTGAGGAACTCCGGACTGTCAATTACCAGCGGAACGTGTCCCCCGGCGAGTTGGCTGGCGAGACCGTCGAAGGCCTGGTAGGCGGTATTGTCGCCGGGCAGATAGACGACGTCAACGCTGCGGGCGACGAGCGATTGCGCGGCGGGCACGACTTCGCTCGTGGCGTTGGCCGGCACCTCGATCAATTCGAGGCCTTCCTTCTGGCAAAGCTCGCGGAGCACGGAGACGACCTTGACGGAATTGGCCTCCGCATTGTTGTAAAGGGTGCCGATCCGCTTGAGCTTCGGAAACATCAGTTTCATGGCCGTCAGCGCTTCCGCGACCGGCGGAAAGGAACCGACGCCGGTGACGAACGGCAGATGGTCCTCAAAACTCTTGCCGGCGCCCGCCGCGATCGGGTCGGAGCAATAGGTGAAAACGACCGGTTTTCGGCGCACGCCGGCGCAGGCGGCAGCCAGGACCGGGGTCGAGAAGGGGACGATCACGTCCACGGTGCTGGCATCGAACGATTGGAGGATTGCCGGAATGCTGCTGATTTCGCCATTGGCGTGCATTTTCTGAACCGTGAGATTGCGCCCTTCCACGAGGCCGCGCTGGCGCAGACCTTCCATCAGGCCGGCGATGGCGTTGTCGGTGCCTTCGTCGGGCCCAAAGTAAGCCAGGCCGATCGTATGCTGGCCCGCCGGAGCGAGGGCGGCTGTTCGGGCGGTGGGGATCGCTTCTTTTTCCACCCGGCCATCCTCGCCGAGGATCAAGTCGGCGCGGGCGATGAGGTCGTCAGTGAACCGCCACGGGTCGCGCATTTGTTTGAGGACCTGTTTATTTAGCATCACGCGCTCGGGCATGAAGTTGGTAATGGTGAGCGTGGCCGGATTCGTTCCGTCGAGGATGGACGCGGCAATGGCGCCGATGCAGTGGCCTACCTCCAGATAGTTTGCGCCCAGGTCGAATAGCGTGCCATCACGCACCTGGCCGCTGGTGTTGGAGAAGACGGGAATCCTGGCTTTGAGGGCCACCTCGCACAGGGCGGCGGTCGCGGTCATCACCGTGACATCGGCGCCGTTCCAAAAGGCCTGAACCCCGCGAGCAACCAGCGAGTCCGCGGCTTCGCGCACGTCTTTGCTTTGGTCCACATTGGCCTCGAGGAGCTGCAGGCCCAGTGCGCGGCAGACCTCCCGGGCCTTCAGGGTGCAGGCCTCGGAATTGCGCTCGACCGGATTCCATATCGTGCCGACGACTTTGAGGTCGGGCCAGAGGCGTTTAGCTTCCCGCAGAATCTGCTCCACCGGCTGGAAGGTTCCAATGCCGGCGAGCCAGGGCGGCTTGTTGGTGGAGTTCATCTGCTGGATCCCGACGCCCGCGCCGGCGGGGTCGGTCACTGCGCCGAACACGTGAACGACCCGGCCGTCCTTGTTGGCGTTGCCCACGCATTGCAGCATCAGCGTGCTGACGGTGATGGCCATCTTGAAGCTGCCGTCGGTCATGCGCTTGGCGATCAAGTTGGCGGTGGCCAGATCCCCCTCGGCACTGAACCGTTCGAGGTCCAACCGCTCGTGGTCGCGATAGCCCGCCGCCGCCAACTGCTCCAACACCCCGCGTTCGGCGTCGTCCAGCAACGGGTTGGAGCAGTATTTGAGCAAGGCCACCGGTATGCTGGACGGTCGCTCGCCCCTCCGGTTCCGCGCGCCTTCCCGCGAGTGGAGGTCGGACAGCAACAAAGTCAGCGCCCCCGCGCTCAACAGGACCAGCGACAGCAACACGCGCTTGAGGATGGCCATAATCAACCGTTCCAGGGACCGGGAGCCAGCGGCCGGCTTTCGCCCCGGGCAAAGACGGTGGCCCGGATAAAGCCTCCGGTGCGCAGCTCGCATTTTTTCAATGTTGTTGGCATGGGTGACTGGAGCGCGGACATTCTTGTCCGCCTTTGCGTGATGGTCAACCCGAAAGCCGAAAGTGAAACGTGAAACGTGAAACGTGAAACGTGAAACGTGAAGGGAATCCGAAATCGCAGCCAGATAATGATCGAACTCACGTTCGATGCTACGATGGGAACGTGAAACGTGAGCTGGGGGCGTGCCCTGTCATTCGCCTTTGCTTCACGTTTCACGTTTCACGGCTCACGGCTCACGTTTCGTGCTCGACACTGGAGTCGGCGGCGTGAAAATCTCGTATTCTGATGAGCACTGAGCCCGGCACCATTTTTGAACGGCGGTTTCATAACCGACACGACGACCTGAGCCGCGTCACGGCGGAAGCGATGCGGTTCATTGAAGCGCGTGGCGTCGGTGACGAGGCGGTTTATCTTGCCAACCTGACCATCGAGGAAATGGTTACCAACATTCTCAAATATGGTTACGACGACACCGCCGTCCACGAGATCCGGCTGCGACTGGAGATTCATCCCGGGACGCTCCGGCTGGTGCTCGAAGATGACGGGCACGAGTTCGACCCGCTTAAGGCACCCGAGCCGGATATCAATCAACCGGCCGAGCAGCGCGTTCCCGGCGGTCTCGGCATCCATCTGATCCGCAAGTTGTCCGAACAGATAGATTACGAGCGGTGCGGCGGGCGAAACCGGCTCACGGTCAGGATTCGATGCTGATCGGCTCGGCTGAACCTGCCGGCTTGACCGTGGGCGTCATCGTTGGGTGGCGCCCGCTGTCAGATTCCCTTCACGTTTCACGTTTCACGTTTTACGTTCCGGCGTCATTTTGCGATTGCGCTACCCGTCGGGCTTAATCACCATTCAGTTGTTTTATGACCGCCCCCGAAACTCCCAACCGTTCCCACGGGTTAACCCTTGCGGAAGAAATCGTGTTGCTGGCGCTGGACGACCAGACCGGCAAGCAACTCATTCTGCCGTTCAACGCTTTGGGCTATGCGCTGGCCGGCGCGATTATCCTCGATCTGTCGCTCGCTGGCTGCATTGACACCGACCTGCACGAACTGACCGTCATCAACCCGGCGCCGACGGGTGACGAACTGCTCGACCTTTGGCTGAGCCATTTCCAAGCCGCGCCACAGCCCAAGACTGTGATGTTCTGGCTGCGGGAAATGGCGCTCCAACAGGAAGAGATTTACCAGGTGGCCGTAGAGCGGCTCATCCAGCGTGGCATCCTGCGCCGCGAAGAGCGGCGGCTGCTCTGGGTCTTTAGCGTGCGGCGGTATCCGACC
>CAIWJG010000735.1 GCA_903912925.1 uncultured Verrucomicrobia subdivision 3 bacterium | reverse complement strand
GCGGGTCTTCAGCGTCCATCACTTCGGTTTCGGAACGGTTGCCGCCGGCGCCGGCCTTCGCCACGGGAAGGCCCATCAGGTCGTCATACCAGTAGTCGCGGCCCGCCTCCATCTGCACCAGAAGGTCCACGTCACTGCGCGGTCCCGCCTCGCCGCGCGCGGTCGAACCGAACACACGCACCGCTGACGCGCCATGCGCCGCCGCTAGCCTGAGAATCTCCACCCGTTTGGATTGGAGGTCTGGGACCGTGTTCATTATGGGCAGTATTACCCGTCCGTGCGCCCGAACACAAACGGATTTGCGATTGGCGATTGGCGGCGCGAAGCGATGGCCGGCACCCAGTCGCAAATCGAAGATCAAAGCGTTAACCCTTGACGTCCTGGGCGAAATAGATGCCTTCCTCCATCAGCGCTTCGCGGACCAATACTGCATCCGTCCGGTTGATTTGCAGGACCGCGACTGTGGTCCGGCCCACGGGGGTGATCCCCAAGAGCTTGGTTGCCTCCCAGGCAAAGTGCTCGGCCCAGCGGTCGAGGCGAGGATGAAACAGGCGAACCATCTGGCCAGTGGCGGGGTCAATCCCGGAAAGGTTTGGGCCCTTGTATTTGTTGCAACGCAGGCACGACCACGCGAGGTTGGCGGAGGCCGTCGGCCCGCCGTGCTGCTGAGGGATAATATGATCCAACTGGAACCGCAGTTCAGCGAAGGCCTCCGGGAACTGGCAATACTCACAACGAGCACCCGCCCGCTGCCGCACTTCTGCCTTGAGCGGTGCGTCCACCTGCGCCTGTCAGGCGGCGGCCGACCGCGCGCGCTTCAACGACAATCGGGCTTTGGACTTGAGAAACTCCAGCGCGCCGCCAATAGCCACGTAGTCGCTCATTTCCCGCTCTTCCTCAGCGGCCAATCCACCCGCCCGGGCCTTCGCGGCCAGTTCATCGGCCCGGCTAAGGTCCAGCGGGGAAAGCCTCAAGCGCAAGATGGCCCGGGCCTCGGCGGGCGCGAGACTCGCCCTCTCCGGCTGAATGGCCCGCTTCCAAATGGCGACCGGGGAATGATCGGCAATTACGGCATTCATCTTCCCTCAGTTTGCCAGATATCGGATCGAAGTCAAACAGCCAAACCTCGCCCTGCCTCGCTGGGGCGGCACCCTCACAGCCCATCATTCCCCGTGGTTTCCCACTGTTCCATCTCTTGCCGGTATTCTTGCCAAGCCCGGTCATCCTTGCGGAGATCGGCCAGAGCAGCGCTCAAATCCGAAGCTCGAAACCCGAAATCCGAAGGAAATCTGAAATCAGAAATCCGAAGGACGGGCGGGCGGCTGGACCTTTTCGGTTTTCGGGTTTCGGATTTCGGTTTAACGGTCGGTTGGTCTGCCAGCCACGACCGCTGCGGCGCAGGCAGGCCATGCATGGGCAACCGGAGAACACGCCGACAAGAATGTCCGCGCTCCGATAACGTGAGTTACGCCCGATCATGCCGCCCCAGGCGGTTTTTGCTTCTGCCGGGTCAAGTCATCCCGTATGAGCTGGACTTGCGCGACCAGTCCGGGCGTATCGCGTTCGACGATGTTCCAAACTTCCTCCACGTCCACCCGGTCGTAAGCGTGAATGAGGATATCGCGAAACCCGGCGATCTTCCTCCAGGGCACCTGGGGATATTGGACGGTGAATTCCGGGGCCAGCCGCTTGGCCGCCTCGCCGATGACCTCGAAATTCCGAATTACCGCCTCTTGTGTCTTCGTGTCTGCCAAGAACGCCGCCCGCCCCTCGCGCGTGTAGGCTTGGACCTTCGCCAGACATTCCTGGATGTGGATCAGGTAGAGCTCCGGATTCTTCATAGCGGCACGGCCTCTTTCAAGACTTGGTCCCGCATCAGCCGATGCAGCGCCTTTTCGCTGACCAAGTCCACTTTGCGGCCTAGCAGATCCTCCAAATCCTGCCAGAGCGCCACATGGTCAAGCAGACTGCGTTCCGGCCCCATCTTAACCAAGAAATCCACGTCGCTATCCGAACGAGCCTCACCCCGAGCAACCGAGCCGAAAATCCGCACGTCGGTGGCGCCATGTCGGTCAGCCAGATGCAGAATGTCCGTGCGCTTAGCCTTTAGCTCTTGTCCGATGTTCATAGAACCCATTGGGACTTTCGCACCAATGCCTCATTCTGGCCAGTGTTTTCCGAGGCGCGACGCTTGCGTTTCGGATTTACGATTTACGACTGCCCGGGTGCGCCGCCGCCTAAGCGCCAATCTAAAACCAAAGATACCCACTGAATATGACTACTCCCCTCGCTAATATCCTCCTGGTAGATGACCGCGCCGAGGACCGCGCCGCGCTGGAAGTGGTGCTCGCGCCCCTGGGCCAGAATCTGATCCTGGCGGAGTCCGGCCAGGATGCCTTGCGCCAGCTCCTCAAGGCCGAGTTCGCCGTCATCCTGCTCGATGTCCAGATGCCCTTGATGGACGGCTTGGAAACCGCCCGGCTGATCCGCCAGCGGGAACGGTCGAAGTCGGTGCCGATCATTTTCATCACCGGCGCCGCGGTGACGGGCGACGAGCGCTTCAAAGGCTATGAGACGGGGGCCGTGGATTACCTGCTCAAGCCGGTGATTCCGGATATTCTGCGGGGGAAAGTGCGGGTGTTTGTGGACCTTTACCGATTGAAAGCGGATCGGGAAGAACAGATCCGAGCCTTGGCGGCGGTCAATCAGGCTCTGCTGGAGAGCATGGCCGAGCGCGACCGGGCCGAACAGGAGCGCGCCAAACTCGCCACCGAAGTCAAAATCCTGAGCGGCCTGTTGCCGATTTGCGCCGGCTGCAAAATGATCCGCGATGACCGGGGGCACTGGAACCAGATCGAGAGTTATATCGCCGCCCACAGTGCCGCCCAATTTAGCCACGGCATGTGCCCGGAGTGCATCGTGAAATATTACCCGGAATACCCCGAGCTGGCCGTGCCGGAGAAAGCCGCATGAGTTCCGAGTTGGAAAACATCGAGATCGCCCTGCTGCTGGAGGGAGTCTTCCAGCACAGCGGCTACGACTTCCGCAGCTACGCCCCGTCCTCGATCCGGCGCCGTGTCCACGACTGCGTGCGTGCCGAGCGGGTGAAGACCATCTCGGCCCTTCAGGCCCGCGTGCTGCACAATTCCGGCGCGCTCGAACGGTTTCTGCTGGCGCTGGCCATCAACGTCACCGCCCTGTTTCGTGATCCGGCCTTTTACCTCGCGTTTCGCACGCACGTCGTGCCGCTGCTGCGCACCTATCCCTTCCTCCGCCTCTGGCTGGCGGGCTGCGCGACGGGCGAGGAGGCGTACTCGCTGGCCATCCTGTTGCAGGAGTGCGGCATCTACGACCACTGCAAGATTTACGCCACGGACATGAACGCGACGGCGCTCGGCACGGCCGAGGCGGGCATCTTCCCACTCGATGCGATGAAGAACTACGCCATCAACTACGCAGAGGCAGGTGGGGTCCGGACATTGGCCGACTACTACACGGCCAAGGATGGCAGCGCGATTTTCGCGTCCGACTTGCGCAAGAACATCATCTTCGCGCAGCACAACCTGGCTACCGACAGCTCGTTCAACGAGTTCCACGTCATCCTCTGCCGCAACGTGCTGATCTATTTCGACCAGAAACTGGAGTATCGCGTGGGCCGGCTGTTGAACCAGAGCCTGGTGATGTTTGGATGCCTCTGCCTGGGCGAGAAGGAGTCGCTCAAGTTCTCTCCGAACGAACCGTGCTTCGAGGAGTTGGACCCGCGCAACAAGATTTACCGCAAGACGGACCGGAACTGCGGACGCTGCATCGCCGCCCCGAAACGCTGCGAGCCAGGAAAACTATGACGACCGCCCACCCCATCAGTATTCTGCTGGCAGATGACCTGCCCGCCAACCTGCAAAGTAGCGTAAGCCTCCGGCTTGCGACTGTCTCGCCAAGCTTCCAGCTTGGCGATGATCCTTAGCCCAACGTAGCCAGGAAAACTATGACCACCCCCCACCCCATCAATATTCTGCTGGTAGATGACGTGTCCGCCAACCTGACCAGTCTCGAGGCCATTCTCGACGGGTTGGATTACCACCTGGTAAAGGCTGAATCCGGGAAGGATGCGCTGCGGCAATTGCTCGGTCGGGAGTTTGCGATGATCCTGCTGGATGTGCAGATGCCCGGGATGGACGGCTTTGAAACTGCCCGGATGATCCGTGCGCGGGAACGCTCCCGGCTGACACCGATCATCTTTTTGACCGCCGTGATGAAGACCGATGAGATGGTGGCGAAGGGCTACTCGCTCGGCGCGGTGGATTACCTGATCAAGCCGCTGGTGCCGGAGATTCTGCGCGCCAAGGTGGCCGTATTTGTCGAGCTCAGAAAGGCGGCGGAAGACCTGCGGCAGAGCGAATCCCGCCAGCGCGCCATCACGGACGCGGCCCAGGATGCCATTGTGATGATGGACCCGAGAGGCAGAATCTCCCATTGGAACCCGGCCGCCGAGCGAATTCTCGGCTACACAAGCGCGGAAGCCATCGGGCAGGACCTGCATTTACTCCTCGCGCCGCTGCGCTATCACGCGCCGCATCAGACCGCCTTCCCGGCGTTTCGACAGACCGGGCAGGGGGCCGCCGTGGGCAAGATTATCGAGATGGAGGCGCGACGAAAGGATGGCCAGGAACTCTCGATTCAGCTAGCGCTTTCGACCATCCACGTCGAGGGCGGCTGGCATGCGGTGGGGATTATGCGCGACATCACCAGCGCCAAGCGGGCGCAAGCGGCCAAGCAAGAGGCGCTGGATCGGCTCCAGAAAATCGCCAGCCGAGTGCCCGGAGTCGTGTATCAATACCAACTGCGCCCGGATGGCAGTTCCTGCTTCCCCTTCGCCAGTGAAGCCATCCAGGAGATCTACGGCGTCAGCCCGGAGGAAGTGCGGGAAGACGCCACTAGCGTAATGAAGAAGCTTCACCCCGATGACCAGGCCCGCGTGGTGGCTTCCATTCAAGCCTCGGCCCAGGACTTATCCCCCTGGCAACAGGAGTATCGGGTGCAGTTTGACGATGGCGCCACCCGCGCACTCTACGGCAATGCGGTGCCGCAGCGGGAAGCGGATGGTTCCGTGCTTTGGCACGGATTCATTACCGATATTACCGAACGCAAGCGGATAGAAACCCAACTGCGCCAGATGACCGAACGGCAGGCGCTGGCCGCGCGGGCGGGCGGAGTGGGCATTTGGGAATACGACGTGGTCAACAACCGGCTGGTCTGGGACAACCAGATGCTTCACCTCTACGGCACCACGCGGGAGCAGTTTAGCGGCGACTACGAGGCCTGGCCGGCGGGACTGCACCCGGAAGACCGGCAGCGAGGCGACCAGGAAATCCAGCAGGCGTTGCGGGGCGAAAAGGATTTCGACACCGAGTTTCGCGTGCTCTGGCCGGACGGAACCTCCCACAACATCCGCGCCATCGCCATGGTGCAGCGAGACGCCTCCGGCCAAGCCACCCACATGGTCGGCACCAATTGGGACATCACCGCGCAGAAGCAGGCCGCGGAGCAGCTCCAGCAGGCCAACCAATCACTGGCGGCGGCCAACGTGCGCGTGCGCGCCATGGCGGACCAGGCGGACACCGCCAATCGGGCCAAGAGCGAGTTCCTGGCGATGATGAGCCATGAGATCCGCACGCCCATGAACGCCGTGATGGGCATGACCAGCCTGCTGCTGAACACGCCGCTCGATGCGCAGCAGACCGAGTTCGCCCACACCGTCGCCGCCAGCGGCGAGGCGCTGCTCGACATCATCAACGACATCCTCGACTTCTCGAAGATCGAAGCCGGCGGCCAGTTCCAGATCGAGGAGCAGCCGCTCCACCTCCGGAAGCTGGCGGGCGGGGTGGTGCAGTTGCTCCAGCCGCGCGCCGCGGAGCGCGGGCTGGCGCTGACGGCCGAGCTGGCGGCGGAGATTCCGGACTGGCTCAAGGGCGACGCCGGCCGCCTGCGCCAGGTGCTGATAAACCTCGCCGGCAACGGGCTCAAATTCACCGACCAGGGCGGGGTGAAGATCCGCGTGCGGCGGCTCGGCACCGAAGATTCGAGCGCAACCCGCAACCCGCACCACGCCCAGGTCCGGCTGCGATTCGAGGTCCAGGACACCGGCATCGGTCTCAGCGCCGAGGATGCCGCCCGCCTGTTCCAGCCGTTTGTCCAGGCGGACGGCGGTGCGGCGCGGCGGCGCGGCGGCACCGGCCTGGGCCTGGCCATCTCCAAGCGCATCGTGGAGCTGATGGGGGGCCGCATGGGCCTGGAAAGCGCGCCCGGCCAGGGCTCGATGTTCTGGTTCGAGATCGCCCTCGCAGTGACCTCCGCCCCCGCCACCGAGGCGGCGGCGGCTGACGACGGAGCGGACAGCCCCCACGGAGCGGACCCCGGCCGCCGGCTGCGCATCCTCGTGGCCGAGGACCACGAGCCTAACCGGCGATTGGCAAAGCACATGCTGAAGAGCCTGGGGTATTCCGCCGAGTTCGCCGTCAATGGCCACGAAGCGGTCGAGATGTGGGCGCGCACCGACTACGACCTCATCATGATGGACTGCCAGATGCCTGGGATGGATGGCTTTGAAGCCACCCGGGAAATCCGGCGGCGGGAAGCCGAGCGGCCCGCGGGCGAAGGCCAGCCCATCCGCATCGTCGCGCTGACGGCCAATGCGGTGAAGGGTGACCGCGAGACGTGTCTGGCGGCGGGCATGGACGGCTACCTCAGCAAGCCTTACACGGCGCAACAGCTCGGCGCGGTCCTGGGGCGCTGCCGGGTGCGGCCCGGCCACACCCCGCCTGCGACCGTCGGAGCCGCGGCGCCGATGGCCGCCAGCTTCAACCCGCAGCAACCCGCCCAGCTCTGGGCCGACCTGGGGGCCGAAGACACGCGGGGGATCATCGAGGGATTCCTGGAAGACCTGCCCCAGTGCGTCGAGGAAGTGAAGGCGGTGGCAGCGGCCGGCCAGTTGAAGGAACTCGCCCGGCTGGCGCACTCGCTGCAAGGCATCGGCCGGTCGGTCGGCCTGGACGGCCTCTCGGCGGAGCTCCGGTTGCTCGAACAGGCCGCCGACGCGGGCAATGGCGGCGAGATAGACCAGATTATCCGCCGGCTGCCCGGTGGGATGGAGCGGAGCATTGCCGACGCCCGGGAGTGGCTGGAGGGGAGGCGCTAGGGGCGGAGGAAATCCGAAACCCGAAGGCCGAAGGCCGAAATCCGAGATCCGAAAACCGAAAACCGAAAACCGAAGGAAATCCGAAATCCGAAAACCGAAAGGGGACAGCTGCACGCACGGCCTTCGGGTTTCGGATTTCTGATTTCGGATTTCCTTCGGTTTTCGGATCTCGGCTTCCAGCGCCGCTCGCTGGGAACGGGAGAACCTCGGAACCGCCCGGGTCAAGCCAGCAGATCCGGCGTTCTAAGCCACCTGCTCTTGCTCTGCCATTACGGGACTATCAAGGTACTAGCCACATGATCCGGTGTTGCTGGCGCACATCAAGATGGGGCGACTACGGCGGCGGCGGTGGATCCAGAGTGAGACAAACTGGCACAGGTTACGACGTTCCTCGTGCTGCTTGCCCGACTAAACGGATGCCGGCTGGGTCGGAATGGAGCCGATGCGAACTGGCGGCTTTGCCTGGCTTATACCCAAGTCTTGCGGATGAGCCACATCTTGATGAGCTGGGTCAGGCCGACGTAGCAGAGGAGGGTGACGAGCAGCAGCAGCCAGAAGAGGGGCGGCAGGGGGACAAAGCCCAGGGCGGAAGCTAGCGGGGAAAATGGCAGCCAGGCCCCAAAGGCCATGATGAGCAGAGTGGTCATGGTGAGCTGCCAACTGGCGCGGGATTGGACGAAGGGGATCAGGTTGGTGCGGATGACGTGGATGATGAGCGTCTGCGTCATGAGCGATTCGACAAACCAGCCGGTGTGGAACAACGCCGCCGCGTAGGTCTTTTCCGGGTTGGTGACCCCGGCATAGCGGGCGACCAAGTCGGGCGGGGGCACGAGTCCGAGGTCGTTGCACTTAAAGACGAACCACATGATGGCGTAGGTGGTGTAGTCGAAGATCGAGCTGATGGGCCCGATGCAGACAATGAACTTGGCGATCTCGCCCATGTTCCAGGGCCGGGGCTTGGCAATCTGCTGGGGGCCGACGTTGTCGGTGGGAATGGGCACCTGGGAGAAGTCGTAGAGCAGGTTGTTGGTGAGCACCTGGATGGGGGCCATGGGGACATAGGGGAGCCAGGCGCTGGCGCCAATGACGCTGAACATATTGCCAAAGTTCGAGCTGGCGCCCATGCGGATATACTTGAGGATGTTGACAAAGACCTTGCGGCCCTCCACCACCCCTTCCTCCAATACCATGAGGTTCTTCTCGAGCAGGATGACATCGGCGGATTCCTTGGCGATATCAACGGCGTTATCAACGGAGATGCCGACATCAGCGGCGCGGAGCGCGGGGGCGTCGTTGATGCCATCGCCCATGAACCCGACGACGTGGCCTTTGCGCTGGAGGGCCTTGACGATGCGCTGCTTGTGGGCCGGCGAGAGGCGAGCGAACACGTCGATAACCTCGACGGCCTCGGCCAGTTGGGGGTCGGTCATCGCTTCGACCTGACTGCCGAGCACGATCTTCTCGGCGTTAATGCCGACTTCGGTGCATACCTTGCGGGTGACGAGGTCGTTATCGCCGGTCAGGACCTTGATGGCGATACCGTGCTGACGGAGCACGGTGATGGCTTTGGCGGCGGTCTCTTTGGGCGGGTCAAGAAAGGCGAGATAGCCGGTCAGGACCATTTCGGATTCGTCGGCTTTGGCATAGGCGGCCTTCTTCTCGACTTTCTTGGTGGCGACGGCCAGCACGCGGAAGCCATCTTCGCTGAGGTCGTTGACCTGCTCGATGAGGTTGCCGACGAGGATGGGCTCCATCGGATAAATGTCGCCCTCGCTCTCGAAATGGGTGCATCGGGCGAAGACGGCCTCCGGGGCGCCCTTGGTCAGCAACTCGCGCTGGCCATCCGGCCGTTCCACCACGACGGACATCATGCGGCGGGTGAAGTCGAAGGGAATCTCATCGATCTTGCTGATCTTATCGAGCGAGAGTGCCCCGTGCAGTTCCTGATGGTGCAGCACGGCGCGGTCGAGGATGTTCTTGAGCCCGGTTTGGAAGTAGCTGAGGAGGTAGGCATCCTGGAGCACGGTCTGGCTTTCGCTCTTGAAGACGTCGCAATAGATTTCGAGGATGACGTGGTCCGCGGTGAGCGTGCCGGTCTTGTCGGTGCAGAGCACGTTCATGGCGCCGAAGTTCTGAATTGAGTTGAGGCGCTTGACGATGACCTTCTTCTTCGACATCGCCAGCGCCCCCTTGGAAAGGCAGACCGAGACGATCATCGGCAGCATCTCGGGGGTCAGCCCGACGGCCACTGCCAGGGAGAAGAAGAACGCATCTTTCCAGTCGTGTTTGAAAAGGCCATTGATGAGGAAGACCAGCGGGACCATAACCGCCATGAACTGGATCATCAGCCAGGTGTAGCGCTTCACGCCGCGGTCGAAGGCGGTATCGACCTGCTGGCCGGCCAGGCTGCGGGCCACCTTTCCGAAATAGGTCTGCACGCCGGTGGCGACAATCACGGCCGTGGCCGACCCGCTCTCGACGCTGGTGCCGAGGAAGCACATGTTCGAGCGCTCGATGGGGGAGACGCCCGGGCGCGCGTCGCACGCGTCGGTCTTCTCGACCGGCATGGATTCGCCGGTCAGCGTCGCCTGGATGAGGAACAGGTCTTTTGCCGACAGGAGCCGCACATCGCCGGGGACCATGTCGCCGGCGGAGAGTTTGACAACGTCGCCGGGAACGAGCTGCTGGAGCGGGATTTCTTTGGCTTGGCCGCCCCGGATCACGGTAGCGGTGACGCTGATCATCGCTTTGAGCTTGGCGGCTGCGGTGTTCGCCTTGGTTTCCTGGACAAAGCGGAGAGATACTCCCAGGACCACCATCAGCAGCATCACCGCGCCGGCCCGGAAATCCCCGGTGGCGAAAGAGAGCGTCGCCAGGACGATCAGCAGAATCACCAGCGGGTTGCGGGTCGCAATATACAGGCGCTGCGGCCAGCCTTCATGCTTTTCGCGGCCGACCTCGTTGGGGCCATACTGCTCCATCCGCGCGGCGGCTTCTTCCTCAGTCAGTCCGGCGGGGGAAGTGCCGAGCAATCGCAATACCTCGGCGCTGTCCTTGCTCGCCACGTCGCGGGCAAGATCGGACTGGCTAGTATTGTTTGGACTGGTTAAGGCCGGCATACACCCATTCAAGGGAAAAGCTGAGATGCTGAAAAGCTGAAAAGCCTGAAAGCTGAGAGATAATTGGTTTTGGGTTGCCTGCTGGCTGATGTTCCAATGGGACGGGTGGGAGGCATGGGAGTTAGGGGAGGGAGGAAGGCGGTCCCATTCTTCGCGGACGGCTTGAGGGACAGGGGGCCACCCAGGGCTGCTCTAAAGTCCGGCCAGTTTGAGGGAAGATCATGTTCTGCAGCCCTGAAATCCGAAGACCGAAGGCCGAAGGATCTCAACATCCAACATCGAACATCCAATGGCGGTGGCGGCTGCCTTTCAGGTATTGGATGTTGGATGTTGACCGCCCTTCTTCGCCCTTCTTCGGCCTTCGGTCTTCGGGTCTCGGGTTTGGAATGGCCCGGACCGACTTTAGAGCAGCCCTGGGGGGCCACCCAATTTGAGCGTTTCAGCTTTTGCCCCCGCCTCACCCGCCACTTGCGCTACACCCGGGCACGTGGGAGAGTAGAAGTCTAAATTTGAGAGACTTTTGGAGTGATATCGACTATGGTGCAATTGACAGCCGATCTGGCGATGAAAGAAGCCGACCAATATCTGGAGACGTTCGAACGGTTCGAGGCGCAAGCCAAGCAGCCGGCGTGGGTCATGCCGCTGCGCAAGGCGGGCATCGCGCGCTTTGCCGAACTGGGCTTCCCCACGCTCAAGCAGGAAGATTGGCGGTTCACCAATGTCGCCCCGATTGCCAAGCTGCCCTTCAGGCCGGTCTTCCGGTTGGCGGGCGGCGGCCCCACGCGAGCGACCATTGCCGAGCTCACTTTCGGCCGGCTGGCAACCAGCCGACTGGTCTTCGTCAACGGCCATTACGCGCCGGAACTGTCGGCGCCCGGACCGCAGCCGCAGGGGGTGGTGGTCAGCAGCTTGGCGGCGGCGCTGGTGGACAATCCGGAGTTGGTCAAGCGGCATTGGGGGCAGTGCGCGCAGGGTGAAGAGAATGCGTTTGCGGCGCTCAACGCGGCCTTCTTCCAGGACGGTGGCTTTATCTATTTACCCGCGGGCAGGCGCGCTGAGGCGCCGATCCACCTGCTCTTCATCTCCACGACAAAGGAGTCGGGCACCACGTCGCACCCGCGCAACCTGATCGTCGCCGAAAAGGGCAGTCAGGCAACTGTGCTGGAAAGCTACGTCAGCACCCAGGACGCGTCCTACTTTACGAACGCGGTGACTGAGCTGGTCCTGGGGGAAGAGACCATGATCGAGCACTGTAAGTTCCAGGACGAGAGCCGGATCGCGTATCATATCGCGGCGATGCACGCGCGCCTGGGGTGGGGCTGCAACCTCATTTCGCACTCGATTGCCACGGGGGCGCGCCTGTCCCGGAACACCATCCGCACGGCGTTGGCTGGAGAGCGGGTCGAGTGCATCCTGAATGGGCTTTACCTGACGCACGGCGACCAGTTGGCTGACCATCACATGGTGGTCGAGCACGCCCAGCCGCACTGCAACAGCCACGAGTACTACAACGGCATTCTCGACGGGAAGTCGAAGGGAGTCTTTCACGGGCGCATCCTCGTGCGGCCTGCCGCGCAAAAGACCGACGCCAAGCAGACTAACAAGAACCTCCTGCTGTCCGATGACGCGACGGCGGACACCAAGCCGCAGTTGGAGATTTACGCCGACGACGTGAAATGCACCCATGGCGCAACCATCGGGCAGTTGAACGAGGAATCCATTTTCTACCTGCGCGCGCGCGGCATCGGCGCGGAGACGGCGCGGCGCATGTTGATTCACGCCTTTGCGGGGGAGATCATCGAACGCATCCGGTATGCTCCGGCGCGAGAGGAACTCGACAAGCTGGTGTGGGCGCGCCTGGAACAGAACCCGCGAGTGGGGGAGAAGAAAAGTGTTTGACGATCTAAGCGATCTCTACCAGCAGGTCATCCTGGACCACTGCAAGAAGCCGCGGAACTTTCACGAACTGAGCGGCGCGACCCGCTCGGCCCAGGGGCACAACCCGCTTTGTGGCGACCAGTTGAAGCTGTTCCTGGCGATGGATGGCGAGGTCATCAAGGACATCAGCTTCGTCGGATCGGGCTGCTGCATCTCCAAGGCTTCCGCGTCGCTGCTGACCGAGGCCGTGAAGGGCAAGACCCGGGCTGAGGTGCAGAAGATATTCGAGCAGGTCCATGAGATGGTGACCACCGGCCGAGTCGTGGGGGACGTGGGCAAGCTGGCGGTGTTTGCCGGGGTGCATAAGTTTCCGGCCCGCGTCAAGTGTGCCATTCTCGCCTGGCATGCTGTAATGGCGGCCCTCCAAGGCGAAGGGCAGCCTGTGAGCACGGAGAATGATGAGACGTGACGCCTGGAGGTCCGAGTTTTCGCCGGTTTCAGTGGCGGGTCAGTGGCGGGCGAAATCCGAAACCCGAGGCCCGAAATCCGAAAGGGCCAATCGCTGGTTTGGGGGCGGGGTCTTGACGGCAGTTCAGGTTGGCTGGCGACGGCGCCGCGAGCGAGTCTGGTCCCGAGGACGTTTGTTTCGGTTTTCGAGTTTCGGATTTCCTTCGGATTTCGGCTTTCGGGCTTCGGATTTGTCAGTCGCAACGGTTCCTAACAGCCGACGCGACAACTGCCAGCCCATCGGCTATAGTTCCACTTGTTGATAATATGAGCAGCGACGAGCCAGTAACATTAGTTCGCGATGTCGAGGCGGCGATCATCCCCGTCGGCGAGCGGGTCACCCTGAAACAAGGGGAGAAGGCCTACATCACGCAGACACTAGGGGGGAGCTACACCGTGATCGTGAACGGGAACATGTTCCGCATCGAAGGCAAGGACGCCGACGCGCTGGGCTTGGAGGTAGCGGCCAAGCCTGCGCTCACGGGCGCCCCGGTCACACAGGAGCAGCTTGAAAAGGAAATCTGGAATCAGTTGCGCTCGTGCTATGACCCGGAAATCCCGGTCAATGTCGTCGATCTGGGGCTAATCTATGACTGCCACATCACGCCGCTGCCGTCGGGGAGTCACCGGGTGGATGTGAAGATGACTCTGACGGCCCCCGGCTGCGGCATGGGCCCCATGCTCGCCCAGGACGTGCAGAATAAGGTAATCAGCCTCGAAGGCGTGGACGATGTGGCGGTGGAGCTGGTCTGGGACCCACCGTGGAACCAGGGCATGATGACCGAGCAGGCCAAGCTGCAGTTGGGTTTGCTCTAAGATGACTATGACTACGGAAGCCGCCGTGCCAACCGAGCCGAAGCAAGCTGTCAACTGGTCAGCCATTCGGGCCGACTTTCCCATCCTCGATCAACAGGTGCATGGCCAGCCGCTGATCTACCTCGACAACGCCGCCACCACGCAGAAGCCGCGCGCGGTGCTCGAGGCCCTGCGGCATTACTACGAGCACGACAACGCGAATGTCCATCGCGGGATTCACGAACTGAGCAATCGCGCCACGAATGCCCTCGAGGCCGCGCGGTCGCGCGCTGCCCAGTTCATCAACGCGCGCAGCGCGGACGAGATCGTTTTCACGCGCGGGACCACCGAAGGCATCAATCTGGTGGCGCAAGCCTGGGGCTCGAAGCACGTCAAAGCGGGTGACACAATCCTGCTCACGGAGATGGAGCACCATAGCAACATTGTCCCGTGGCAGTTGCTGGCCGAGCGCACGGGTGCCCAACTGGTCTATCTGCCCGTCACCGGCGACATCGGCCTCCTCGACATGAACCGCCTCGACGAGTGCCTCACCCGCAAGGTGAAGCTGTTCGCGATGACGCATATTTCCAACTCGCTCGGCACGATCAATCCGGTGGTGGAGTTGTGCGCCCGGGCGCGCCAGCTCGGCGTGACGACGCTCGTGGATGCCGCGCAAAGCGCCGGGCACCGGCCCATTGACGTGCAGGAAATTGGGTGCGATTTCCTGGTCTTGTCGGGGCATAAGATGTGCGGGCCAACAGGCATCGGGGTTTTGTATGGGCGCCCGGAAGTGCTCGAAGCCATGCCGCCGTATCAGGGCGGCGGGGAAATGATCCTGAACGTGGAGTTTCAGCGGAGCACCTGGAAGCAGGCCCCACACAGATTCGAAGCCGGCACCCCGGACATCTCGGGTGCCGTGGGATTGCACGCCGCGATGGATTACCTGGAGAAGATCGGGCGGCACAATATCGCGGAGCACGACCAGGAACTCGGCGCTTACGCCTACGCCAAACTCACCCGGCTCGGGCAGGGCATCCGGCTCTTTGGCCCGCATATCGGGCGGGCCGGGCTGGTGAGCTTCCGGTTGAAAGACATCCACGCCCATGACGTGGTGACTGTGGCTGACCAGCGCGGCGTAGCATTGCGCGGGGGGCACCATTGCAACCAGCCGCTGATGCGCAAGCTCGGCGTCGAGTCCACCGCGCGCGCCAGCTTCTTCTTCTACAACACGACCGCGGAGATCGACCGCTTCGTGGAGGTGCTGGGCGAAATCCAAAAGTTCTTCGGCGTGGCGTAGGGCCAGCCGTTCCGCCAGCCAGTCGAGAGACCAATCTGAACCTGCCCTCGGTCGGCGCTCCTTTATCCGGCTCCTTTATCCGGCTTGACCGCCCGCGCCAGAAGTGTCATGGATGGTTGCATGATTCGAATTCTCCTGGCCGCCATTCTCCTCGCCGCCGCACCGCTGTACGCCGGCACCACCGGACTGCTCCACAGTTTCAAGAAGATCCGCGTCACCGACCAGTTCTGGGCGGAGGGCGCCGCCATAGGCGACTTCAACCACGATGGCAAGCTGGACGTCGTCTCCGGCCCCTTCTGGTACGAAGGTCTCGATTTCAAGAAGCGCCACGAGATTTATCCGGCCAGCGCGAGCTTCAAGCGCAAGACGGCCGACGGCATGGATCGAACCATCCCTGGCTATGAGGGTGCGCTCGGGGTTAACAACGCTTACTCGGATTGCTTCCTGACCTTCACCTGCGACTTCAACGGCGATGGCTGGATGGATGTCCTGGTGTATGGCTTCCCCGGCAAGGAAGTCGCCTGGTACGAAAACTCCCAGAACCGCCCGGGGCACTGGCAGCGGCATGTCATCTTTGACGTGCTCGACAACGAGTCGCCGGACTTTATGGACATTACCGGCGACGGTAAGCCTGAGATTCTCTGCTGTTCCGGCGGCTACATTGGCTACGTCGAGGCCGATTGGAAGAACCCGGCGTCGCCCTGGAAATTCCACCCCGTATCGCCCAAGGGCGATTACCAACGCTACAGCCACGGCACCGGGGCTGGGGACATCAACGGTGATGGCCGCATTGACATCATCGACAAAGACGCCTGGTGGGAACAGCCCGCATCGGTGGCCAACGACCCGGTTTGGACCCGGCACCCGTTTCCCTTCGCCCCGGCGGCAGCGCAGATGCTCGTTTATGACATCAACGGCGACGGCTTGAACGACGTGATCACCTGCATCAACGCGCACGGGTATGGTCTCTCCTGGTACGAGCAGGTGCGCGAGAACGGTAACATCACCTTCCGCGAGCATGTCATCCTCAACAAGGACGCCTCCAAGGACCGTTACGGCGTCCAGTTCTCGCAACCCCACGCCCTGGCGCTGGTGGATATGGACGGGGACGGCCTGAAAGACATTGTTACTGGCAAACGTTTCTGGGCGCACGGCAAGGACGGCCCCGACCCGGATTCGAACTCAGCCGCCGTGCTCTACTGGTTCAGACTCGTGCGCCCGGCCAAAGGCCAAGCCGAATATGTCCCCTATCTGATTGACGATGACTCCGGGGTCGGCACCCAGGTGACCGCCGGCGTGGTCAGCAACCCCAAATACCCTGATGTCGTGGTGGGTAACAAGAAGGGCGTGTTCGTCCTCAAACACGAAGCGAAAGAAGTTCCGCGCGCGGAATGGGAAAAGGCGCAGCCGAAGCCGCAGGCGGATACGAAGTGACATGAAGACAAAGCAGAAATTGAGAAAGCAGAAGGCAGAAATCCGAAGCCACTCGTTTTGCCTTCCGCCCTTTCTTAATTCTGCTTTCTGCTTTCCCCTCGATTTGAGTTATCCGTGCCAATTCGTGAAATCCGTATCCTATTTCTGCTTTCTGCTTTCTCAATTTCTGCTTTGTCTTCACAGCGTTTCAGCCTATGCCCTTCCCAAGCCCAGCATCATCTTCATCCTCGCCGATGACCTCGGCTATGGGGACCTGGGCTGTTACGGCCAGACGAAGATCAAGACGCCCAATCTCGACAAGCTGGCTGCCGAGGGCATGCGCTTCACGAGCTTCTACGCCGGCAGCACGGTGTGCGCACCGTCGCGCTGCGCGCTGATGACTGGCCGGCACACCGGGCACGCGATGATTCGCGGCAATGCCACGGTGGCGCTCCGGGCGCAAGACCTGACCGTGGCCGAGGTGCTCAAAGAGGCTGGCTATCGCACAGCGCTGATCGGCAAATGGGGACTGGGCAACCCGGATACTACCGGCCTGCCGCAGAAGAAGGGGTTCGATGAATTTCTCGGCTATCTGGACCAGGTACACGCCCACGACTACTACCCCGATTACCTCTGGCGTTACGACCCGCCCACCGATGCCAAGCCGGGCTATGATGGCCGGGTGGAATTCGCCGAGAACCAGGGCGGCCGGAAAGTCGTGTATGTCAATGACCTGTTCACGTCCGCCGCGCTCAAGTACGTGGGCATTAACAAGCCGGAACCGCTCAGTAACTATCGGCCTTTCTTCCTCTACCTCGCCTACACGATTCCCCACGCGAACAACGAAGCAGGCCAGCGCACCGGCAACGGCATGGAAGTGCCCGGTGATTTCCCTTACTCCGATCAGCCGTGGCCGCCGGCGGAAAAGAACAAGGCCGCCATGATCACTCGACTGGATGGCTATGTCGGCCAGCTCCTGGATAAGCTCAAGGAACTGAAGATTGATGAGAGCACGATCATCCTCTTTTCCAGCGACAACGGACCCCACAAGGAAGGCGGAGTGGACCCGAAATTCTTTCAAAGCTCCGGCCCCTTGCGCGGCATCAAGCGCGATCTATACGAGGGCGGCATTCGCGTGCCCTTGATCGTGCGCTGGCCCGGGAAGATCAAACCCGGCACGGTGAATGACCAGGCATGGGCGTTCTGGGATTTCCTGCCGACCGCCGCTGAAGTTGCGGATGCCAAGGTCCCGCCGAACCTCGACGGCAGGTCCATGTTGCCGGCGCTCCTGGGCCCGGGCCAAACCAACGGCCACGAATTCCTCTATTGGGAATTCCACGAGCGCGGCTTTCAACAGGCGGTGCGGATGGGGGATTGGAAAGCCGTGCGCCCTCAGGTCGGCGCGCCGCTCGAACTCTATAACCTCAGCCCCGACCTGGGCGAGAAGCAGAATGTGGCCGGGCAGAATCCCGAGGTCGTGGCCAAAATCGAAGCGTATCTGAAGGGCGCCCGGACCGAATCAGAGCATTGGCCGATCAAACCGTGAAGACAAAGCTGAAATTGAGAAAGCAGAAAGCAGAAATAGGAAACGGCGGAATGCAAAACAAGTGGCCTCGGATTTCTGCTTTCTGCTTTCCCAATTTCAGCTTTTCCCTTGTAGTTGCCCTTGACGGAGGGAGCCGTCAGTAATGGCACTGACGCGTCATTGTTGGAAGTGTGGCCTGGAATACACGCTGGCGGGCTCGCCGGGCCGTTCCGAATCCTGCCACCGCTGCGGCTCGGATTTGAAGGTTTGCCCCAACTGCGTCAGCTACGACCCGCGCGTCGCCGAGCAGTGCCGTGATCGGCGCGCCGACCCCGTGGCGGATAAGCATATGGCTAATTACTGCGAGTATTTCGAGTTCGTCCGGCGCGAGTTTGTGCCCCCGGCCGAAGACAGGCCCCGCGAAGCCAAAGCCCGGGACACCTTGAAGAAGCTGCTGGGTGACTAGGCGGCGCGAGTGAACTTGACCGAGTCGCCGTAGCGCTTGTTGTCGCTACGGCTGAGGTCCCAGGCCGTTTACTTAGCGGCTTTGCGAGTCTTATCCGAGAGGGAGTTAAGGAATGCGGTTAGGGAAGAGATTTCGCTATCGGTCAACTCCTTGCCCAATTGCATATAGGCCATCTGCTTCACGGCAGAACGGAGGTCGCCGGCTTTACCGTCGTGAAAGTAGGGGTAGGTAAGCGCCACGTTACGGAGGGACGGAACCTTGAAGCGGTATTGGTCCCCATCTTCACTGGTGACTTTGAAGCGGCCCAAGTCGTTAGTGTTGGCATAAGGGTGAACGAGGCCGACTTTCTGGTACATGTTGCCGCCGATCGTCGGACCGACATGACAGGTGGTGCAGCCCACGGTCAGGAACAAGTTTAATCCTTGAAGTTCCGGGGCATTCAGAGCTTGGTCGTCGCCCTTCAGGAAGTCGTCAAACCGATCGTGCGTGATGAGCGTTCGCTCGAAGGCCGCGACGGCCCGGGCGAAGTTATGATAATTGATTGGCTGGTCCTCGCCGGGGAACGCGGCTTTGAATAGCTTGGGGTAGCTCGCATCGGCCTCCAGGCGTTTGATCACCTCTTTCTCGTCCGGCATCGCCATTTCCACGGGATTGAGCACCGGCCCTTTTGCCTGCTCGACGAGGTCTTTGGCGCGGCCATCCCAGAACTGCGTGAAGTGGAAGCCCGCGTTGAGCGTGGTGGGCGAGTTCCGGTCGCCACGCTTGCCATGCGCACCCACAGAGGTCGGTTCGTTGTCCACCCCGGCCCGGTTCTGATCGACCAGGTGGCAATCGTTGCAGGACTGCTTGCCGTTCTCCGACATCCGTTTGTCGAAGTAAAGCTTTTGCCCAAGCGTAATGGCAGCCGGCAGGTCTTTTTCCGCGCCCGGCATTTTGTCCGGCAGCGGTTGAATGACAGATACGGCCTTGGCACGCAGGGCGGCGGCATCCACGGAGGTTTCCGCCGCGGACCCGCTAAGGGCCACGCCCAACAAAACCAATATGGAAGAATGCATCAGGAAGGTTTTCTGGTTCATAAATAGTGAGTCTTTCCCAATGGGATAACAACTGAGGAACCTAACTTGCAAGCAATTCCAACGTGATTCTATTCCCGGCAAAAGAAGGGCCCCCTCCGGTTTCCCGGAAGGGGCTTGGAGGAACGAATTAACAAACTAAAACTTGTAAATGAGGTTTGCCGCCACCAGGAAGGCGTTCTTGAGGCTGGGAGAACCGGATTGGGTGCCGCCGTAGGCGTCCTGACCACTCGCCGAGTGGTCCCAGCGGAATTCCAGTCGGCTGATCACATTCTTCCATAAGTCGTACTGGACGGTTTCAGTGACAGCGAACGCCTGGCTCGGCATTCCAGAGCCCACGAGATACTGGCTCTGTGAGAAGTATTCGCCCCGGGTATTGAAGGTGAGTTTTTCAGTGGCCTGCCAGAGCAGATACAGAGAGCTCGCGTTTTGATAACCCGAATTGTGGAGCACCGTGTCGCCGTTTTCATCAAACGTGGTAGCGTTGGCCAACGCAACATAGTCGTAGGCAATGCCAACCGACAGGCACTTGAGCGGGGTCTTCATAGTTCCCCCTACGTAGAAGCTTGTCTTGGTGGCCTGGGATGCACCGGCATCAAAGCCATTTATGACTCCGCCAGCCAGGGTGGATCCCGCCAGAAAGCCGAGGCTGTCCGGTGCGGTCAAAGTCACGCCGCCTATGTACGCCTTGTAAGACTCAGCCTTGGGCGGGTCGCTACGGTTGTTGATACCTGTGCTCCAGGTGTTGGCGACGCCACCTTGCGCGGAAATAACTGGCGAGAACTGGTAGGCAGCGAGCAGGCCCGTCAGCGCCAAGGGCTCGATTTCATAGCCGTAAGACCGCGTATAATTGGGGTTGTTTCCGGTCTCGTACACTTCGTAACCCAGGATTTCAGCAAAGGTGCCGAGCTTCAAATCGAGCCCATTTCCCAGCGGGGCGCGCAGGTCCACGTAGGCATCCTTGAGGCTGAAATCGCTTCCGATCGTCCCGGCAGAAGGATTGTAGCCGGTCGCATCTGGTCCAAACAGAAGGGTGGCATTGTAGCCAGCCCCCCACTCCCCTTCACCAACTGGCTTGTTGAGCGTAATCGCCACGACGTCCAGGTTGAACCCGTCCGCCTTTGAAGCGCCCTGAACGCCATTAGGAGTGTAGTAGGGCAGATTGGCGTTACCGGTGCCGGGATTCCATTGCGCCGAAGTGTCCACGTAACCGCTGATCGTCGTGGCCGAGAGCGCGCTTAGAACGGCATTTGTGCCTTTTTCTTCAGCGTGTGACACCGCAGGGATGCTAACCACACCCGCGCCAATTAGAGCCAAGGTCCATGCATTATACTTCATAATTATTTAGTTTGTTTGTTCTGGCCGCGATACCCGCGATACACTGCTTCCAGCACCGCGCCAAGATTGTTTTTTGGACCTAACGCACTCGCCGTGCCAACCGGAGGATAAAAATGTAAGATGCTTAATATATGGCACTTAGAACTCCAGGTGGCGGTTTAGTGTGATAAGAGCCGCGCCGATTCCTGCCCTGCGTGGGCAAAACTAGCCACAAAAAAACCCCTTCCGATTCTCTCGGAAGGGGTCCTAATGGTAGTCCTAAGTCAGCTTAGAACTTGTAGATGACGTTAGCTCCCAGCAGCCAGGCGTTAGACCTGTTCGGTTCGCCTTGGACGGTGCCGCCGAAGACATTCTGGTCGCTGAGGGAATGGTCCCAACGCAACTCCAGACGGCTGATGACGTTCTTCCACAAGTCATACTGTACCGTGGTCGTCAGAGCGAGAACCTTCCCTAGACTGGTGGGAGGGGTTGCCCATATGCCAGACCCAAGGGCTGGGGTGCCGTCGTCCAAATACTCCGCACGAAGATGGAAGCTTAGTTTCTCGGTCGCCTGGTAGGAGGCATAGCCGGCGATGGTCCAGGTTTCACATTTCTGTTCCCAGACCTGCAGGTAGTCCCATGCCGCGCCCAAGCGAAGGCCAGTCAACGGCGTGGCGACGGTAGCGCCGACGTAATAGTTGATCCGATTTCCACCGCCGTTGACGGATTGATCATTAGAAAAGCCATTCACGACGCCGGCGTAGAGGGTTGATCCTTTCAGGAATCCCATGCTCTCCGGCGCTGTTAAGGCAATCGAGCCCATGTAGGTCTTGTAGGATTCGGCCTGGGGCGGATTGGCGCGCCCATTAATGGTCGAACTGACGGTGTCTGCCACGCCGGCCGAAGCGCTGAACGCGTCGCAGAACCGGTAGCTGGCCAACAGGCCCGTATGGGTTGTAGGCTCGATGGAATTGCCGTACGACCGGGTGTAGTTGGGATCATTGCCCGCCTCGATCGATTCATAGCCGATGACGCTGTCAAAGACACCCATCTTGAAGTCGAGCCCGGTCCCAATCGGAGCGCGCAGAGCGACGTAGGCCTGTTTGATGGCAAAGTCACTGACGTTCCAACCGGTCGATGAGGTACCCAGCGCGGCAGCGTCCGGCCCGAACCACAGGTCGGCACGGTATCCGGCCGCCCAGTCTGCTTCATCCAGGGGTTTGTCGATTCTGAGCTGGACGACGTCCAGGTTGAACCCGTCAGCCTTGTTCGCCGAGTTGAACCTGTAAGGCGGAAGGTTGGCGTTACCTGTGCCAGGATTCCATTCCGCCGACGTATCCACATACCCGCTGATCGTCGTGGAAGAGAGCGCCGTCATTACCGGGCTCGCTTTCTCCTCGGCTTTGGCAGCGGATGAGAGGGTTACCACCCCGAGGGCGGCCAGTGCTACTGTCCATTTATTAAACTTCATTCGTTCCTCCGATGTTTATGCTTGTTATGTTTGTTATGTAACCGTGCAATAACTATGCATTTGCGGGGTAAAAACAGTTTACCCTGGCACCAAAACCGGTGCACTTCGCGCAATAAGTAGGATAAAGCTGCCTCGCTGACAATAACTATTTTCACTATCCATCCCCATGAAATCCGAGGATTTTAAGGAAGGCAAGCGCTGGTTTAAGCCGCTTGGGCGTGGGATTAGCGCTGGGGCATCGAAGGCAAGAACGACCCTGCTTGCCTTTTCACCCTGCCCGGTCAGTGGTCCTCGCTGGGCAACGACCCAGCGGACCGGTCCGGCGAGGGCTTCGATTGCGCCAGCCGTGCTTCCACTTCCCCAGACAAGTCCGGGTAGAGTTTTCTCATGCAATCCAGGCAAAGGCCGTGGCTGAATTCCGCGCTGGAGTGTTGCTTGAGATAGGTCTCGATTTGGGTCCAATAGCCTTGATCATCGCGGACTTTCTTGCAGGAGGCACAGATTGGGATGAGCCCGCGCAGCGTCTTCACACTGGCCAACGCCTCCTTTAACTCCGCAATCAGCCGGTCGCGCTCCACTTCCGCCTGCCGCTGCGCCCGGATGTGGCCCTGCAAATTACGGGCTCCGAAGATCAGCCCGGTCATTCCCACCAGCCACAAGGCCAAGTGGGCCATCCCGAACTGCAGGTTTGCTCCGGGGCTAATAAACCGGCTCAGGGGCACCGTCACACTGATCCCGCCGCGGATCTCCCCCGGCTTGTGGCCCGCCTCTTCGTGGCAGCGCAGGCAGGCTGGAACGATGACCAACGGCCGCATCATGCGAAAACAACGCTCGCCCTGAAGGGTTTCAATCGAACTGACTTCCTTGCGCCCTTGTTCAAAGTCCTTTAGCGACTGCCGCTCCCAGTCGTCCGGGCCGTTCTCTGCGCGGAGAGGCTTCAAGCTCGTGAGATGACCGCGGATGCCGGTCTGCTGCTCCTGCAGTTCGAACACCTGGCGGCTCACCAGCGCCGGGTTGAGCAGCGTCAGCGTCTGGCCCGAGGGGGTGACCACCTCGCGCTCCTCGTCCCGCGCCGAGGCACTCGCCGCTGTCTGCCCGATTTGCGGTACATACACACCGCCGTGAATGATGCTCCATTCACGGTAAAGCAGATCCTTCTCCAACAGCGCCCGCGCCGCCTGCGATGTCACGGAGCGGACCTCATTCGCTTCATGGGCCAGATTCCATGCCAGCGAGCCAGCCACTGCGGCGGTCCAGGCACACGCCAACAGCCAGAAATACCGTCGGTGCGGCACCTCCAGACCTTTCTGAAGATCACCGTTCGCCAACCGACAATTGAGAGGCCCTTCCGTCACAATTCGAGCATGGCCCGAACTTCGCTCAGGACCCATGAAAATACAAGTCCGCCGCGGTCAGCTTCAGCTTCACCGGCAGTGTGATCAGCGATTACTATTTGGCTCTTCCGGCAACTCGGTGACCAGTTGTCGGGCCTGCTGGATTAAGTCCAGGTCAGTGGCCAAATCCCCGAACCGAAACCTTGGCAGGCCACTTTGCTGCTGGCCAAGCAGTTCGCCGGGGCCCCGCAGCCTCAAGTCCGCCTCGGCAATACGAAAGCCATCGGCCGTTTCTTCCAGAACCCGCAAACGCGTGCGCGCGTCCTTGCTTTTCGCGGCGGCTACCAGGATGCAGTAGGAGTCGTGCGCACCCCGGCCAATGCGCCCGCGCAATTGGTGAAGCTGGGCTAGACCGAACAGCTCGGCGTTCTCGACCAGCATAATGGTCGCATTGGGCACATCGACGCCCACCTCGATCAGCGAAGTCGCCAGCAACACCTGGGTGTCGCTTGCGCGAAAGGCGCTCATGGCTTCCTCCTTTTCTTTAGAGCGCAGCCGCCCATGCAGGAGACCGACGCGGAACGGCGTTAGCGTCTGCTGCAGGTTATCGAACTCCCGTTTAACCGCTTTGACCCCGTTGGGGCCGGTTTCCTCAACCCGCGGATAGACGACATAGGCCTGCCGACCCTCAGCCAACCGTTTGCGGATAAACGACCAGACCTGCGGCAGCTTATCCGCCGAGCGCACAAAGGTGTTAATCCGCCCGCGGCCCGGCGGCAACTGGTCAATAACCGACACGTCCAGTTCGCCATAGACTGTCAATCCCAGCGTGCGCGGTATGGGCGTCGCGGTCATCACCAGCAAATGCGGGTATTGCCCTTTGCGCACGAGTTCCTCGCGCTGCGCCACGCCGAACTTGTGTTGCTCGTCGATGATCACCAGGCCAAGGTTCCCTGGCGCAAACCCCGCTTCGATCAGCGCGTGGGTGCCGATGGTTAGCGTGGCGCCCTGTGGGTTCCCAGGTTGCGGCTTCGGGTTCCGAAACACCACCCCTTGGCCCCCTGAACTTTCGTTTCTGCATTCTTCATTCTGCCTTCTGCCTTCTCCCGTCTTCCTGCTGCCCGTCTGAAGCTCCACGGCGACCCCCAACGGTTCCAGCCAGTGGGTGAAGTTCCTGAAATGCTGCTCCGCCAGGACCTCGGTCGGGGCCATCAGCGCTACGCTGTAGCCGCTCTCCAGCGCCATTAACGCGCAGCAGGCCGCCACGGCCGTCTTACCGGAGCCGACATCGCCTTGCAGCAGCCGGCGCATCGGGCGTGCGGCGGACATGTCCTGGCGCAACTCGCGCAGAACTCTGGTTTGAGCCTCAGTCAGCTTGAAGCCCAACTGAGCAAGGAAGGGCTTGATGAGATGATTGTCTCCGTGGCACGGCAACGCCCGGGCTTTGGTCTCGAAGTTCCGCCGCCGCCGCTGAATTCGCTGCTGCAGCTCAATGAACTCATCCAGCGCCAGCCGCCGCCGCGCCAGCTCAGGATCCGCGAGCGTCTCCGGGAAGTGGAGCATGCGGATGGCCCGGGCGCGGGCCGGCAGGTTCGACGCGCCGTCGGCCAGATGCAGCGCGGGCCAGGGCTCGGGGATCTGCTCTTCGAATCGGCCGAGGGCTCGCCAGACGAGCGAGCGCAGCCACCGCTGGGGCAACCCCTCGGTGAGCGGGTATATCGGGGTCAGGCGGTTGAAATGGATGAAGTCCTCCTCGCCGTCCTCGAGGACTTCCGTTTCCGGGTGGTCCACCGTCCGCGGTTTCAGTGCCAGCAGCTTGCCGAAAACGATCACTTCGTTGCCCACGGCAAAGTACTTCTCCATGTACGGCAGGTTCCACCAGCGGCAGTGCAGCCGGGCCGTCCCGTCATCGAGAATCAGCTCAAAGATAGACTTGGTGTGCTTCGCGAACCACTTCACCCCCAGGGCAACGACGGTGCCTCGCGTCGTCGCCGGCTCGTCGAGCTGCAATTGGGCAATTGGCCGGAGCTGGCGGCGATCCTCGTAGCGGTGCGGCCGATGCAAGAGCAGGTCTTCAATGGTGCGAATCTCCAGCCGTGCCAATTGCACCGCGCGTTCCGGGCCGACACCGGCCAGCGCGGTCACGGGTCGGGCAAGGGGCAGGGTCGGTTGATTGGGCGCTGCGGCAGTCATCCTCCAGCACCCTACAATGGAAAACCGAAATCCGAAACCCGAAATCCGAAATGGGACAGCCGCCCGCACGCCCCTCTGATTTCTGATTTCGGATTTCCTTCGGATTTCCTTGGCCCGTGAAATCTTCCCTCAATTTCACTGGGCGGGCTTCGGGCGTCGGATTTGAGAGCTTGCACCCCACCGGGTTGAACGACGCGGACGTTAGCCGGCTCCGCAGGTTAAATGCTCCAGTGCCGCGAACAGCGCTGCCGCATCCGGCAAATCGGTGAGTTTTCCCCCAGCCCTCACCAACCCGAAGCCCGGGCCGTAGGCCGGCCCATTCGCGACACACGCATCCGTGCGGCAGTCGGCGATTTGCCGTTCCGCCAGTTGAATCACCCCGGCGCGGCCGCCCTCCACTTCATATTTCCACCCCACGAGCCAAGCGCGGGGGAACCATTCACGCAGTTCGGCAATGATCTTCGGCGTTGGCACCAGTTCCGCCAGCAGCGTTCCCTCCCGCGTAGAGAGTTTGCCGGCATGGACTTCGGTAAGTTCGCCCTGCGGGGCGCGCCGCCAGACTTTGCCGACCGTAAAGTCGCTCACCGCCGCCGCGTGAAACAACGCGTCCACGGGTTGCCCGGCCAGCGACTGCAAGCGATCGTGCAGATTGGCTGTAGTGGTGAACGTCTCAACTTTACTGGCGTGACGCTCCCCGCGAAAAGTAGCTTGCTGGCCAATCAGCAGCGTCGTTTCATGGCCACGCGCGGTCAGGAAGCTGGCCAGTTCCGAGCCGAGCCGGCCCGAGGAGAAGTTCGTGAGCCGCCGGACCCCATCCAGCGGTTCATACGTCGGGCCGGCAGTAATAAGGCATTTCATTATTGCAGAGTGCGGTCCGGCGCTTCAGGTCGCCGGCTTGTCCATGATGCTCGTTAACGTCTGTTGTCACCCCTGCACGTTTCACCCGAGATCCTGAGCCCGTGGAAACGTCGTGAGCCCTGTTCCCCCTCACCCTACCCTCTCCCCAAAGGAGAGGGTGCCTGGCCCCAGG
>CAIWJG010000734.1 GCA_903912925.1 uncultured Verrucomicrobia subdivision 3 bacterium | reverse complement strand
TGAGAATTGCTGCCAAAGACGATGCCCTCGCTTTGTGAAGAGCCGTCGCGGATGGCGGCGATTGAGCCCAATCGGGTGGATTGGGCCAGAACGGACGCCTTGGATGCTGATCTCAAAGCAACCAGCGGCTTATTCCTGCGCTATCTTTGCTGAGATCTCTTCATTTGAGCCTGAACTCCAGAATCGCCACCTGGCCCGCCGGGATGCTGAGGGCCACTTCGGTGCCGTTCTTGATGGCGAGAACCTGATGATTCTTGATGTCCATCACCGAGCTGACACGAGATTTGCCCTGATAACTCACAGCCACCGTGCGGCCCTGCGAGGCATCAATGATTGGCTTGCTTCTCGGCTCCTTCGTCACGCCATCGTTGTTGATCAGTGTGACATAGATGCTGCCAGCCTTGACGTTGACGAGGTATTCGACGCCGGACGACACCCTCACGGGCAGACACCTCGCCAGTTCTTCCCGGATAATGGGCGCGACCGCGTCCACCTGAAAGTCCGGTCCATACGCGATGACACGGCCTTTCCCGCTCGTGGTTTCATGCCGTTTGGCGCCCGGCAGAATGCCCGCATATTGGGGGAAGTCCCGGAGGTACGCGGTGTTCAGGATCAAAGTGCCGCCCTGATGGACGTAGTTCGTGTACCGCGCCATTTCAGCGGCGGACAACCGGATGTCTCCTGACAGGATCAGGCACGGGTAACTGTTGAGCACCTTTTGCGGCGCGTTCTGGAGCAAGATGTCGAACGTGTCGCCCAGCGGACCGTTCACCATGGCGCCCGCCTCGTTTCGCCCCATGACTTCCCAGCCGCCGGGCCAAATCAGGTTGATCAACTCCCAGGTCATGTTGTCGCCGGCGTTGTAATCGAAATGCCAGAAGGCGCGGCGTTTGCCGAAACCCGGATAGGCGCCATGATAATAATCCAACACCACTGCGAACGGTGTGACGGCGATGCCCACATCCGGGTGGGCCAAGGTGAACTCCCGTAACCGCCGGCAAACCTCGCCGTAAGGACTGAGACGATAACGTCCCTCCTCATCCAACGCGGTCAGGAAGGCAATCGCACCGCCAGCCTCTGCCGAAATCTGACCGGCGCCAGCCAGGTAGCTCATGAAGAGCGCCCGTTCAAAAAGGCTCATGGAATGTCCGTAATCCGGTCCGCTGTTCTCGCCCCAGATCTTCCCCTCCGAGTAGTCCGTGATGCTCGGCCCGTGCCAGGCAGAGAAGTCGATGAACCAGTGCCGGGCGTATTGACGGGCGGCGCCGCGGGTGAGCGAGACATGCCACTGGTAGCTATTGATGTTCTCGCCTATCTCGCTGCCAAGCTGGTCAAAGCCAAATTCGGCGGCGTAATGGTGCCAGGGGAAGTGGCCATTCATGGATGACCAGGGATGCTGAGCCCCGGCGATGTATTGTCGCTTCAGAAACGCCTCGATCACCGGTAAACACTCGGCGCGGTTCGTCGGCGGTGCCGGGTAGCCGGCCTGTATCCGGCGGCCAGCGCCATCGGTCTGCCCGTTGAGATGCGTGAAGGAGTAACCCCATTCCGCCGCCATTGCCGGCGCGAGTGCTGATTCATACTCGCCCAGGTTGTAACCGCGGATTGACTTGCGTACGCGCTCGGGGTCGTAAGAGGTGCCCAGCGAGGAGATCTGGATCTCGAATTGAAAGCCTTGCGGGCGGAAGGGGGGCGTTTGCCACACCGACGGATCACGCACGTAGCCGGACTGCTCCAGATGGGGCGATGACGGTTCGTCAGCCGAAAGGCACGACAGCGGCATCGCGAGCAGCAGCGCTCCGAGGGCCGTTCTCAGGGACCTCGCGGCGATCGTTGTGTTCACCGGATTTCTCATCCTGGATGCCGCAGTTGAACAGCGAAGACGCGAAGACGCGAAGAAGAAAGCAGAAAT
>CAIWJG010000733.1 GCA_903912925.1 uncultured Verrucomicrobia subdivision 3 bacterium | reverse complement strand
GCTTGACCCCGGCCGAGCCGCGGCTGAAACAGCCGACACGAGCACAAACGGCGACCAAGTATCGGTCAACCGCGCCGCGGTTGCCGCTGGGCTGAGGCCGGCCTCTGAGACTGCCTCCGGCGTGCAGCCCAAGCCCGCGTTGCCATCCTTGATGGCCAGCGCCGAAGCCTTGCGCTCCGCAAACCAATTCAGCGAGGCGGAGGCGCTCTACCGTCAGGTGCTCGAGCGGGAGCCCCGCCACGCGCCCGCTTGGTTCAGCCTGGCCCAAATGGCCATGACCACCCGCAAGTTCGAGCTGGCAGCTCAGTTGCTCGGCAAGGCCATCGCGTGCGCTCCGAACGAACCCGCCAACTACGTCGAGCTGGGCATTTGCCTCGGGTCCATGAACCGCTGGGAGCTGGCGGTCCAAGCGCAACGCAAGGCGCTCCAGCTCGCCCCGGCGTATCTACCCGCCCTGGTGTGCCTGGGGAAAGCTCTCTGCGCCCCCAATCAAGTCAGCGAGTCCATCGACTGCCTGCAACAGGCGCTTCGGCTCGCGCCCGACCTGGCCGCCGCACATTGGAATTTGGCTCTCTCGCTGCTGGTGGCGGGTCGGTTGACGGAGGGATGGGAGGAATTTGAGTGGCGCTTGCAGGTCAACCCGCACCTCGACCCCAAACCTGGCGTAGCCAAATGGCAGGGGGAGAGCATTCCTCGCCAAACCGTCCTGCTTTGTGCCGAACAGGGGATCGGGGATTGCCTGCAATTCCTGCGCTACGCGCCGCTAGTCAAGGCCCGGGTTGGCCGCGTGGTCGTGTCCTGCCCCGGCAGCGTGGTGAGCCTGGTGAAAACAGCCGAGGGCGTGGACGAAGTGGTCCCGGACTCGGAGCCCCCGCTCCGCTGTGATCGCTACGCGATGTTGCTCAGCCTGCCCCGCATCTTCGGCACAACGCTGGCTACGATCCCGGCAAAGGTTCCCTATCTGCACGCGCGGCCCGATTCCCGGTTGCCACAGGTGCCGCCGCGTGATCCCGCGTGCCGGCGCATCGGGCTGGTGTGGGCGGGCAATGCCATCCACCCCAATGACGTCAACCGCTCCGCCTCCCTGGCGAGCCTGGCTCCCTTGCTCGCCCTGCCGGGCAACCAGTTCTTTAGCCTCCAGGTCGGTCCGCGGGCGGCTGACTTGGCCCGACTGACTGGGGTCGGGCCGATCACCGACTGGTCTGGCCTTCTCGGCGACTTCAGCGATACCGCTGCGGTGCTGGCGGAGCTCGACCTCTTGATAACAGTGGATACCTCGGTGGCACATCTTGCGGGAGCGCTCGGGCGGCCCGTATGGCTGCTGGTGCCTTACGCGCCGGACTGGCGCTGGCTGCTCCAGCGCGAGGACACGCCGTGGTATCCGACCATGCGGCTGTTTCGCCAACTGGCGCCCGGCGACTGGGGGTCCGTGGTTGCTAGTTCTACTTCGTTAGGTCTTTTTGGGCCATTTTGGCTCGTTTCTTCGCCGCCTGCATGAGCTGCCTTCGGCGCTGATGCCTCCGGCGCATCACTTCTACCAACTTGTCCAAACTAGGCTGCTTCATAAAAAACCAACTCATCAGTTCCACTACGTCCCGCACGCTCAGTAACGGATTGCTTTTCGCCGCGAACAAGCGTTCCTCCAGGACGAAGATCATTGCTAAGCCCACCAAGGCCATGTGATGTTGCCAGCCCAACCACTTGCGCACTTGATAGTCGCCCATGCCCACGTGGCTCTTTCCGTCCTCAAAGGCTCGCTCCACAAAGTGCCGCCCGCCCTGCAAAATCGCCAATTCCGCCAAGGGAATCGTGGCCGGACCGTTGATCAGGGTGTACTTGACGTCCCCCTCCCTATCTTCGCGCACCACTAACCACCAGTGCCGCGGCGCGGACTGCCCTTCGGGCCACACCCACACCCGCCGCGCCCAAACTTTGACCCGCACCGGTCCATTCTCGGTCTGGCGCAGGGTCACCGCGCCCCCTTTGACCTGCTCCTGCCACTCCTGACCCAACTTCCCGACCGCCCGCGCCCCACCAGCTTTGAGTTTCTCCGGACGGTCCAGACCCGCGGGCTGCTTTTCCCACACCAGCAAATCGGTGGGCACGTCCGCAACAAAGCCCAGCCCTTGGTCCGCAATCCAACTCAGCAACCCTTGGTCTCGACCGTAGCCCGCATCCACGCCCACCCACCGGAATTCCAAGCCGTTAGCCAACGCTTCCGCTACCAGTTCGCGCGCCAACTCTAACTTGGTGCGTAACCGGATCTCCGCCGCCGGTATCCCCGCTGCCAAACAACGGGCCGGATCCTTGACCCATTCCTCGGGCAGATACAGCCGAGCGCCCGTTAAGGTGGCGCGGGTTTCCAAAGCCAGCGCTGCATACACCCCGACCTGGCAGTTGTCCGTTTTACCCAACCGCCCATTGTACTGGCGGGCTACCCCCACCGACTGGCGGCCTTTTTTACCCTGCCCACTTTCATCAATCAGCAGCATGGAACGCGCCTCCCCGCCCAGATGCTCGTTGGCCCGCTTGCCAACCCAGGTCCACACCCCGCTGCTCCGCCAAGGGCTGTCGCTCAGAAACTGCTGCAGGTTCTCCGGCTTGGCTCCGCTAATCCTCTCCCCCATCCGCCACATGTTCTTGGCGGGCAATTCGCTCAACAACCCCGTCAGGTAAACCTGCGCCTGCGAACCGCCGTGATGGGTCGTGGTATCGAAGAGTGGGGCAACCGGTTCCATGAATGTCTCGAAGCGTCGAGCACAGTCCTGAAGACAATGCTCGCGTTCATTTTTTTTATTGCCGCTCGCCGGCGGCGCTTTCGCCCGTTTGAGTTTGTTCGTTTTTTACCTAAACCACGGACGAAGATTAACTCGCGGCGCGATTTCCGGCAAGAACAAAGTTAACGAAGTAGAATTAAGCAGCCAAAGCCGGACAGGGCGACGCTGCCCAGGTAGGCCCCATTGGTGCCCCACCGCGAAACCACCCCACCACTCATCGCCTGATACTCGGTTCCCGCGCTGTTGAGCACAATGGCAGACTGCATGTCGAGCGTTCCCCCGGTTAGCGTAATGCCGGACGGAACAAACACCCCGGGGCTGGTCGATTGATAAATCACGGCGCTATTGTAGGCGCGAGCGAGAACGGTGCCGTCGGCCCGGGCGAAGACGGAACGAAAATCCAGCCCCGGGGAATACGTCGCCACCAAAACGCCGGCAGAAGTATAGCGGGCGAACCGAACGCCGGTGGTGGTGCCGCCCGAGCATGACCAATAGTTCGTGCCATCGAACGTCATCCCAGTCGTAGCGGTGGGCAGAGCGTCGGTAAACGTCACATTGGTATGAATGGAGAACCCGGTGATGACCGGCGCGCTAACCGTTGCGCCCGCACTGCAACCGAAGGCGTTGAACACCGTCAGCCCAAGGGTCACGCTGTTCGACGCGCCGGCCACGAAGGTAACAGTTGACTGATTCGCCGCACTGGTGAGGATGCCATTGCTGATGGTCCAAGCGTAGCCGGCAAAACCGCTCGGACCACTGGCCTGATTGCCGCCAGAGTTGGCGAACACACTGGCAGACGGCAGGGTGATGGCCGGGCTCGCCATCGAGCTAATCGTCACCGTCGCGCTGCCGCTGTTGCTCACCGGACAACCTTGGGAATCGGTCCCTGCACTCACTTGATAGGTGGTCGTCGCCGCCGGACTGACCGCAAAGAAGAGTGGCCCGCTCCCGACCTGG
>CAIWJG010000732.1 GCA_903912925.1 uncultured Verrucomicrobia subdivision 3 bacterium | reverse complement strand
TGGTAATACGAGGTCGGTAATTTTGAAGGAGATGGTGGGGCACCAGATGTGTGGGGTCTCTGAGTAGGCGAAGACGGCTTTGAAGCCGATGCCGAAGCAGCCGATCTGGTCGTTGTCGCCAGCCTTTGTCCCTTCGCCGATATCCGTGATGCCCCAGATGTCCTTTTTCGTGAACGGGCGTCCATCGTGTTCGAAGCGGACGGAGCTATCTTCAAGCACGAATTGCGCCTCTGTCGCGCCTGCGTCCTCGGCGTTTTGAAGAAGCTCATAGACGAAGTGGGCGCGGTCGGGGTAAAGGTCTTCGACGATCCGGCGTATTCCTCGGTGTTTCTTAAGAACGTGGGCTAATGGCTGTCGATCGGCGCGGACCTCGTCTATGAAACCCTCGTCTATGAAACTCATTGTCGCTCCTCCTTTGCGACGGTGAGTGTGCCAAAGAGCACAGGCGAGGCGTGGATGTCGCCACCGCCGGCGGCTTTTTGGAGGTCGTCCATGTGCCGGGCATAGTCGGCGTTCGCTCTGGCGAGTTCGCTGGTCTTCATGAGCCGAATCTTGTCGTTAGTCGCGCGGTCTATTTGTGTCTGGATGATGGCACAGCGGGCGCGGTGGCTGACCATGAGGCTTTGGATGCGGTGCTCGACCAACTGCCGATTTACGGCGATGTGGTTGGCCTGCGCCGCGGTCCATTTGGCGTGGTGGCTGGCGTCGAGAGCGTCGATCTCAGCCTGCGGCGGAGCCGGGGGCGGGTTGGCGTCGGTCGCGCGTTGCAACAGCGCGAGCAGGGCGCCTTCGATGGAGGGCGTGGCAGCTACTGGCATCAAGACCTCATCGGACCTGACTCCGTGCATTTTCCAGCGGTAAATGGCGAAGTGGTGGTCGCCTGGAGGGGCGTCGTTGGTGCAAACCGTGAGGAGGGTGTAGGCGGGTTCGTCGAGCTGAAGGAAACGTGCGGCCTGTCGCACCAGAGGATGCGTGACGGACAGGTGAATAGCTTTGGGATCCTGGGCTGCGGTTTCCTGGTCGAAGGTGACCGAGAGCATTGGCTGCGCGCCCTTCAGCCACTTCTCCCACTCGCGGAAGACAGGTTCGGCGGAGCGCGGCAACTTCTTCAGGTCTTCGAGGAGCTTGATGCGCGCTTCCTGGGCGAGCCGCAGGGTCTTGAGCGACTTGTCGCCCAGCAGGTGGTCGCTGGCGGCGCCACTGCGAGCCGAGAGGTAGGCGGAGAGGCAGTGCTCGATGGCTGCAGAGGAAAGCCAATAGCTTTCTGCGGCTGCGATTTCCTGCCGCCAAGATGCGTTGGGGACGTTGAGGCCGAAAAGCTCCGCTTGGCGTGATTCGAGATCTTGTTCCTCTCGGATCTGGCGGATGCTGTTGTCTGCAAGCTGGCGGAGTCTGTTGTCGCGTTCTTCCGGGGTGAGGGTAAAGCTTTCGGCAATATCGTGCACTTCGCGGGTTATCCGGCCCAGAATCTCCTCGCTGCCGCCGATCGCGTGGTGGAAGACCCCAATGCGCCAGAGGCAGCGCTCGTAGATATCGGCGTCAACTGTGCCAGGGGTGACGAGGTTGAGGATAGCGATGGTCTCGCTCTTTTGGCCATAGCGGTCGAGGCGACCGATGCGTTGCTCGATGCGCATCGGGTTCCAGGGGAGGTCGTAGTTGATGAGGAGGTCGCAAAATTGGAAGTCGAGGCCTTCGCAACCGACCTCGGAGGATAGGAGGACGTCGATAGCCTCGGGATCTTCTTTTGGCAACGCGAAGCGATGGTGGAGACTGGCGCGCTCTTCGTCCGGCACGTCCCCGTGGACCAGGCCCGAGCGCAATCCTGTGCGCTGCATGTGGCGTTCCAAGTAGGCGAGCGTGTGGCGGAAGGTGCTGAAGAGGAGGGCCTTGTTGTTTGGCCTTTTGCTCTTGTCCTTGAGGGCTTGGATAAAGGACTCGAGTTTGGGGTCTTGGGGATCGAGGTCGCGGGCTTGTTCGATGATGGCGGCGATATCGGATCGCACCTTGTCCACGAAGGAGATGTCCAAGTCCGTGTCGCTGTCGGTGGCCTCCATAATTTCGAGGCGGTTCAGGTTGCCAGCAAGAATGTCTTCGAGGAGCGGCGCGAGGCCGAATAGACAGCTCGCCGCCTGGCGGCGGACAGTGGTCATCATGAAGGTGACGTTCTGTTGACCGTGGAGGAACGCCAATATGCGCGAGATCACGTCCAGCAGATCGTCGTGGAGCCTCTTCTGCGGCGTCGTGAATTCGATTGAACGGGTCTCCGGGCTGCGAGTGGTGAACTCGCCGATGTCACGGCGGCGGGTCCGGTTGATCATGTGGCTGAAGGTGTAAAGCTCCTCGGTGAGCCGGATTACGGTAACGCGTTCGGCGTCTGAAAGTGCATCGCCCTGCAAGCGGTCGTAAATGTTCTGGAACGTCGGCGACTCTCGAAGAAAGAGGCGCCCCCATTCGGTTTGGGCGACTTGTTCCAGGCTATTTCGGGCCTCGCGCTGCCAGCCGTCACGGGCAGCGCGGCAGTGGTGGACAGTGGTGTTAATATAGCGGTTAGGTGCCGACATCTGCTCAAAGCTGGCGTGGTCGATGACAAGGTCGGGCCGCAGAACATTGAGGAGGGTGTAGAGGTCGTCGCTTCCCAGTTGGACGGGCGTAGCGGTGAGGAAGAGCACTGCCTCAGCGTTATCGCAGAACCATCGGACGCCTTGGTGGAGGAAGGTCTCCGGGTTGCGTATGTGGTGGGCCTCGTCGATTATGACCAGGTCAAACCGCGGTGGTGGGTCAAGGTTGAGCAGTCCCGGATGGCCGCGGGTTCGTCCTCCTGTCGGGCGGAATAGGAGATCCGAGTCGAACAGGGAGAAGGGTAGAATGGCCTTGGCGTACTGCTCAGGCCATTCCCCTTCAAGGTGTGTTTCCTGGAGACAGTGCTTTAGGAGCTGACTATCCAGGTGGGTGAAGTGCTCGTCGAATCGTTTCATTTCGACGAACCACTTGCGCTCGGCGACCAGGGCCTTTGGGCAGATGATAAGGACGGAGGTGAGGTCCATGCGCGCGCGGAGTTCCTTGATGATCAGTCCAGCTTCGATCGTCTTGCCAACTCCGACCTCGTCGGCAATTAGGAGGCGCGGGCGGTCGGCGCGGATGAGTTTGAGAACCGGGCGATATTGGTATGGGACGAACTGGACCCGGCCGGAGCGGAGCGAGAACAGGTTGGCGGTGGATGGTGACAGCAGATTAAGTGCAGTGAGGTGCGCGCGGAGCGCGTCAGCTGTGAGCGTACGTCGGGTTTCGGGGGAGGCGGGAGGCGCTTGGAGTTGGCTCTCGTAGTAGGTGGCTTTGGCGTTAGCCTGGAACACGCGGTAGCGGCATTCACCGACGCTGGGCACTACCTCGATCACGGGCAGAATCACGGTTACGTTTGAACGGAGGGCGACCAGGTCCCCAACTTTGAAGAGGCTGGCTGGTGCCTGTGGGTCGCCTGGTTGAGGGGGCAACGGAGTTGCCGCGGACGTGGTCGGTGCAGGTTCGTCGGGCATCTGCGTCGGAGAGTCTGGCACATTGCGGGGCGGCTTTGCCATGGCGGCGACGGCGGCGCTTTTGCTGTCCTCGACAGCGGTCAGCGTGGACTGGTCGGCTCCGATCATTGACAAGAGACGACCGAGGGTATCGGCGTCCCGGTACACTTCGCTCGCCGGCATGGCTCCAGCGGAAAGGTGCGCCCATTTGTTGCGAACCGTCTGGAGCTCTTTCACCCACGTGCGCCCTTCTCGCGGCAGGTTGAGAACATTCGAAAGGTCGTACCAGTTTTGGTCGAGGACGCGCAACAGTGCGGCAAAATCGAGCTGGGCGAGGCTCTTATAGGCTCGCTCCTGCGCTGCGCGCTGTTGCTGGAAGCTCAAACGGGCTACGACGTGCTTCTGCCACCAGTCTGCTGAGAGTTCCGGGAGCTTGGCCTCCAGGTAATTAGCCAAGTCGGTGGTGGCGAGGCGCAGCAGGTCGTTCATGCGGTTTTGATAGGTGGTGAATGGGGCGTGGATTGATTCTTAGAACGCTTCGTTTAGGTTCGTGGCCTTCATCAGGCGAGCGTACGCGGTGTAGCGCGGAGCCTGGGGGGCTCTGATCCGCTGCGCTGGCATCCCAATCAGCCTGCCGACTGAATCGTTGAGCTTCTTCCTCAGAGAACCCCGCTTGCTGCAACAGTGTCAGTGCCACCGACTCGTGATTGGCTATATCAAATGCCTTGCTGGGCGGGTCGTGAAGAAAGGCCAGAAGTTTGTTTTTCCAGTTGGTCATGGGAGTGGTTGGGTTCCTCTTAAGCGTGCGCGCAGTCGGGCTCAGTGGCCTGCACGGGCAGTACCTCTCCGTCGCTCACCGGATTTGCCGCCTGATTCATTGCGCTTGTTATCATCCCGAGTAGCTTGCCCCCGATTGCTGCCCGAAACAGTAACACGGACGTCTGCGGACGTGCGGCAACCGGATGGCCCCTGCAACTGGCCTGACTCTGTCACTCCGGGGAAAACAAGCAAGCCCTATTTGTAATGCCCTTTTTGTAATGCGATCCTCTGCTTACTGATAAGACCGCGGAATAGGCGACACCGAGCAACCCCTCACCCCAGCCCCACTGCCGTTGAATTAAGGAAGTTCCCGCGCGAGACGCGGCGGCTTCCCCCTCTCCTCCCGCCGAGGGAGGAGAGGGTCGGGGTGAGGAGGGCCGCGCTAACCCCACTGAATTCCCCTCACCCCAACCCTCTCCCCGTCCGACGGGGAGAGGGAGAAGCCACGTTGAGCTTCATGTCATTCCTTAATTCAACGGCAGTGTACCACGGCCCTCTCCCTTGGGGAGAGGGGGAATCGCCTCGTGCGGGTACGAGATGCTTAGGCGGCCCGATTTGCACCAAGCCGGAATACGGGGCTCCCTCTCCTCGGGGAGAGGGTTGGGGTGAGGGGGATCGCAGCGCGCGAAGTCGCCAGGTTTGGGGCCACCGCGCCCGCCCTTCGGTTTTCGGCCTTCGGATCTCCTTCGGGTTTCGGTTCTCGGATTTCGGATTTTAGGCTGCCATGCTTTCTGCAACCTTTGACTCCCGCAACTGGGCCGCCGTGCCATTCCATTTCTGGTCCGTGGCGTTCTTTGTGTTCGGCTCCATGATCGGGAGCTTTCTCAACGTCTGCATCCACCGGATGCCGCTGGGGCAAAGCATCGTTTCGCCGCCCTCGCATTGTCCGCATTGCAAGTACGCCATCCCGTGGTATCTGAATATCCCGCTGGTGACCTGGCTGTCTCTGCACGGGAAATGCCGGAACTGCGGCGCGCCCATTTCCATCCGCTATTTCCTGGTCGAGCTGCTGACCGCCGTAACCTTCATGAGTTGTTGGATGGTCTTCGGGCACCAGTCAGCCGCGCTCGCGCTGGTTTATGCCCTGTTCCTGGCCGGCTTAATCGTCGCCACCTTCATAGACTTCGAGCACTTCATCATCCCCGACGAAATCACCGTCGGCGGGGTGGTCGTCGGTTTCATCTGCTCTTTTCTGCTGCCAAGCCTCCACGACGAGGCCGCCTTATCCGGCTCGCTGCGGCAAAGCGCGTTCGGCATCGCGGCGGGCGCCGGGGTCATCTACTTCATCCTGCGCATGGGCAAGCTGCTCTTCGGTCGGCAAAAGGTGGCACTGCCCGCTGACACCAAAATCATCTTCAGCGAGACCGCGGTGCGCCTGCCGGACCACGAGATTCCCTACGAGGAAATCTTCTATCGCCAGTCCGACGTAATCACGCTTCAGGCGCGCACCGTGGAACTGGTGGACCGCTGCTACAAGGACGTGCGGGTGCGGTTGACTCCCAGCACTCTGCGAATCGGCGAGGAGGAACTGAACCCGGAGGAGGTGCCGCATCTGGAAGCGGTTTGCGGAGAGATCGTGCTGCCGCGCGAAGCCATGGGCCTGGGCGACGTGAAATTCATGGCGGCCATCGGTGCGTTTCTGGGGTGGAAGGCGGTGATCTTCTCGCTGATGCTTAGCTCCATGATCGGCTCGGTGGTGGGCGTGGCGCTGATTGCGATCCACAAGCGGGAGTGGTCCTCGCGCCTGCCCTACGGACCCTACATCGCCCTCGCGTCCGCGATTTGGCTCTTTGGCGGCAAGAGCCTGGTCGGGTGGTGGTTTGGGATGTGAGTCGGCGTGCTCAGCCGCATTGTGCCCGGTGCCTCAACGCATGGTCCACGAGGACCAGGGCGGTCATGGCCTCGACGATGGGCACGGCGCGAGGCAGGACGCAGGGGTCATGACGGCCCCGAGCTTTCAGGGTGGTGTGCTTGAAGTCAACGTCCACGGTGTCCTGCTCGTGGAGGACGGTGGCGACGGGCTTGAAGGCGACCCGGAAATAGATGGTTTGCCCGTTCGAGATGCCGCCCTGGATGCCGCCGGAGCGGTTGGAGGTGGTATAGACCTTGCCGGCCTTCGCGCGGAACGGGTCGTTATGTTGCCTGCCGGTGAGCAGAATGCCGCCGAAGCCGGAGCCGACGTCGAAGCCCCTGGACGCCGGGAGGCTTAACATGGCCTTGGCGAGGTCGGCTTCGAGGCGGTCGAAGACCGGCTCGCCCCAGCCAGGCGGGACACCCCGCGCGACGCCTTCAACAATGCCGCCGACGCTGTCGCCAGCATGGCGCATCTTCTCGATCAACTGAAGCATTCGTGCCGCCGCCAGCGCGTCCGGGCAGCGAACGAGGTTGGACTCGATGTCTTTGGCCTTAACCTTCTCCGGGTCCACGTTGGCGAGGATGCGCTGGACTTGCTTCACGTAGGCCAGGACTTCGATGCCGTGGCGCTGCCGGAGAATCTTCTTGGCAATGGCACCCGCGGCCACACGTGCGACGGTCTCTCGCGCGCTAGTGCGCCCCCCGCCGGGCCAGGCGCGGATGCCATACTTGGCCTGGTAGGTGTAGTCGGCGTGCGAGGGCCGGAACTTAGTGGCCATCTCGGTATAGGCTTCAGAGCGGGCGTCAGCGTTTTTGACCCAGAGGCTGATTGGCGTGCCGAGCGTCTTGCCCTCGAAGGTGCCGGAGAGAATCTGAATGGTGTCGGATTCCTTCCGCTGGGAGACAATCGGCGACTGGCCGGGTCGGCGGCGGTCGAGGTCCGGCTGGATGTCGGCCTCGGTCAAAGGTAGTCGCGGCGGACAACCGTCCACGACCACGCCCACGCCACCACCATGTGACTCGCCCCAGGTGGTGATGCGGAAGAGGTGCCCAAAGGTGTTTGCCATAGGCTCAGCTTGCGGCAAAAGCGGGCGGTCGTCAAATGTGGAACCTCAGACGGCGTAGCAGCCGACGTAAGGAGGCTCATTCTCTACAGGTCTAAGCAGCGAATTGATTAGAGCCTCCTTACGTCGGCTGCTACGTACGCTTGCCCCCCCCAGCGACGCAACTCACTTCAGCCAACCTCTGGACCAGCCTTGGGAGCCGAAGCGTGGCGCGTGTGCGCATGGGCCTCACACCTTCCCCGCGCTCACCAGCCCGGCGAAACGCTCGAAGCTGCGGTCATAGGTGCGCTCGACGTCTTTGGGAAAGCAGCAGGCAGGGAGCTGCCTCATGCCCAGGTGATACTGCAAGCACTCGCAGCAGACGCCATGCTTTTCGCAGCCGGGATAGGTGCAGTTACAGAACCGCGCGTTGCTTGCTTTCTTGCATTCCATGACTTGTGCTTGGATTGAGGCTCTTCGCTGGCGCTTACCTGCCGGCAATGCCGAGGCGGCTCGCCACACTTTGTCCCTGTATCGCCGGGGCCTTCCCGCTGCTCTGAAGCTCCGCCAGGTAGTTCACCACCTGGGTGCAGACATTGGCCGGGGTGAAGCCCAGCTTCTCGTCCAGGACCTTGGCCGGGGCGGAGTAACCAAAATGGTCCAGACCCCAAATCTTGCCCCGAGCTCCAACGAGCCCGAGCAGCGTTACCGACAATCCGGCGGTTAAGCCAAAGGTCGGCAGGTGGGGCGGGATCACGGTGGCTTGGTATTCCGCCGGTTGCTGGCGGAACAAGCCTTCGGAGATCACCGAGACCACGCGCACCTTGAGACCCTTTTGGGCGGCGAGCAACTCGGCCCCGCCGATCAGCGTGGATACCTCCGAACCGCTCGCCACCAGCACGACATCCGGAACACCATTGCAGTCGATCGCCACATACGCGCCTTTCTCCGCTTGCAAGGCATCCTTGTAGCGAGTTGACCCCGCTTTGGCCGGCACGTCTTTGATGTTCTGACGAGAGAAGAGCAGGGCGGTGGGCGTCTTGGTGTTTTCCAGCGCCATCTTCCAGGACACGGAAGTCTCGGCCGCATCGGCGGGCCGCAACGCCAGGAGGCTCATCTGGCCCTGGTGGTTCTTGAGGTGTTCGAGCAGGCGGATTTGCGCTTCCTGCTCCACCGGCTGATGCGTGGGGCCGTCCTCGCCGACCCGGAAGGCGTCGTGCGTCCAGATAAACTTCACTGGCAACGCCATCAGCGCCGAGAGCCGCACGGCCGGTTTCATGTAGTCGCTGAAGACGAAGAACGTGCCGCACGCGGGGATGACCCCTCCGTGCAGTGCCATGCCGTTGCAAAGCGATGCCATCGTTAGCTCGCTGACTCCGGCCTGGAGGAACGCGCCACTAAAATCGCCCTTGGTGAACTGCTTGGTTTGCTTCAGGAAGCCGTCGGTCTTGTCGCTGTTGGACAAATCGGCCGAGGCCACGATCATGTTCTCGACCTTCTTGGCCAGCCAGCCCAGCACAGCCGCGGAGGCGGCGCGGCTGGCGATGTCGGGCTTTTGGGCGACTTCCTCGAAGTTCAACGGCGGCAGCTTGCCCGAGAAGAACTGGTCGAGTTTATTGGCTAGCGCCGGGTTGTCCTTGGCCCACTCCTGCTGTTGGGCCTTGCGCGCAGCAGCTTCCTTTGCCTTCTGCTCTTTGGCATTGCTGTAAAGTTCCGCCGCCTCGGGGAAGATGACAAATGGCTCTGCTGGGTTGCCGCCCAGGTTCGCGATGGATTTCTCGAAGGAGGCGCCCGCCTCGCCCAGCGGCATTCCGTGGGTGGCACACTGGCGCTCGAAGTTGCTGCCGTCGGCCTTCACCGCTCCCTTGCCCATGATGGTCTTGCCGATGATCAGGCTGGGCTTGTCCTTCTCATCCAGGGCCTTGGTTAGGGCGGCACGGATCTGGTCGGCATTGTTGCCTTCGATGGTCGTCACGCGCCAGCCCCACGCCTCATACTTCTTGGCGGTGTCTTCGTGTGTGACGGCGCTGGTATCGGTCGAGAGCTGGATATCGTTGGAATCGTAGAACATGACCAGGTTGCTCAGCCCGAGGAACCCGGCGATGCGGCCTGCGCCTTGCGAAATTTCCTCCTGCACCCCGCCGTCGGAGATGAAGGCAAAGGTCTTGTGCGCCATCCACTCGCCGAAGCGGGCGCACAGGAACCGTTCGGCGATGGCGGCGCCCACCGCGCTGGTGTGGCCCTGGCCGAGCGGGCCGGAGGTGTTCTCGACTCCGCGGCTGAGATCGAGCTCGGGGTGGCCGGGCGTGGCGCTGCCCCATTGACGGAAGTTCTTCAGCTCCTCAAGCGTGTACTTCCCGCTCAGCGCCAGCACCGAGTAGAGCATCGGCGACATGTGGCCCGGATCCAGGAAGAACCGGTCCCGCATGTGCCAGGCCGGGTCGGCGGGATCATAGCGCAGGAACTCGGTGTAGAGGACATTGATGAAATCGGCTCCGCCCATCGCCCCTCCCGGGTGCCCGGACTTGGCCTTCTCGACCATGGCGGCGGAGAGGATGCGGATATTGTCGGCGGCTCGATTCGTGGTCTTATTATGCATGTTGTTGGGATGATATTATTGGATTCCAGCGACAATTATCAAGCGCAATGGTCCAGGGTCGCTGGGGGCGCGCCGTGTCGCTCTGCTACTATCTTCAGGTGCTTAAACAGATCTACCTCGTCGAGCCAGGGCCGGGAACCCCGATACTGCAAACGCCAATATTGAGCCAGATCGCCACTGTCCTGCTGGCCCTGGCGGTAGTGGTGCTGGGTTGCGCGCCGAATTTGCTGCTTGGGCCTCTGGTCGCCGCCATTCAAACTGCACGGCCTTATTCCAAGTGGCTTTCAATATGAGCCGAACTGCCTCTCACCCTGCCCTCTCCCCATCGGATGGGGAGAGGGTGTCCGCAGGACGGGTGAGGGGCAGGTTCGGACTTGCTGGCGGAGTTAATCTCAGGTTGAACGCGAACTGGAATTAGCCCTCCGTCATTACTCGTCGAAGAACGGGAACAGCTTTTACCAATACGGCAGGTTCTTCCTGGGTCCCAATCGCTCCGTTGTCCCGAAGCCCATCGACGAGGCCAACCGTTGCATTCTGAGGCACGTAGCGCCAAAAACGCTCCAGAAAGCACTATATGTGGGGTCCTTCGAAAGCGGCTGACCACTCCAGGTAGTATGCTTTGGCTGATCCCAATTTCCTTTCCCAAAAGCGCCCCAAGGCGGCGTGAACGTCCTGGACGAGAATATCCCCCTCGACCAGCGATCTGCTGCGGACCTGGGGCGTTCACTGCCGGGCATTGGCCAGGACATCGCGCCAATCAGCATCGGGGTCATCAAGCTCCACGCGCTGCCGCCAAAGCCTGGGAAAACCACCTGAGCGGGCCCCCGCACGCGCAGTGCATTTCAGCTTTCAGCCTTTCCGCATGGGCGCCACCAGGCAAATCCTCATCCGCTGCCATTGAGATATTCTCTAGTCGCCACTTGTGGCGATTTGATTGACTTTTTGGACTTTATTCGCCATACATGACGCGTTATGAAAATCACAAGACAGGCCACGGACGAAGCCCTCCTGCGCGAATTAGGCGGGCGGTTGGCCCAGGTGCGCTTGGAGCGCAATCTCACCCAGGCTCAACTGTCGGCGCAGGCCGGCCTTTCCAAACGCACCGTGGAACGGTTGGAATCGGGCAGCGTGGCCACGCAGTTGTCCGGCTTCATCCGCGTGTGCCGCGTGCTGGATGTGATCGAGCGCTTCGACCTGCTGGTCCCGGAACCTGTGCCCAGCCCGGTCGAGCAACTGAAGTTGCGCGGGCACAAGCGGCGGCGCGCCTCAGCAAACAGGCAGCCGAAAGCCCCATCAAAAAGGTGGCAATGGGGAGATGAACCATGACCCTGGCTGAGGTCAAACTTTGGGGGCGAACCATCGGCGCCGTGTCGCTGGCGGACGGAGCCCGTTTCGCGGCTTTTCAGTATGACCCGGCCTTTGCGGGGAGCGGGATCGAGGTTTCGCCCCTTACCATGCCGCTGGGGGATCGAATCTATCTCTTCCCGGATTTGCCGGAGCCGACCTTCCATGGCCTGCCGGGTCTCCTGGCCGATTCGCTGCCGGACCGATTCGGCAACGCTCTGATTGACGCCTGGCTCTCCACCCAGGGCCGGACGCCACAAAGTTTCAACGCGGTCGAACGCCTTTGCTACACCGGGGCGCGCGGCATGGGAGCCTTGGAGTTTTTGCCGGCTTTGGGACCGAAGCCGCAACCCGCCAGGAAGATCCGGATTGATGCCCTGGTCGGACTCGCGTCCGAGATTCTAAGCCGGCGCAAGAATCTGGAAGCCAGCTTTGCGAGCGACCGCAGGAAACACGCTTTGAACGACATTCTGCGCGTCGGCACCTCCGCCGGCGGCGCGCGGGCGAAGGCGGTCATTGCCTGGAATCCGGAAACCAATGAGGTTCGCTCCGGACAGGTCGCCGCGGGAGAAGGCTTCGGTTACTGGTTGCTGAAATTCGATGGGGTCACCGGAAACAAAGACAAGGAACTCGAAGACCCCAAGGGGTACGGAGCCATCGAATACGCCTATTCGCTCATGGCGAAAGCCGCGGGCGTGACCATGAGCGAGTGCCGTCTGCTCGAAGAAGGCGTCCGACGCCATTTCATGAGCCGGCGCTTTGACCGGCTCGAGGGTGGCGAAAAGCTGCACCTGCAGTCCCTGTGCGCCCTGGCCCATTTTGATTTTAATCACGCCGGCGCATACTCCTACGAACAGGCCTTGCTGACGATTCGCCAACTGAGCCTGCCGATGGCAGCGGTGGAGGAACAATTCCGGCGCATGACCTTCAACCTCATCGCTCGCAATCAGGACGATCACGTCAAGAATATCGCTTTCCTGATGGACAAGACCGGACGCTGGTCGCTGGCGCCCGCGTTCGATATGACCTACAGCCACAACCCGGCCGGCCGTTGGACCGCCACCCATCAAATGACGATGAACGGCCGGCGCGACGGATTTACCCTGGCGGACTTTCGCGCCTGCGCCCGGAGCGCCCTGATGAAACGCGGCCGGGCCGAGGCCATCGTGGAGGAAGTTCGCGCCGCCGTCGCGAGCTGGCCGGACTACGCCGAGCAGGCGCGGGTGGCCAACGACTGGCGCAAGCAAATCCAACAAAGCCACCGCCTGGAATTCCCGCGCGTCTGACGATCAAGATCAACTTCAATCAATCCACTGAACCTGCTGCTCCTTGCATCAACTCCGCCAGCGCCTGGTCCAGCAGCCTCTTCTCCTCCGCAGTCGGGCCAAGCCCATCCAGGAGATCACGCGCCTGAAGTTCGCCGAGCCGCTCGCAGAGCCGCGAATTGCTGGCGGTGCATCACACGGGATTCATTCTGGCCGAAGCCGGGCAGATCTACCGCGGCTACAGGAACAGCGACCACGGGATTGATGGCGAGATCGAATTCAAGGACGACTGGGGCCGCGCTTCCGGGAAGCGCCTGTATGTGCAGCTCAAGTCCGGCGACTCCTACCTCAAGAAACGCCGGAGCGATGGCGCGGAGGTGTTTCAGATCAAGAACCCACGCTGGGCCGATTACTGGCAGCAGCAGGCTTACGCTGTCATGCTGGTCATCCGCACGTCGGACGGCGAAATCCGCTGGATGGACGTGAGCGCCTGCCTGAAACGCGAAAGCGCCGGCGGGAAGACGGTGAGGCAGATCATCTTTGCGGGCGAGCGGTTCGATGCGGTGGGCGTGCAGAACTGGCGGCAGAAGATGTTGGTGGGCGGTTGAACCACCTGGGTGCTCAGCGGACGAATGGTGACTGTGGGGGTCAGAACAAAGTTTCTTCAATAATTGGCCCTTTCTGGTTGTGAAGTTAACCGATCCTGAATCTCCAAAATCATGGGCTGTTCGGGGAACCTGCGACACGGCGTCGTTGGGTTGTCGAAATCAGCGGCTGTCTGCCATTAGAGGTGTTGATGTTGCGGGAGGACGATACGGGGAGTTTGGAGCAGTCGGCGGCTTTTGGGGGAGCGTGGCGAATGGTTCTATGGTACCATGTCAGGTCCAGGGTGGTACCATGGTACTGCCAGGGTCGCAAGAGGGCGCAGTTGCCCTTCTCATTAGTACGAATGCTTATACAAGCCGCTCAAAGCTGCACCTCAAGCCACACCAAAGCCACGCCAATGCGTCCCTAATGCGTCCCTAAGGCTCCCACAAAGCGCCTGCAAAGCCAGGCAGGGTGAATGCAGAAGGAACAATGCAGAATGCGGAAGGGGTGGATTGACTACGGGACGCAGGGACAAATACCGAAAAGCAGAAAGCAGAAAGCAGAAATGGGGATCGCATTTCGGGCTCGCCAACCCGGGCGGCCCACGCCACACTCCGCCACCTTATGCGCTGGTCACAAACACTGATTCCCACGCTGAAAGAGACGCCCGCGGAAGCGGAGATCGCCTCGCACAAACTGCTTTTGCGCGCCGGGCTTGTTCGCAAGCTCACGGGCGGGCTCTACACTTTCTTGCCGCTCGGGCTGCGCGCGCTGCGCAAGGTCGAGCAGATCGTTCGCGAGGAGATGAACCGGGCCGGGGCGCTCGAACTGCTGATGCCGGCGCTCCAACCGCCCGATATCTGGCAGCAGAGCGGCCGCTACGAGTCGGCCAAAGATGTGCTGTTCAAGGTGCGCGACCGGGCCAAGAAGGAATGGGTTCTCGGTCCGACGCATGAGGAAGTTATCACCACGCTCGTTGCCGGGGAGATCAACTCCTATCGGCAGATGCCGAAGAACTTCTACCAGATTCAAACCAAGTTCCGGGATGAAATCCGCCCGCGCTTCGGGCTGATGCGGGCCAAGGAGTTCATCATGAAGGACGCTTACAGCTTCGACGCTACGGACGAGGCCGCGCAGGTCAGCTATCGCAAGATGTATGACGCCTATGCGCGGATCTTCCAGCGTTGCGGCCTCAAGACGATTGCGGTCGAGGCCGACACCGGCGTCATGGGGGGCAAGTTCTCGCACGAGTTCATGGTGCCCGCCGCGACGGGGGAGAATGAAGTAGCCTTCTGCGACGCCTGCGGGTATGCGGCGAATGTGGAGAAGGCGACGAGCGCGGTCCAGAGGTCAGAGGTCGGAGGTCAGAGGTCAGAGGTCGAGAAGTTCGCGACGCCGGGGGTGGTGACCATTGAGGCGCTGAGCAAGGCGCCATACGACGTCGCGGCTGAGCGGCAGATCAAGACGCTGGTTTATCTAGCCGAGGGCAAGCCAGTGCTGATACTGCTGCGCGGGGACCATCAGTTGAATGAGGCGAAGCTGACCGGCGCCCTCGGCACCGGGAACTTCCGGCCCGCGGCGGCGGAGGAGATTTTTGCCGCTCTGGGTGCGCACCCGGGCAGTCTTGGTGCGGTGGGAATCACCCATCTGCCGGTTTACGCGGATGAAGTCCTGCGAGACGCCGCGGACATGACCACCGGCGCCAACGCGGACGGCTTCCACCTGCGTAATGTGGCCATTGGCCGCGACATTCAAGCGGCGCATTGGGCGGACCTGCGCCTGGTGCAGGCGGGCGAGCCCTGTCCTAAATGTGGCCAGCCGCTCAAGATCCAGCGCGCCATCGAGGTCGGGCATGTGTTCAAGTTGGGCACGAAGTACAGCCAGGCCCTCAACGCGCTATTCCTGGATGAGGCCGGCAAACAGCAGCCGGCGATCATGGGTTGCTACGGCATTGGGGTTACGCGGACGCTGCAAGCCGTCATCGAGCAGAGCCACGACGATAACGGCATCATCTGGCCCATCAGCGTTGCGCCTTACACGGTTTGCATCACCCCGCTGAACGCCGCACCCGAGAGCGCGGTCATGCAGCGGGCCGAACAGATTTATGCTGAACTCACCGCTCGCGGCGTGGACGTGATCATCGACGACCGCAGCGACCGGCCGGGGGTGAAGTTCAAGGATTCGGAGCTGGTCGGCTTCCCGATCCGGGTGGGCATTGGAGAGAAGTCGCTGGCCAAAGGCGAGGTGGAAATCAAGCCTCGCGCCGGGGCGCTCATACTGGTAAAGGCCGAGGAAACCGTCGCCAAGGTGATGGAGTTGATCCAGCAGGGGTGAGGACTTTGTTAACCCCGAAATTAAGCTTGTCAGCCGCCGCAGGTATGCGAAAGTGATGGGGTAGTTGTTAACAATCTAATAGTTACAGCAAGTTTGGCAGATTATAGCCGCATGAACAAATTCCAGCCGGGGAGGGCTTCTTGAGCCGCCCCTTTCCTTCTCGTTATTCCCGTGAACCGCTGCATCGCCGAAACGGGAAGATCCGTGCCCGCGAAGTGCGGGTGCTGGACGAGACGAAGCAGCAGCTCGGCGTCATGTCCCTCAACGATGCGCTGCGCCTGGCGATGACCAAGGGTCTGGACCTGGTGGAGATCGCGCCCAACGCAACGCCCGTCGTGTGCCGGATCGTGGATTACGGCAAGTTCATGTACGAGGAGGCCAAGAAGAACAAGGACTCGCAATCCAAACAATCTGCCAGCAAGATGAAGGAGCTGCAGCTCTCGCCGTTGATCGATCCCCACGATTTCTCGATCAAGCTGGGTCGTGCCATCGATTTCCTGTGCGAGGACATGAAGGTGCGGATCAAGCTGCGCTTCCGCGGGCGGCAGAAGGCGCACACGGAGTTCGGGTTTCAGGTGGTCAATCGCTTCGTCAAAGAGGCCGGGCTTTGGGGCCATGCCGATTCGCCACCAAAGATGCTGGGCGACCGCGACCTGAACGTCATTCTCAATCCGCTGCCGCGCAATAAGCGCGCCAAGAACCCCCGGCAGGGCGAGGCGCCGGAAGAGCCGGAGTCGGAGCAGCCAGAGGAGCCAGAGGAGCCGTCGCAATCGGATTAGGGTCCTCGGCGCTTCCAGTGGACCGGGGCGGGTAGATGCGAGATCCGAAGCCCGAGGTCCGAAGGAAATCCGCAATCCGAAACTCGAAGGCCGAAGCGCCTATTTGGCTTTCGGCTTTATTTGGAGCGTGGACACGACTTCCCGCACGCCGTCGGTTTCCATGGCCAGCATGATTGCCTTGCTGATGTCCGCGGAGGAGGCAACGGCGCCTGATAAGGTGACCACCCCGGCGGTCGTATTGACCGAGATGTTTAGCGCGGACAGGTCACGGAAGGCGACGAGCTTAGCCTTGATCGTAGCGGTGGTGCGGGCGTCAGCCGTGGCGTCGGCAATGGCCTGACCGGCCTCCGTCGCTGCGCGGCGGACCACCTGGCCGCTGCGCGCCAGCTCATCTTTGATATCCTCGGGGCGGAGGTGGAGCACGCGCAATTCATTCGTGGCGGTATCGCGGGCAGACTTGGCGGCCGTCTCGACCTTTTCCCCGGCGGACCGCACCCGGGGATCAGTTCGATAGTTGCTGTAAAACCAAACCGCCGCAGCGCCAACTGCGACGCCCAGGACTAACGCCAGTAATGTTCTCATACGCGTGGAAGCTTACTCGTTATGGGGAATCTTGATCGTGCTGCCGCCGATGAATTCGCGGATCACCGCGTCGCCCGGGATGAGGTCGTAGCCCCGGACTTGTTCCTTCTGTAGCCCCTCGACCGAATCCAGCAACCGCTTGACCCGCTCATACCGGATGCGGGCGTCCAGGAAACCCGTGTAGGACTGAAAATCCTCTGGGTGGGGCAGGTAACCGTCCGGACCACAGAAGAACGGCTTGAGCGCCGGCAGGTCGAAGGGAAATCCGCCATTGATGACGTGATCGGCCAAACCGCTTAACGGGATAATGCTGAACAGTTCCCCCGAGCGCACGTAATGCCAGTGCAGGATGGTTAGCAGCGGGGAGTGGTTGCGGTGCTGCACATCGCGCAGCATCCGTCGCAGCAGGCGCACATCGGTAAACTGCGTGGGCCGCCCGGTGCTGCCGTCGCCCTCGTATAGGACGTTCTGCGTCTCGATGTAGAGGCGGAACTGCGCGGCGGCCGGGATGCCTTCCGTGATAGGCGGATACAACCCGTGCAGGCAATCGAGCAGCAGAATCTGGTCGGCTTCCAGCTTAATGCGCTTGCTGGCAGTCCGGCGCCCTTCCTTGAAGCTGTAAGTCGGCTTCTCGATCGTCTCGCCGGCGAGCAGGCTGGCCAGGTGGCAGTTGAGCAACTGGATGTCCAGCGCCTCGGGCGTCTCATAATTGCGGTCGTTGATCCAGTCGGTCGGGTGCTCGACGAGCGACCAGAAATAGTCGTCCAGGTTCAGCATCAGGAAACGCAGGCCATGCTTCTGCAGCCGATCGGTCAGCTTGACCGTGGTGGTCGTCTTGCCCGATGAGCTTGGGCCGCTGACCCAGAGCATCCTGAGCGGATCACCCGTATTGAGCCGCCGCAGGACCTTCTCGGCGGCTTCATCGAGCGACTGCTCGTAAAGGTCGATGGATTCATCCACCAGCGGCTTGATTCTCCCGCTGCGGACGATCTCATTCAGACCGGCGACCGTGTCGCAGCCCCGCTCCCGGTTCCAGGCCAGCGTCTTTTCCATCTGCGCCTGGGGGAAACCGTTGCCCATAAACTTGTCCACCGGGATGGCCCCCTCCCGGAGCCAATGCCGGCCCCAGCGATAGCATTCGTAGGCGTCCGCGGTGTTCTGGAACCCGTAGCTGCGCAGCGCGTGGAGCACTTCGTCCTGGATGTCCTCGATCGTGGGCGGGAAGTTCGAGATCAGGTGGTGCGGATCAGAATTGAGGCACACCACCACGGCGTCGGCCAGAAACCCGGCGATACTGTCATCCGTCGTGTAGGCGTTGAAGATAGCCTCGTTGACGCCGACGGCGAAGTCCTGGCGAAAGCCGCCAATGGATTCGGCGGCGCGAAGAATGGCTCGCCGCACCCGCAGATCGTCAAACTTCACCAGGGCGCGATTGCGTTTCTGGACCTTAACAATGCGGTTTTGAACTGCCATGTAACGTGACTATACAGCAGCGCCTCCGGCTGACAATGCAGTTCATACCATTGTTGGGCCGTAGGGGTCTCCTGATCGGAGCGTAGCGCGCGAAGGTAGCGAACGACAGGCCGGTGTATGGCCAGGGGATAGGGTGGGGGTCCGTTGAATTCCCGTTGCAGATCGGTTCCATATCTGTTGCCTATCCGTTACACGCCGGTTACACAGCGCTTACTGGAAGCGGAGCACAGTAAACGAGTAAGCGGGGATAGTATGTGTGGCGACGCCGTCCTTGAAGTGGTGGCTCCAGTCGCTCTCGGTATTTCGTGGTTTGAAACGCCTTTCTTAGGCTGAATCATTCCGGATTCCCGCCTGCCGCTCGCGCGCTTGCGAGGCCTGCTTGCTTGCGCTCGGTCTTCAGGCGGAGCTGCCCACAGGCGGCGTCAATATCGCCGCCCTTCTCTCGGCGCAGGGTCGCTGTGACTTTCTGCTTCTCTAAGGCGCTGAGAAAGGCCTCCTGCGCTTTTTCGGTTGGGCGCACCCACGGCAGTTCCTGGACTCGATTGTAGGGAATCAAGTTGACCTTCGCCTTGAGTCGCCGCGCCAGTGCCCCGAGCGGCTTAACCTGGTCCAGTCCGTCGTTCACACCCGCAATCAGGACGTACTCGAGTGTGATCATTCGTCCCCGCTCGTGCTGATAATACTCGCAGGCAGCCGTCAGTTCGCGGAGGGGATACTTGCGGTTGACCGGCATGATCTTGTCGCGCGTAGCGTCGGTGGCACCGTGCAGGGAAATCGCCAGCCGGAATTGCAGCGGCTCTTCCGCCAGTTTGCGAATTTGCGGCGCCAGGCCGCTCGTTGAAATCGTGATCTTCCGCGCGCCGATGCCACCGCCCCAGGGCGCGTTCATGATGCGCAGCGCCTTGAGCAGGTTCTCGTAGTTGGCCAGCGGTTCGCCCATGCCCATGACTACCAGGTTGCTGACGAGGCGGGGCAGGGGAGAAGGTAGAGATCCGAAGCCCGAAATCCGAAATCCGAAGGCAGATGGGCGTTCCGGGGCGGTGGGCAGCACTGGCGTGTTGCGTGTTGCGTGTTGCGTGGGCTGGTCTGCCTGCGCCGCATCGGTCGAGGCTGGCAGGTCTTTGGTGGGCTCCTCGCCTTTCGATCCTTGTTCCTGCTCGACATTCCAGCGTTCGACCGCCAGCAACTGCTCGACTATTTCCTCCGGGCGCAGGTTCCGTTTCCAGCCAGCGAGGCCGCTGGCGCAGAATTTGCAGCCGTAGGCACAGCCGACCTGGGTGGAAACGCACAGTGTATGGCGGTCGCTGGCCTCGCCGTAGAGCGCCGGGTTCGCGGGGATGAGCACACTCTCAATCAGCGAATGGTCGCTCAGCCGCCACAAGAACTTCTGCGTCGCGTCCCGCGCCCCCTTCTTCTGGACCAATTCGAGCCCCGTGAGCGAGTAATGTTTCCCCAATTGGTCACGCAGCGCCTTGGGCAGATTGGTCATGACCGCCCAAGTGGTGGCGCGATGCACGTAAAGCCATGCGAGCAGTTGCGCAACCCGATACGCCGGCTGGCCCCAGGCCCGAAACTGGGTCTCCAACTCTTCAGCCGTCTGAGATTTGATGTCAGTCAACACCAGGAGAGGTTAGCGCATCCCGGGGTAGTTGCGCCATTCAACCTTTTGCCTTTTCACGCAGCGCCAGGGCGGTTCAAGGAACCACGGAGCCGTAGCCGCCAACGTCAGTTGGCGCATTTCTCGTTCGCAGCAAAAGCTTAGCACCAACTGACGTTGGCGGCTACGGCTTCTGGTATCTATCCAAAAGCCGCCTTCACTTCGGCAAATAGTACTTCTCCGTATATTCCCGCACCATGCGGGCGGTGGTGAACTGCGGCACCAGGGTCACCATCGCGCGGCGGATACGTTGGATCCACTGCCGGGGGATGCCTTGCGCGTCGCGTTGGTAGAACAGCGGGATCACCTCCTCAGTCAACACCTTGTAAAGGTTAGCGCTGTCCACCCGATCCTGTTGCTCGACCGAATCGGCATGGGAGTCCTCGCCGATGGCGAACCCGTTCGTGCCGTCGTAGCCCTCGCGCCACCAGCCGTCCAGGATGCTCAAATTCAAGCAGCCCTGGCAGCCGGCCTTCATGCCGCTGGTGCCCGAAGCCTCCAACGGCCGGCGTGGCGTGTTGAGCCACACATCGCAGCCGGACACCATCTGCCGGGCTACATGCACGTCGTAGTTCTCGATGAACACCAGGTGCCCCTGCAAGTCGCTGTATTTGCTCAGGTGGATGATGTGCTGGATGAAGCGTTTGCCGTCATCATCACGCGGATGGGCCTTTCCGGCGAAGATGAATTGCACCGGTCGGTCCTTGTCGCACGCCAGGCGCACGATGTTCTCCAACTGCTGGAAAATGAGCGGCGCCCGCTTGTAGGTGGCAAACCGCCTTGCGAAACCGATCGTGAGCGCGTCCGGATTGAGCAGTTGATCGAACGCGATGAAGTCGCCGTGCGCCAGCCGCTGGCCCTGGATCAGCAGGCGCCGTCGGGCGAACTCGATGAGTTCCCGGCGCAGCTTGAAGCGCAAGGCCCAGAGTTCCTCGTCGGAAATGAAGTCGTCGTCCGCCAGGCGCAGCCAGAATTCCGGAGAGTTGACCTGCGTGGCCCAATACGGCTCTGACGCGCGAACATCTGTAGGCCGCGTGCCCTCATGCGGCGTTCCAACACCAGCCGGGGTTTCGTCAGCGGAGGGTGCCGTCAGTTTGTGTTGCCAGAGCCGGCGCACCGTTCCCTTCATCCAGCCCAGCAAGTGAATCCCGTTGGTGATGTGCCCGATCGGCACCTGCTCGACCGGTTTGTCGGGAAAGAGGCAATGCCACATGTGCCGGCTCACGCGCCCGTGCAGTTCGCTCACCGCATTGGCCGCGCGCGACAGCTTGAGGGCGAGCACCGTCATGCAGAACGGCTCGTGCTGGTCCTGCGGATTGACCCGGCCCAGCTTCATTATTTCCCCGAAGGGTGCCGGGATTTGTGTCCGGAACCGGTGCATGGCGTAGTCCATGAGGTCCGGGCTGAAACGGTCGTGGCCGGCTTCGACAGGTGTATGCGTTGTGAAGAGGCACTCCGCCTTGGTCTGGCTGAGCGCCTCCGATAGATTCTTCCCCGCTGCCATCTTCTCGCGGACCAGTTCGAGCGTCAGAAAGGCTGCGTGCCCCTCGTTCATGTGGAATACCGACGGCTGCACTCCCAATGTGCGCAGCAGCTTTACGCCTCCGATTCCCAGCAGCATTTCCTGCATGATCCGCGTCGTGCTGTCGCCGCCATAAACCCGCTGGGTCAAGTCGCGAAAATGCTGCTCGTTCTCGGGGCGGTTGGCGTCCAGCAAATAGACCACCGCACGGCCGACATTCGCCCGCCAAGCCTGGAACGCCACCTGGTTCATGCCGATGTCCATCCGGCAAACCAGCGGCTCGCCCTTCTCGTTGAGCACCGGTTCGACCGGGAGGTTCTTCGGGTTCAGCAGTGTGAAGTATTCCGTTTGCCAATTATTCGCATCAATGGCCTGCTGAAAATAGCCCTCGCGGTAAAACAGGCTGATGCCGACAAAGCCGATCCCGAGGTCGCTTGCTGACTTCGTATGGTCGCCTGCCAGCATGCCCAACCCGCCTGCCGCTATCGGCAGCGTCTCGTGAAAACCGAACTCCGCCGAGAAATACGCCACCGGATTAGCCCGCAACGCCTGCGCCTGATCGTGTGCCCAGGTATGCTGGTCATTCATGTAGGCGTCGAAAAGCCGTAATACCTCGCTGACGCGATTCGCGAAATACGGGTCCTGGAGCCGCACTCGCAGCTCGTAATCCGACACCTCATGCAGGATCGCCACCGCGTTGTGGTAAAGGTTCTGCCAGCCGCGCGGGGAGAGTTCCTGGAAGATTTCCTGCGCCTCCTGGCTCCAGGTCCACCAGAGATTGCGCGCAACCTTGTTCAGGCCCGCAGCTAATGCCGTAAGTTGTTCGCTTGTCAGCGGTGTCTTCGTCATAAAGTGCCAATCAACATCCGTTCAATACTCTATTTCGCAAGTGGTTAATCCTCAGACCGTAATCAGCGCCCGCGGACACGGCAATTGAAATGTGCGTGAAACGTGAAGGAAATCTGCGTGATACGTGAAACGTGAAACGTGAAACGTGAAGGGAATCCCAAAACCGGGAATGACTGAGAACGAGAAATGATCCGCGAATTGAGACCCTCATACCAGCCTTTCATAATTCATAATTCATAATTCATCCTTTCCCCAAGCACTCCGCCCTTTCCAGCCAGCATAATGGGCGATACATTGGGGGCCAAACGCAGCGCGATGAAGAAATACTGGCATGTCCTTAACATTGGGATTCAGAACAACCTGACATACCGGCTCAATTTCCTGGCGCGGGCGGTCTTCGGCCTGATCCCGCTCGTCGCCATACTCTACGTGTGGCAGAAGATCTATTCGGGCAACGGCGCAGGATCCACCGTCGGCACCTATTCACTGGCCCAGATGATCTCGTATTATCTGCTCACGACCGTGGTGGACGCCCTGACGGCGGTGAACGAGGACGATTGGCAAATTGCCGCCGACATCAAGGATGGCAACATCAGCCAGTTCCTGCTCAAACCGATTGACTACCTGTGGTATCGCCTCTGTTTGTTCCTGTCCGGGCGGGTGACGTATCTGGCGGTGGCGGCGACGCCGCTGGCGATCTTCATTCTCTATCTGCACCAGTACTTTGTTCTGCCACCGAATTGGACCGCTTTCGGCGCCTTCCTTATTTCAACGGCGCTAACAGCCCTGCTTCAATTCTTCATGTCCTACACCATGGCGATGCTCGCGTTCTGGGTGCTGGAGGTTTCCACGTTTATCTTCATCCTCTTCGCTTTTGAATACCTCGCCAGCGGGCATTTGTTTCCCCTGGACATCCTGCCGCACGGGCTGGAGCAGGCGCTTTTCTTGACGCCATTTCCGTATCAGCTCTATTTCCCGGTGAGCATTTATATGGGCAAGGCCGTGGGCATGGATCTGATCCGCGGCTTGCTGATACAAGGCTTGTGGGTGATCGCCGCCTACGGACTGGCGCGGTTCGCCTGGCGTCGGGGCATCAAGCATTACTCGGCAGTTGGAGGATGAGGAAGGGGCATGAGTTACATGAGTTACATGGGTTACATGAGTTACATGGGTTACAAGGTTACATTGTCACGTAAGGGCAAAACGGGCGCGCGGTGTAAGCCGGCCACCCCACACAACCCACTTAACCTATGGGACGTATGCGACGTATGGGACGTATGGGACCCGTGTAAGCACCGCGGTCCTTCAACCAGCAGATGAAGACCTTCGCACGCTATGTCGGCATTTATGGCGCCCTGTGGAAGAACTCAGTCGCTCGGGAGATGAGTTTCAAGAGCAACTTCCTGCTCTGGATTCTCGTGGAGTTGCTCTGGTTCGGTTTGCAGCTCAGTTTCATCAGTGTGCTCTATCTCCACACCGAGCACATCGGCACCTGGACCAAATGGCAGGTGGTCATGCTGATCGGCGGCAGCCATTTCATCCAGCAGATCTTCCAGGCCTTCTTTCTCGTCAACTGCACGAACCTCTCCGAGTTGGTGCGCACCGGCAAGCTGGACTTCCTGTTATTGCTGCCGGTCAACACCCGCTTTATCGTGTCGCTCCGGCAGGTGGACTTAGGGGCCTTCGTTAACGCCTCCTCCGCGGTGGGGCTGATGGTTTATGCTGCGCACCAACTGCATCTGGTTCCGTCGCTATTGCAGGTGCTGGGCTTCCTGGCCCTATGTGTGACGGGCGTTGCGATTCACTATTGCTTGATGTTCCTCCTGGCCAGCATCAGCTTCTGGACCGTGCGCGCGCAGGGGATTGTCTGGGGCTATTACAACCTGTTCAACATCGCGCGTATGCCTGACGAGGCTTTCCGAGGGCTGTTTAAGGCTGTCTTTACGTTCGCCCTGCCTATGCTGCTGGTATCCAACGTCCCGGTCCGTCTGCTGGCGGACAAGCTTTCCTCTCCCGCGCCGGTGTTCTTGCTGTTGGCGATGAGCGTGGTTTGCTTCTGCGTTTCGGAGTGGGGCTGGCGTGCTTCCATGCGGCGTTACACCAGCGCTAGTTCCTAAACGTGCTGCGTAACGCAAAGGTGCCGTCGGCTAAGCCTGCTCCAGAACGCGGCATACGCGGCGATGGCCAGGAAGCAGCCCAGGGGCATGAGAAAACCACCGCGCATGCCCCAGTTGTCCGCCAGCCAGCCCATGAACAAGGGCATGATCGCTCCGCCGAGAATGGCCATCACCAAGTACGAAGAAGCTCTTTTGGTCTGCTCGCCCAGGTCATAAATCGCCAGGGCAAAGATGGTCGGGTAGGAAATAGACATGAAGAAGAAGCTCAGGAACAACGCCCCGACCGAAATCCAGCCCAGCTTGAGCACGACACAAAGCATCATGAGGACATTGAGCGCCGAATAGGCGGCAAGCATCCGGTGCGGTTTGAACGCGCGCAACGCCAGGCTGCCGGTAATGCGTCCGAGCAGAAAAAGGCCGAAGCCGCCAAAGGAAAGCAGCGTGGCCGCTCCGCGGTCAGTGACGCAATAAGCGCCGTCCTTGAGAGCGGTCATATAGCCGGGCAGCTTGGAGGCTGCGGCAGCGCTGAGCGGCGGTGCGTCTGAGGCAAGGTAATTGATGAAGTAGCTGAAGATCCCGGTCTGTGCCGCAACGTAACAGAACTGCGCGATGATCGCGAAGACGAAGTGCCGGCGCCGCCAGAGAGATTCGGCAGGAGCGCCACCGTCGGCGACCGCCTTGCGCTCCTCTTCCGCGTGCAGATCCGGCACCGGGGATAAGGCGATGACGCCGAGCATGGCGGCGGCCAGGAGGCCCAGCAGAAGGTAGGGGAGGTAGAGGGATTCATTGCTTCGGTTGACTTCGCTGGTGGAGGAGAGGATGAAGAATCCGGCCAACGTAGGGCCGGCCATCCAGCCGACGCCATTGCAGCTTTGGGCCAGGTTGATGCGCGCGGCGCCGGTTTCCGGAGGGCCCAGCACGGTGGCGTAAGGGTTGGCGATGGTCTCGATGCAGGTGAAGCCGACCGCGAGGATGAAGAGCCCCGTCAGGAAGGCCCAGTAGGTTCCGATGCGCGTGGCCGGGACAAACCAGAACGCGCCCAGCATGATGATGCACAAGCCGGTGAGAATCCCCCCCTTGTAGCCCAGGCGCCGGGCCAGCAGGCCGGCGGGAATGGCCATCACAAAATAGCCCAGGTAGAAGGCGTTCTGGACTAACGCGGACTGCATCTTGTTGATCGCGAACGAGTTCTGGAAATGCTTGTTGAGCGTGTCGAGCATGCTGTTGCACAGCCCGGAGAGCAGGAATAGCGCGCACATCAGCAGGAAGGTCCGGCCAAAGCTGCGGCCATCTGCTGTGCGGAACAGATTGCTGAAGTTGCCAGTCTTCATGGACCAATGCCTGGCCGGACTTGAACGGCTCCTTTTGCGTCCTTGCCTGTGCGAAGCGTGACGCGCAACGAGGTGGACGCGCCGTCGCCCACGGCCTGCGTGCGGTTGAGTTTGAGCGTGTCACTCCCAACGCCGCTCAGAAAGTTGGCGGCGGCGGTTTGGCCCTCAAACAGAAGCGTCGCGCGGTCAACCGCGACCGGTTTGCCGTCCACTCCGACGAAGCGCACTTCATACTGAGCTGCCTCGTTTACTGCGGCGGACAGATCCACCGCTATTTCTCCGCCGCCCTGCCAGTCGGCGGCGTTCTCCCACGCTTCAGGCCGGTCGCGAAGCTGGAACTCCCATAAGGTTGGCGACGGGCCGATGTATTGTAGAATGTGCAATCGGATGTGCTGCGCGGTCACGCGGCTGAAATCGGCGCTCCAGTCGTTGCCGATGCGGGTGCCCTCGTAAGCCGTGCGCCACGGTTCGGATTCCTTGAGCCGATATTCGATTCGGAACTTTCGCACGCGGTCAGCCAGTTCACTAGCGCTCGCATGGGCGAACTTGCGCGCTCGCCCGAAGTCAATCTCTACCCACGGATCGGGGTCGGCATCGCGAGATCCCCAGCGCGTCTTCGGGTCGCCATCAATGAGGAATCGCGCTTCGTACGGCGCGCTATGGACCGTGGACGCTTTGGTCTGACAGCCTTGGCCGAGCGGCGGGACATTTGCTTCGTTCAGCGCTGCGTCCACATGGTGAACGGCGAAGCGGCGAATCACCGGCACCTCGACCGATTGCGTCACTCGCACCCGCACGCGGTCCGCCGTCACCGGCGCGAACAGATCGAGCTTGCGCCGCCCCACTGCTGTGCCCTGCGCGAGCTTCACCCAAACGCCGTCTGCGCGGCCCTCGACCACGTAGGCGCGGATGCGGTGGCCAAGCCGGTAATCTTCCCACAAGTCAGCGCAGTTGAGTTGTTTCGCGCCGCCCAGGTCCAACTCGACCTCCCTGGAGGACACATTGGTTGCGACGGCCAGAGGGTGGCCGAAGTTGCGCTCGAGGGCTTCGCCCAGTTCGCGATATCGAGCTCGGTCTCCTTCGGGGATGTGGCCATCGGTGTTCGGTGTTGAGTTGAGCAGCAACACCGAGCCGCGTCCGACCGATTGCACGTAGAGGTTCAGCAATTGCGCCAGGCTCTTGCGCTTGCGCTCGTTGCCGGCGTTCCAGAACCAGTTATGGTCGTAAAGCGGCGTGTCGCACTCGACCGGAGCCCAGGCGTCGCCGTCAGGTGCGCTCTGGTCCTGTGTGGCGCCACCGGACTCGAGCGCCGAACGCTTGAGGGTGTTCCAGTTCGGATCGTGAGCTATGCCGGCCTCATTTCCCACCCAGCGGATAGTGGCGGCCGGGCTCTGCAAGATCACCGCATTGGGCGCTAGCCGGTTGAAGATGTCGCGCATGGGAATCTGGCAACTGCCGTCGAACCAGATCTCGCGCACGAGGTCAGACCCGCAGAGCGTCAGCGTTTCCTCCCACTGCCGCCGGTAGAGCTGATTCCATTCCTCCTGCTTCGCTGGGTCATCGGTTTTGCCGCCGCGCCCGATCGCCTTGGCGGCGAATCGCGGGTCGTCGGGGTAGAGATATAGGCCGATCGCCAGTCCGCGCCGCCTGCACGCGACAGCCATTTCTTTGACCAGGTTACCCTTCCCATTCTTCCACGGGATTTTGGTGACGTTGTAAGGCGTCGTATCTGTCGGCCACCAGCAGAAACCGCCAACATGGGCGGCCACGAACAGAATCTCCCGCGCGCCCCACAACTCCGCAGCCTGGCAGATTTCGTCCGCGTCCAATCCGGTCGGGTTCAGCTTGGTGAGGTCGTAGTTGCCATGCTCGTCGTATTCCGTTCCCATCCACGTTGCGACCCCGATGCAGACGAACATGATCCGCTCCTGTTCGTGCCAGGCATATTGCGCCGGGCTGGGCCGGGCGAGGCTGGGCTCAGCGGCGTGGACCACATTGACGACAGCAATCAGGCTGACGATGAACTGGAGTTTGATCCAAGTCATTTCGCAAACTCCTCCGCCACTTCCATCGCAATAGCCGCCCACTCCCACAGCCGCTGCGGTTGGTAGCGGACGGTCGAGATGTCTTTCATGATCAGCTCTACATGGCAGGGGCTGCCGGCCTTTTCGAGGAAGCTCCGCATGTCATCCCGCGCCCACTCGGGATGCCACACGTCGCCGGCCAGCACCGCTGGGCTGGGCTTGCGGCTCAGGATGTAGTCCGCCCCCACTTTCTCGATCAGTCGCTCCACATTACACCAGGGGCTGGCAGAGATTTTGCGAAGGTTTGGTATCCGGCGGAGAATCTCAATCTTCTGGTCCAGCGGCTCGCAGCAGCCGTAATACGTCAGGCCCCAGCGCGAGAGCCACCGCAGATCGTGCTTCACCGCAAACTCCCACTGCATTGAGGGCGAGACCTCGGAGAAGATTTGCGCGTTGGAGCAACCCCACATGTTGTGCGGCCTGACGTGAGCCAAATCAAGTTCCTTGCCCGGCAACTGGGAGGTGTAGCCGTAGCCGCCCGACCCGATGCGGGTGTTGTTGCAGTCCAGCGAGAGGAGATTCTGCTGCTCGAACTGGTCGAGTTCCACCATCCAGGCATCCACCATGCGCTCGACCGCCGCGTGGACGAGGTCGGGGCGCTCGATGAAATCAATCATGGCCTGCTCGATGCCCCACCAACGGATCAGGTAGTCCCAAGGCGTGTACCAAATGTGCGTCTGGCCCTGTTTCCTTATCGGCAGGATGCCGCCATAGACCTCGCACATGGTCTGGTAGCAGATTTCGGTCGCCTCGCGGTTGTGCGTGACCACCGGCATCTGGATCTTGTCCAGGTCGGCATAGTCCTGGATTTGGACGTTGAAATGCCGCGAGACGATGTCGTTGGCCGCATCGGTCTGCACCACGTCCACGTCTTCCTTGATGCCGAAGTCGGTGCTGTGGATGGCCAGCGGGCAGGCCAGGTAATCGTTGACGATCATGTCGCCCGGCAGATGCCGCCATTGGTAGAGCGTGCGCCGCAATTCCTGCTCCTGGTCGCGGGCCCAGGGATGCTCGGCGCTGAGAGTCAGCTCGTCGTTAACATTCATCTCGTGCCAGCAGACCTCGTTGATCCAGACCATCGGGCGGACGGATTGCCGGTCATTGAGTTTCTGCCAGAGCAATGCCTTTTCCTTGTGGACGGGCAGGGCGGCGATCTTGCCCAGTTCACCGGCAAGGCGGCGCAGGATGTCTTTGTCCTTCGGATCCAATCTGATCTCTTGGGCCAATGGCAGCGGAGTATGGTGGCTGGGATCGTGGAGCATAGGGCTAGGGCTTCAGATGGTTGTTCTGGTTATCGGGCCGAGTATTACTGAACTGACTGGAGAGGATCTTTGAGCATCCCTGGGCGCTGCGTCAAGCCATCAGACCCTTCATCCCTGGGGCTTTGGCTTGACCCTGGCAAATGCTTCGACGCCCAGAATCGCGAGGCAAGTCGTTTCGACATTCGCCAAGCCGATTTTGCGGCCAGTCGCATCATAGTCCGTAATCCACCCGCCGGAATCGCTTTGCAAAGAAAGCAGCTTGTCCAGCAACCCGTCCGGCGGCTTGGCGGGTGGCGACAGTTGGCTGGCGGCCAACAACGCAAGGCTGAGTTTGTAGGTAGCGTATCGCTGATCATGCCTGGCGGCGGCGTCAAGAAACCCCTTGCCGTCCCACATCTGCATTGCCGTGTCCCAGTGCTGCCGCGACGCAGGCCGGTTCGTCTCCGCAATACAGGCGAGTAATAGTAGATCGGCATACTGGTCCCAGCCTTCCAGCGCAGTGTCGGTCACGACCTCGGTTCGCAGGACTTTGTTTGCGGTGCGCCGAACCTCCGTCAGTTGGTACTGGCGAAAGGGCAAAGGCTTCTGCGCTTCCATGAACAGGATCTCAATCTTGCCCGACCGTTGAATGCCCTCGCGCTCAATCGCCGAACGAATCGTCTGGGCAATCTGAGGATGACTGGTCTTCAGCACCTTCGCGGCAAGGTAGTTGTCGTGGAACAACCAATAAACATTGGCTCCCCGATACTCGGGCAACAGACCGAGCTCGGAATCCAGCAGGCCGGCCAGAAAAGCCCTTCCTTTTTGAGTCGCATCGGAAGGGGAGGGCGAACCCCGCACGAATGAGGCGAACAGGCAGACGCTGATCGCTATCGCGACAGCGATACGCTGCATGGGATGTGAGGCGGATCTGTTCATGTGAATGACCGGTACAGACGAGATGCTACGATCGTTTCGGTAGTGGGCACCACTGAAAAAGGCTATTTCGGGAGGACGCTCGCCATCCCTGAGTTGGGCCTTGGCGGGGTGGCAGGCCCTTTTTCGCCCTTGGCTGCCCGCGCTGGCTTGCTTACCGTGGCCCGGTGGGTGCGATGCAACGAACTGCGTTCTTCTCGATTCGAGGCCGGCAAGACTATGCCAGCTTAGCGCTGTTGGTCCTGCCGGGATGAACCATGCTCACTCGCAGTTTTGTATGAAGCGACCAAGCCATAGCCGATTCCAAATCCACAAAGTCCTGCTGCTGCCAATCATGCTGGCCGCCATGCTTAATACGCCACAACCCGGGCTGTCCCAGATTCAGACGGCAAAGGTAACCGGGGGAGAAGTGCGGGGTGTCATCAAGGATGGCACTGCCTCATTCAAGGGTATTGCTTTCGCCGCGCCGCCGGTCGGGGAGTTGCGCTGGCGAGCGCCCCAGCCTGTGAAGCCGTGGGAAGGAGTCAGAGTCGCCGACGCTTTCGCCCCCGGCCCCATACAGCCAACAGTGGTCGCCCTACTGATGGGCGGCTTGGCGAATCTCAGCGAAGATTGCCTGTATCTGAATGTCTGGACGGCCGCGAAATCGGCCGACGAGAGACTACCGGTCATGGTTTTTATCTACGGCGGGGGATTTATCTGCGGGCTGACCAGCTCTGAAGCGTTTGACGCCGCCCGACTGGCGCAGACCGGTGTGGTGCTGGTGAGCATTGCGTATCGCGTCGGACCATTCGGCTTTCTCGCTCACCCGGAGCTGAGCCGGGAGAGTGGCAAGGGCTCCGGCTGCTATGGCATTCAGGACCAGGTGGCGGGCCTCCGTTGGGTGAAAGACAACATCGCTCAGTTCGGCGGCGACCCCTCGCGGGTCACCATCTTCGGCCAATCCGCCGGCGGCATCTCAGTCAACATGCTCGCGACCGTGCCCGCTGCCCGGGGCCTGTTCCAACGCGCCATTTCCCAGAGCGGGGGATCCATGGGGCCCGTAAAGCGCGGCGAGGTTTCGGAGATGAGCCTGCTTGCCCTGCCAATGGCGGAAACGGCGGGCCAGAAATACCTCCGCAAACTCGGCGTGGATAGCATTAAAGCCGCCCGCGCCCTGAGTGCTCGCCAAATCCAGAGTGTGGAAACAGCCTCTGAAGTTCAACACGCGATAACTCAAATGAGTTCCAAGAAAGCGGTAACCGGAATCACTTTCTGGCCGGTAGCGGATGGCGACACTCTAATCGGCGACGGATCTGAGCTTTACGAAGCGGGCAAATTCCACGACACCCCCGTGCTCATTGGGTGGAACTCGGACGAGGGAGCCATGTTCGTCCACACGAAGGCAAGTCCGGAGGAGTTCGAAATGCAGATCCGCGCCGACTTTGGGCCTGCGGCCGAAGCCATACTTAGCGTCTATCCCCATTCCACTTCAGCCGAAGCGTTCAAAGCCTCCAAGGACATCGTGCGCGACGTGGCCTTCGGCTGGAACATCTGGACCTGGGCCCAATTGCAAACCCGCAAGGGCAAGAACAAAGCCTTTGTTTACTACTTCGATCAGCGCACGCCCTCGTCTCCTGACGGTTCCGCCCATGCCGCCGAGCTGGGCTGTGTCTTTCACAACATCAAGGGCTGGACCGGTAACCCACCGCCCAAAAATGCCCAACTCTCTGACCTGATGAGCGCGTATTGGGTCAACTTCGCGAAGTCAGGCGACCCGAACGGCCCGGGGCTCCCGGAGTGGCCGGCGTTCACCGAGAAAGAGATGAGCGTAATGTTTTTCGACAAGAATCCCGGTGCCAGGCCTATGCCGCATCTGGAGAAAATAGCGGCCATAGATGCTTACTACGCCTGGCGCAGGCAACAGGCCAAGCAAGCATCCCCGTCCGCAAAATAGCTCGAGGAGCCACAATCTCGGGCGCAGGCCAAAGACGACCTGCCAGCACACGCTTTGTGCAGGGTAGGGAACCGGACTGCCACATACTGAGGAGTCCGCAGCATACACTGCACCCAAAGCTGCCGAGGCTTCTCCCTCTCCCCTTCCGAAGGGGAGAGGGCTGGGGTGAGGGGTTGCTCGGTGTCGTCTATCCCGCGGTCTTGGCAGTAAGCCAACGAAGGAAGCACAGGTCTTTGCCCTCCGCCTTCGTTTTCTTCTGTTCAGTCAGCACGTTCCCGCACTACCGGCAAGATGTGTCATCCGCTTGCGGCCCGGGAGGGCTTTACTTGCTAGACGGCGCGGGCGGCGGTTTGAGTTCGCCGCGGATGTATTGGCCTACTTTGCGCAGCGTTTGCACATCAATCTCGCGCAGTTTCCCGGCGTAATCCGGCCCCACGTCGAGCGCAAAGAGGTTGCCATACTTCGCGGCGCCCAGGTAGTCGGCGTAAAGCTTCTCCGCGGGCAGACACAACTGGTCGTGCCGAGGCAAAGAGTAGAACCACATGGCGCCCCCCTCGTGCGGGGGCACGATGGGATAAGTGAATTCCGCCAGCCGATAACCGGCCCCCGCCTTCTTGTCCATGTGCGGCCCCGCTGCCGCGTGATCCTCCAGCGCGCCGGGTCGGCCCATTTCGCCCAGGCGGATGTCCGCCCCCTCCTGGTCGCCATTATTGAATCCCACGAAACAGTTGGGTTGCAGCGCTTTAACGAACTGAACGGTGTCGGCGTGGCTGAGCCCGCCATCGCCCACGGCGTAGTCGAACCAGATGTATTCGATGGGGCCGTATTCGGTGAGCAACTCCTTCAATTGCGCCTGCTTCATTTGCGGATTATTGCCGCCATTATTGCGTCGTTTCCCGTCCGGCGGGTCCGGCCACGCCCACTCGCCCTCGGAGAAATAAAGCGCCAGCTTGATCCTGTGCTTGTCGCAGGCTTGGCGCAATTCGCGCAGCACGTCCCGGCCCAGCAAGCTCTTCGTCACCTTGCGGTCGGTGGTTTTCGTGTCCCACAAGCAAAAGCCGTCGTGGTGCTTGGCGAGGAACAGGATGTAGCCCATTTCAGCCGCTTTGGCCGCCTTCACCCACTGCTCGACATCGCAGCCGGTGGGATGAAAGAGGTCCAGGTTGGTGATGCCCGGCGTCCATTCTTTCCCTGAAAACGTGCTGAAGGACCAGCAGACGAACATGCCAAAGCGCAGTTGTTTGAGTTCCGCAACCCGCTGCTCTGTGACCGGCGGGGGCAACGTCTGAGAGGTCTGTGTTGCCGGTTCGGCCGCCACTAAAGTCGCAGAGGCCGCCAGGCAGACGTACAGGAGAACAAGTTTTGATTTCATTGATATCTGATGAACCGACGGGCTGAGCCGTCCGCAAGTACTGCCAGGAACCGCCAGACCGACGCGAGCTTGTGCCATTCTCAAGAGCCGTTTCGTTACGGCATAGGTTGGGGACCTTCGCTGGCGAGCTTCAGACCGAGCACTTGGGCTACGGCTTGCTCCACGGTCCGCATCTGCTCCGTGTTTAGCGCGCCTAAGCGCTGAACAAACCAGAATTCACCGCGCTGGATGCGTGGGATGGGCATGGCGGTCATCCTGGTCCCAGATTTCGGCGGCGAGTTGATCCAGCGCTTCGCCCGGCACGTCCCAGTAGTCGCCTTCCAACCGGTTGACCCAAGTCACGAACTCGTGGCGCGCCTCGAGCGCGAGCGCCATCACGCTGTCTTTCAGTTCAGCCACACTCATCGTTACACAATAATGCCACCGCCTGCCTCCGGTTTCAAGTCTGGTCTGGGGGTCTGAGATTGACAAGCAGGTTGGCTTTTGCCTAGATCATCAGGTCGCAGGCAGGCATTAAGTGAGGGGAATTGTATGAAAAGACTATTCATGAAGACTATATCACGAACCATGAGCCTTGGTCTGTGCGCTTTGGCGCTTGGGGTAACGGTGGCGGTCCAAGCGGCGGCGTCGGCAATCACTTCCTTCAGTGGGAACGGGGTATTGGTGTGCAGTAACCTGGTACCCGGGACTGTGGCGGTGGTGGAATGGGCGTCGTCTTTATCGGGGCCGTGGCAGACCAACTGGGTGGGGTTGGCCTCGGTGACGGCGGACTCGAACGGAGTGATTCAAGTGAGTGTGCCCATGTTCTATCGGGTACGCGGGTCGCAGGTGGCGACGAACATGGTCTGGATACCGCCCGGGTGGTTTGTGATGGGCAGCCCGACGAGCGAGGCGCAGCGGTGGTCAGATGAGACGCAGCACACGGTGACGCTGACGCAGGGATTTTACATGGGCAAGTATGCGGTGACACAAGGGGAGTATTTGGCGTTGATGGGGAGCAATCCGAGCGCTTTCACCACGAATGACAATAATGGCAACCCGATCAGCCCGGACCTGTACAGGCCAGTTGAGACGGTGAGTTGGGATGATGCGACGAACTACTGTGCGCATCTGACCCAGCAGGAGCAGTTGGCGGGGCGGTTGCCGGCGGGGTGGGTATATCGGTTGCCGACGGAGTCGGAGCGGGAGTATGCGTGTCGGGCGGGGACGACGAACGCATTCAACTTCGGGAGTGCGATACATGGGGGGATGGCTAACTTTTACGACTACTACGAGTATGACGCGGCCATTGGTGACATTTCCTTTCCCAGTCCTGCGGTAGCGTGGCTGCCACGGACGACGACGGTGGGCAGTTATGCGCCCAATGCGTGGGGTTTGCATGACATGCACGGGAATGTGTGGGAGTGGTGCCGGGATTGGTATGGGACTTATCCTACAGGCAGTGTGATTGACCCACAGGGCGCCCCCTCGGGCTCGTACCGCGTGTTTCGTGGTGGCGGTTGGATCAACTACGGCGGGAATTGCCGGTCAGCGTTCCGCCTCAGCAGCTTCCCGTCCTACAGGTACTACGATTTTGGGTTCCGGGTTGTCCTGGCCCCAGGTCAGCCATGAGCAGACAGGCGGAGCATGGAGCAGGCGTGGCGGCGCGAGGGACGAGCGACGCCTGCCTGCGGAGCGGGTGCAAGAATGGCGGAGCGGGTGCGACTGGAAGAAGAAGAGCCCGCGCAGCGGCCGCGATTTTTAGCGAAGCGCGGGCATTCTCTGCCGGTGAAGACGGGATCAACCGCAAAGAACGCAAAGAACGCAGAGAAGAACCGGGACGGTTACAATAAGGTGAAGGCGTCCAGGCAAACTCGCGTCGGCTCATGTCGGCGCATTGTTCTTTGCGGTTAGATGAATCAGGCCGGCGGTCGGTCCCCGCGTTTCGAGCTAAGCACAATGCCTTTAGGATATTCCGTGCGAGGGCAAGTGCCGTACGGAACGACGGAGAGACCGATGGTTCTGCAATCCC
>CAIWJG010000731.1 GCA_903912925.1 uncultured Verrucomicrobia subdivision 3 bacterium | reverse complement strand
TTTCCTCAACCTCAGTCACTGGAAGGTAAGACTACCAAGGGAGGAGACGCGTGTCCCGAACAAAATGCGTTCCCCTGAAAATAGTTTATGGAGCCGATGTCTCCGCCAGAACTCCGTTTTTTTCGTTCACCGAATATTTACGTTCAGAGACTCCTAACGTCGTCTCCTACAATGCCTTAAGAAGACTTTGTCACTGGCCCTGCACCCACCCCAAGAAAGACCCGAAAAAGCCTTGCCAAAATGGCGAAAATGGGGATCCTTGTTCCGTGATTGGAAGTGCCATAAAGCTAGCCAATGCTGGCCCTTACTACAATCATAGAACCGAATGCGATTCGACAATGAAACTACCAAAGAAAGGTGAATTCAATGAAACATAGTCTCAAACTGTTCCCGGCGTGGGTGATTTGCGCTGCGGTTGCTGGGTGGGTGGGTCGGGCCTCGGCTGATTTTGCCCCGCTGCCATTCTACGACAGCTTCGAGTCCTCGATCCTGAACACGAATTACTGGACAGTCCAAGGCACTTGGGGGCTGACGACCGAATCGGCCCACACAGGCACCCGTTCGCTCACCGACAGCCCGCAGTCGGTGTACACCAACAACGCCAATACGTCGGCCATTCTTTCCGTGGACCTGCGCAGCGCCTGGGCACCAATGCTGCAGTTCTGGAACCGTTACGCCTTCGAGTTGAACCGCGATTTCGGCTTCGTCGAGGTGTCCCCGGACTTTGGCACGACTTGGACGCGCTGGGGTGCTGTCACGGGCCAGGGGGGCACGAATTGGTACCCGGTGCAATTGGATCTGACGCCCTACGCGGGGACGATGCTCATGATCCGCTTCCGCCTGCTTTCCAACAGCGCCAATACTTACGACGGCTGGTATATTGACGACGTCGGCGTCACGGAGAATCCCGCGCTGGCGGTCTATCCCTTCTTCGACAACATGGACGGCTCGGCCAGCAACTGGCTGGCGTGCGGCTGGCAACAGGTGCCCGGTGGTGCCGCGGGCTCGGGCGGGCAAAGCTGGCAGTGCCGGATCGGCGACAACAGTTACAATCCGGGCGGCGGTTTGCAGCAGGTGATGACGCTGGCCCCCCCACTGAATTTGAGCCTCGCGGTCGCACCGCGGCTATCGTTCTGGTGGCGGGCGGGTAGTATGTATAACAACAACCTCTACGCCCAGGCTTCGCACGATGGCGGCATGACTTGGGACACGGTGTGGAGCTGGGGCAGTGCCTACGGCAACTCGTCGCCGTGGAGTCTGGCGCAGGTGGATCTGAGCGCCTATCTGGGCTACCCGGAGGTGACAGTAAGGTTCCTGGCCTACAACGACGCCAACAACTACAACCTCGACTTCCAAGTGGACAATGTTCTGGTGGACGAAGCGCCCGCCGACGTGACGCTGACCGCCAGCCCTGGCGTTGACCCCCGGCACAGCGCGCAGCTTAACTGGACCCAGTCCGCGTCGCCAACGTTTGCCTATTACTCCATCTTCCGCTCGACCAGCCCCGGCGTGACGCCCGCGTCCCAACTGGTCACCACCATCAGCAACCGCACCACCCTGAGCCTCCAGGACACCAACCTGGCGGCCTGCGGGCAGACTTATTACTACCGGGTGATGGTTTGGGAAACCAACGGCCTGCACAACTGGGGCCTGGCGGACACGAGTTACCGCACCAGTTGGGGCCAGCAGGTCAGCACTTTTCCCTACACGGACAGCCTGGAGGCCGGCGACGCGAACTGGGCCCTCGACCGGCCCTGGGGCATCACGGGGGCGAGGGCACGCACGGGCACCCATTCGCTGACCGACAGCCCCGACGGCAATTATGCGAATAATGCCGACGCCTCGGCCACGTTGCGCGTGTATCTCAACGGATTAAACCGGCCGCTGCTGACCTTCTGGCAGCTCTACAGCCTGGAACTCAACCGTGACTTTGGCTTTGTCGAGGTTTCCGGCGACAATGGCACCAACTGGTCGCGGCTGGCCGGCGTCACCGGCTACGGCGGGACCAACTGGCAGAAGCAGCAGCTTGACCTGACACCTTATGCCGGCGTGGACTTGCTGGTTCGTTGGCGGCTCAAGAGCAACAGTTCGGTGGTGGACGACGGCTGGTATATTGACGACGTGTCCATTGCGGACAACGCGCAGGTGGCGGGTTATCCGTTCTCTGACAACATGGACAATTCCAGCAGCGCCACCAATTGGCTGACCTCGGCGGCTTGGCAGCAAGTCGGCGGCAGTGCGCAAACCAATGCCGGCGCGAGTTGGCAATGCCGGGTAGGCGACAACGGCTACAATCCGGGCGGCTCGCCCAATTACTATCAGAGCCTCCTGACCCTGGCGGGCACGATCAACCTGCAATCCACGCTCAAGCCGCTGCTGTCCTTCTGGTGGCGGGCGGGCGCGATGTATGCCAACACGGTCAATGCGCAGGTGTCCAAGGACGGGGGTAAGAACTGGAGCACGGTGTGGAGCTGGGGCAGTCAGTACGGCAACAGCGCGGCGTGGAACCCAGTGCAGGTGAGCCTGACCAACTATTTGGGTTACACGAACACGGCCCTGCGGTTCATTGCCTACAACGATGCCAACAACTTCAACCTCGACTTCCAGGTGGATCAGGTCAGTGTGTCCGAGACACCCGCGCCCCCGCCCGAAAGCAGTATCAGTGTCGGCCCGGGACCTGATCCGCGGCATAGCGCCACCCTCATGTGGAGCAACTCGGCTGCCCCCAGTTTTGCCTACTACGGAATCTACCGCGCCACCAGTCCCGGCGTAAGCGTCACCAGCACGCTGGTCGCCGCCATCACCAACCAGACGACGACCACGTTCACCGACACCAATTTGGTCGTTTGCGGCCAGACTTACTATTACCGGATCATTGTGTGGAACAGCAGCGGACTGCATAGCACGGGCGCCGACTTGCCGTATCGCACGGCGTGGGGCCAGACGGTGACGAGTTTTCCGTTTACCGATGGGCTGGAGGGTAGCGACGCCAGTTGGGCCTTGGACCGTCCCTGGGCGCTGGCGACCGACCGCGCCCGCACCGGCACACATTGTCTCACCGACAGTCCTGGCGGCCAGTACACCAACAGCACCGATGCCTCGGCCACCCTACGGGTCCTGCTCAATGGCATCAACCGCCCGTTGCTGACCTACTGGCAGCTTTACAGCCTGGAGTTGAATCGCGACTTCGGCTTCGTCGAAGTCTCCACCGACGACGGGAGCAGTTGGACGCGCGTGGCCGGGGTGACCGGTTACGGCG
>CAIWJG010000730.1 GCA_903912925.1 uncultured Verrucomicrobia subdivision 3 bacterium | reverse complement strand
CCCTCTCCCCTTCCGAAGGGGAGAGGGCTGGGGTGAGGGGTTGCTCCGTGTCGTCTATCCCGCGGTCTTGGCAGTACATTGTTACAAAGGCCGGAGGGCTGGTCTTCCTGGCTCCTGGCGAAGAGTGAGTTCAAAAACGCGAGGAGCCCTTTGAGAAAGCAGCTTGGTTCTTTCGTAGCCTTTCTGATGCTGGTGGAGGGGCTTTGTCTGGCGGCCGGTCCGGCGCCGTCTGTCCGTGTTGTGCTGCCCGACGCCGCCGGTGTCATCGCCAGACGGGCCGCTGGGATTCTGGGGAGGCAGATTACCGACCGATGTGGCGCCAAAGTTCTGACCGCTGGCGAGGCGGCGTGCTCGGTCGAACTGGGTATTGAAGTTGGCATCGGGACGGAGGGCTACAAGATCGTGGACGGGCCGGGTGGATCGGTCCGGATACTCGGCAACGACGAACGAGGGCTGCTCTACGGCGTGGGCAGGTTCCTGCGAAGCTCCCGCTACGATCGCGATGGATTCACACCCGGCACATGGCGTGGCACGTCTGTTCCACGATGCCCGATGCGCGGCATCTACCTCGCAACTCACTTCAACAATTACTATGAGGCCGCCGCGCCCGAGGAACTTGACCATTACGTCGAGGACCTGTCGTTGTGGGGCTTCAACCTGCTGGCGCTCGCTTATCCTCACTGGCAGTATTCCGGCCACGACGACCCGGCTGCGCGCAAAATGGCCGAGCGTCTGCGCCGGACGATGCGGGTGGCGAAGCAGGTAGGGATGCGCGTGACCATCGGGGACGCTCTCAACGGCGGATTCACTTCGACGCCCAAGGAGATGCGATGCACCCCCGTGCCCGATCCCCTGGGCAGACACGGCAACTTCGGCGTGAACCTCTGCCCCAGCAAGCCGGCAGCCAGGGAGCAACTGCTCAAGAACTGGGAGCAATTGCTGGACGAATTTGCTGACCCCGGCTTGGATTGTATCACGTACTGGCCGTACGACGAAGGCGGCTGCGGCTGCCAGGATTGCTGGCCGTGGGGCGCTCGGGGATATCTGAGTCTGTCGCGCGCGGTGTCGGCGTTGGCGCACAAGAAGTGTCCGCAGATCAAGGTCCTTGTCTCGACATGGACCTTCGATACGCCTCCTGCCGGCGAATGGGAGGCGTTGGCCAAGGCTCTGGCTGAGGACAAGAGTTGGGCGGATTACATCCAAGCCGACGCCCACGAAGACTTTCCGCGTTTCCCGTTGGAGCGGGGCGCGCCCGGCGATCTGCCGCTGTTGAATTTCCCCGAGATCAGCATGTGGGGCCAAAGTCCGTGGGGAGGCTACGGGGCTAACCCGCTGCCTGCCCGGCTCCAACGCCTATGGAATCAGACCGAACGCAAGCTCGCCGGCGGGACTCCCTATTCGGAGGGCCTCTACGAAGACATCAACAAGGCTATATGCAGTCAATTCTACTGGGATCCGGCACGCCCGGCGGTTGAGACGGTCAGGGAATACGCGGCATTCGAATATTCGCCCGCGGTGGCCGACGACTTCGTCAAGGTCGTAGGGGCGTTCGAGAAGAACCATGTGCGAAAGGAGATCGGCCCGAGCGCTGAAGAGGCATTCGAGCTGGTCAAGCGCATGGAGACCGAGTTGACGCCCCAGGCTCGCGCGGCCTGGAGATGGCGTATTGTCTATCTTCGTGCGCTCATTGATCGCGAACTGTTGAGGTCGCATGGAAAGCTCGAAGGCAAGGCGCTTCAGGGGGCTTTCCGCGAACTGACGACGATCTACCACGCCGAGCACGCCCACTCGATGCCGATCCGCCCGCCGCAGATCGGCGATGCCAACGCCAAGTGACCAATCTTCCTTATGTTCAAACAAGCCTTCTTTCCATTAGCGCTTATCGGATCACTCGCGGCGACTCTTTCTGCTGCGCCGCTGGATCTCACACACGCCCGGATCGTCGTTTTGAATCCAGGAGCAAAGGTCGAAGCCCGAGCGGCGGCGATGTTGCGGGACGAAGTGGATAAGCGAACCCGGATCGGCTTGGAGATCGTCGCGAAGCTGCCTGATGGCAAGGAACCGGTGATCTTGATCGGGACGGCTGAGGAGTTGGCCCGGGAATCCTTCCAGCCGCCGACTGGGTGCAAGCTTCCCGCGGTGGCTGACGCCTGCGCGGTGTGGGTTGATGCGACACGACGCGCGGGGCCGACAATCTGTGTCGCTGGTTACGATCTGCGCGGGACCGTGTTCGCTGTGGGCCGGCTGTTGCGCACGGCCGAGATGGGCCGCGACAAGCTCCAACTGGATGCGCAGACAAAGGTAGCGACGGCGCCGAAGTTCCCGCTGCGTGGCCATCAGCTCGGGTACCGGCCCAAGACCAATGCGTATGACGCGTGGACGCTGGCGATGTGGGAGCAATATTACCGGGACATGATGGTGTTCGGAATGAATGCGATCGAGTTGATCCCCCCGCGCAGCGACGATGCTCCCGATAGCCCGCATTTCCCCAAGCCGCCGATGGAGATGATGGTGGCGATGTCGCAGGTGGCGGATGACTACGGTCTGGATGTGTGGATCTGGTACCCTTGCCTGGATAAAGACTACTCGGATGCCCAGACGGTTCAGTTTGCTCTGAACGAGCAGGAAGAGGTCTTCAAGAAGCTGCCCCGCATTGATGCGATCTTTATCCCGGGTGGCGATCCCGGCGAAACGCGGCCGGACCTGTTACTGGCCCTGCTGGAAAAGACCAAGAAGGTCTTGAACCGGTATCATCCCCGAGCCCAGATATGGGTGTCGCCGCAAGGTTTTGATCGTTTCGGTAAGCCGCACCGGCGAGGCTGGCTAAAGATGTTTCTGGACCTGGTGCGGACCAATCAGCCGGATTGGCTGGATGGAGTGGTCTTTGGCCCGCAGGTGGAGATGAGTCTGGCAAATTTAAGGAAGGAATTGCCGAGCCGTTATCCCATTCGGCAGTATCCCGATATTACGCACAGCCGAGCATGCCAGTATGCCGTGCCGGGGTGGGATCGGGCCTTCAGCAGCACGGAAGGTCGCGAGACGATTAACCCGCGTCCGCAAGGGCATGCGAAGATCTTCCGGAGCCAGCAGGCTTACTCGAACCGATTCATCACTTACAGCGAGGGCTGCAATGATGATTTTAACAAGGTGTTGTGGAGCTGCCTGGGCTGGGACTCGGACATGAAGGTGGAAGACATCACTAGGGAATACAGCCGCTACTTCATCAGTGGCAGGTATGAGGATCAATTCAGCCGCGGTCTGCTGGCGCTGGAGCAGGATTGGGTTGGCCCTTTGCTGGCGAACCAGGGTGTAACCCAAACGGTTCAGTTATTTCAACAGATGGAACAGCACGCGACTCCTCAGGAGCGGCTAAACTGGCGTTTTCAGGAAGGGCTTTACCGCGCTTATTATGATGGCTACATCCGCGAGCGTTTGATTTATGAAACCGGGCTGGAAAAGCAGGCGCGGGAGATCCTAAGAACTGCGCCGCAGATTGGTGTCCCAGCCGCGCTGGAACAGGTGGATAAGATACTGGGCCGAGCGACAAAGGAGCCGGTGGGGGCGGATTTGAGGGCGAGAGTCTTCGAGTTGGGTGAGGCCTTGTTTCAGAGTATCCGTATGCAACTGAGTGTCCCGAGGTATCAGGCAATCGCTGTTGAACGCGGAGCAAACCTGGATGAAATTGATATGCCGTTGGCGCATCTGGCTGACATGAAGAAACGCCTGCAGAAAATCCGCCAGATGGGTTCCGACGCAGAAAAGCTAGCAGCGGTTGCGGATATGGCGACCCAAGCACCTTAACGCCCCAGGTGCCATGTTCATGTGATCTGCTCCCACGACGCAGGCACACCTCACCCGCCCCGGCACTGCCTGCGGCGAGGCTAGCGTGTGCCCACGGGGGCATCGGCCATGGAATCATGGCCGAAGAGGCTGATGTCGTCGGTGTATACGACCATCGGCAGGCCGTGGTGGAGAAAGAGGCGGCGGAAATGCTCGAAGTGATTCCAAGTGGTGTCGGTGGGGACGAAGACCGCGCCCAGGCGTTTGCGGGAATAGTCGTCCACGGTGAGCAGCAAGGTTTGCTTGTCCTGGGTGGGCCACCATTGATGGATAAGAGGAATCGTGCTGCCAAAGCTCGTCCAGGCGGGAGCGTTCCCAGCGTCGCCGGGCTTTGGGGCGTGGTCCGGGTTGGCAGAGGAGATCTGAAAAGTGGGCTCTGGCATAAGCGGCCACGGACTCCCGCTGTCGTTTGAAGCCCAGGCAGGTTTCCAGTTGATCGGCCACCAGTTGGAAATTGGGGGGAAGGGGGAGGAACTCCTTGAGGAAGGCAATGGCTTGTGGCAGCCAGTGGGAGTGGCGTTTAGATTGATCTGCAAGTTGGTGAATCCGGTGAGCAGATCGGCGGACCGCTGGACGGTGTAGTGGGCGAGGTAACGCTCGACCAACGAAGCGCCACGCCACCAAGCAGGTCAGGGCCAGCGTTGAGGAAGGCGAAGTGGCTCTGGGCATCCTTTGGGTTCGTGCCGGCTTTGTACTCGGCAAAGTCGGACATGCCGTCGCCATCCGAGTCGCCGGTGCCGGTGCGCGAGAGGTTGCCGAAGTAAGCCATTTCCCAATTGTCGTCTATGCCGTTGCCGTTGGTGTCCACAAACGGCAGCGCGACCCGGACATTCACACACTCGGAGCGGCCGCGGGGTATGGGAGTTGGTGACTCGCGGCTTGCCAGAGGGGCGGATTTGGGTATGTTTGGAGGGCCATGAGCACGCTAGAAATGACAGTTGAGGAGCTGAAAAGCCTGCCGCCCGCCAAGCTTGAGGAAGCAGCTGGATATATTCACCGGCTGAAGCTGGCGAGCGCCGAAGCTCGGCGCGGTGCTTTGGAGCGTTCGTTCGGCTGCCTGACCGCCGCCGAAGCGGAGGAACTCGATCAGGCCATTGCTGCCAACTGCGAAAGGATTGATGTCAGCCAGTGGTGATGCCCTCCTGGACACCTCCGTCCATGTGTTGACCTCTTCTCTGGGTTGAGAAATCGGCGTATTATTCTGCTATGAGCATCACTTTGGAACTTGACGAGCAAGCCT
>CAIWJG010000729.1 GCA_903912925.1 uncultured Verrucomicrobia subdivision 3 bacterium | reverse complement strand
GCCGCGTGCCCTCACGCGGCGCACGGTTGGCGTTTCCATCGGAGCGTGAAATATCCAGGCTAGCCGCGGCGCGTGGGCGCTTCAGGGGCGGATCGCCTTCTTGGGCGCGACGTAGTGGTCGCTGGCGGCGAGTGTCGCTACGATCATCTCCACTGTTCGGTCAACCGCGCCGAGATTCTCGTGAACCACCTTTAGCGCATTGCAGCCCAACTGCTTGCGGCGCGCTTCATCGGCCAGCAAATCGCCCAAGGCCTTTTCCAGCTCGGCCGCGTCCCGCACCTGGACCGCGCCGTTCTGCTGCACCAGGCTGCCGGCCACCTCCGCAAAGTTCTGCATGTTGGGACCAAACACCATCGCCTTGCCCAGCGCGCCCGGCTCGATCGGATTCTGGCCACCCTTCGCGGTGAGGCTCTTGCCCACGAAAACAACCGTCGCATGCTCGTAAAAGCATTTCAATTCGCCGGTCGTATTAACGATCAGGCAATCAACCTCCTTCGGCGCAATTCCTTGGAGGGGCCGCATATCGCTGCGGTAGGCAAACCTCACGCCCCGCGCCTCCAGCTCACGCCTCACCTCCCGGCTGCGCTCAAAGTGGCGTGGGACCAGCACCAGGAACAGGTCAGGAAATCTCGCCCGCAGCCGGAGAAACTGTTCGGCGAGGACAGCCTCCTCGCCCGCGTGCGTGCTGCCTCCGACGATTACCATCGCTCCCGGCTTGATTCCAGCCTGGCGCAACACGGCCGGAACATCAGACCGCCGGCGCTCGTCGAGTTTGGCGGCGTCGTATTTCAAGCTGCCGACAACGCGGATTACTTCCGGACGGCAACCCAGTTTGCTCAGCTTGACGGCGTCCGCCTCGGTTTGCGCGCCGACCCCCGCCAACCCATCGAACAGGCGCCGGAATAGGAACCCGAACCGCCGGTAGCCGCGATAAGACCGTTCGGATAATCGCGCATTGACCAGGAACACCGGTATGTGCAGATCCCGCGCGCGCCAGAGAAAGTTCGGCCAGATTTCCGACTCGACCAGCACGATGGCTTCAGGCCAGACGGTGCTCAACGCGCGGGCGACATATTTCGGGTGGTCGATCGGGTAATAGATCTTGCTGATGTGGGCCGGCAGCTTCTTCTGCAACTCGCCCATCCCGGTCGTGGTGGTCGTAGAGACGACAATCTTGAGGTTTGGCAGCCGGAGCTCCAGCGCCCGGATGAGCTGCGTGCAGAGGTTCACCTCGCCCACGCTGACGGCGTGCATCCAGAGGACGCGACGGTTGGTGAGGGCCTGCTTTAACTTCGGGTTATGCTTGCCGAGGCGCTCGCCAAACCCCTTCTGCCAATTACCGCGCCGACGCATTCGCACAAAGTAGTACGGCGCCGACAGGGCAAAACAGATCTTAAATAGAATGTTATAGAGGGTGCGCACTCAGATCTTCACCATCAGTCTACCTCTTAATACTGGAAGATCTTAGCTGTTTGCGCAATGCGATTCTTGCCTTCAGGCAGAGCTCACCCGCGGAAGAACAGCAGCCAGATCAGGATGAGCATGGGGCCCATGCACGGCAGCGTGTATTTAAGAACAAAGCCCCCGAAGCCTGGGGTTTGGATTCTCTGCTGGTCGGCGATGATCTTCACCATGAAGTTCGGCCCGTTGCCGATATAGGTGCTGGCGCCGAAAAACACTGCGCCGATGCTGATGGCAACGATGTAATCGTTGAAACTCGCGTTGCCGAGCAGGAACGCCACCTCGATCTCTTCTGTGCCCACCTTGCCGCTCGCCAGGGTGGCCGCGTGATACTTTTGCAGCGCCGCGAAGGTGTGGCGGATCGCCTCCGCGTGCGGCCCTGCCACGCTGGCGAGGTCGGTCCCGTGATTCTGGACCAACTGTTGCACCTTTTCGATGATTTCCGGGTCAACGAACAAGCCGAAGGCGGCACTGAGGAAGCTCAAGTAGGTCGGCGCGTTGTCCAGGAGACTTGAAAGTAACCCGCTGCCCCAATAGAACAGCGCGGGGCTCGGCTGACCCATCCGGGCAGCGTTGCCTTGCAGCCAATCCAGCGCCGGCATCATCGTGGCGAAAATCCCGACGAACAGGATGGCCACTTCCTGGATCGGATGGAAATCGAACTGGTTGGCCTCGTGGACCTCTTTCCTCGTGGTAAACCACGAACCCACCGCCGCGCCTGCCATCAGGACTTCGCGCGCAAACACCGGGCGGCTCAGGAACACCGCCCCGAGGATGACCGCCAGCCAGGCGATGTTCCACAAACCGTCGAATCGCCATTGTTCGGGTGCCTGCGTCTGCTGGTCACGAGCTTCCCGCGGGGCACGCCGGTAATTGGTCGCGTCAATGACGTAGAACAGGGCCAGCAGGAAACCCACACCTACCGCCCACATCGGCCAGCAATGCTCCGCCACCCACCAGAACGGAATGCCCTTGAGATATCCGAGGAACAGCGGCGGGTCGCCCACCGGCGTCAGGCAGCCGCCCACGTTCGAGACGATGAAGATGAAGAACACGATGTGATACGCCGTGATGCGATTCCTGTTCATCCGTATCCAGGGCCGGATGAGTAGCATCGAGGCGCCGGTGGTGCCCAGGAGATTCGCCAGGAGTGCCCCGAGCAACAGGTACAGCGTGTTGCTGAGCGGGGTAGCCTCGCCCTTCACCGTGATGTGGATGCCGCCAGAGACGATGTACAGCGACCCAATCAGCACGATGAAACTCACATACTCGTGGCCGACGGACAGAATCCGCTCATAGGCGTGCAAGCCGAACACGTAATAGGCGAGCGTGATCGCGCCCAGGACATACGCCACTTTCGGATAATGCTTCAGCCACCAATCCCGGGCCCACACGGGCGCCAGGGCAATCGTTCCCAGCAGCAGCCCAAAGGGCAACATCATCCACGGATTCGGTTCAACTAAATGGTGTCCCATCCCGCTTACCCTACGGGCGCACGCCAAATCCGGTCAACCAGATTTGCCGCCCCGGCACTCGATAAGCATAGAACCGGGAGAAGCTGGAGGAGCCAACAATGATGGAGGGCCCGGCCAGGATACCGCCTGAGGATAGCCACCTACTCCCGTGTGGCCCGCTTGTGTTCGGCTCGTGTTCCGCTTGTATTCCGCTTATATTCCGCTACTACTCCGCGCCCGAAGAACGAAGCCACGGCGAGGAACCGTTTGCGCGGGCGGAACAACCGGGTGTTCGCCCGTGGAAACGGTTCCCCACAACGTGGCTTCCCGGCCTAATCGCTGGCAGTTTCATGCGGCCAGCAGCACGCGGCTGCGTTGGCGAACCTGTTCCTGCCGCTTGGCGCGAAGCAATGCCGTTTCGGACATCTCTTCGAACAGGGCCGGAAACACGAGCAATGGATACCGCGTCACCCACGCCAAGGCCGCCGCCTCGTTGGCCGCCCGCTGCAACCGACTGGCGAGCGGCGAGCCCCAGCTTCCCTCCAACCGCTCCACGAGCAACTGCACTTTGAGCCGTTCGAGCTCGGCTTCCTGCCTCGCCCGGAAGGGGCCAGGGGGGCTCGGCTTTACCTCGAACTCCGTTTCGGGTCCGAACTCTGTCGGGACCCGTCTATACTTCTTATTCATGTTCATGCCTTTCTTTAACGCCGCCTGTCCCGGCGGCCCGGTTCAACAAAAAACCCGCGATTGACTAGCAATCGCGGGTTTAAGGGAAATCAATTCCAAGGTTAGCAACTCCCTCCCGCGACGCCGGTGCAGCGATGCCACGCGGACGTCTGTCCACTGACACGCTGGTCACACAGGTAAATTATAGCTGTCTTTATCATTTGCTAACGCCCCAATAGAACACTGTCCGGCTGGCTTTGTCAACAGTTTCCCGCGCGTTCGTTGACACGGTTTCTTTTTTGACGGCACGGCCATAAAGGGTTATCAAGAAACAGGTTATCCGTGGGGCGGCCAATAGCCGGATGCTTTTGCACGGGCGCTTGTCGCGGGAACAGTTGACGTTTATACTGAATCATCATGAGTGCGAGCGATAAGCCGCTGAAGATGGTCACCTGCAGCGGGTGCGATGCGAAGGTCTTCATCCCGGGAGATCTCCCACCGCTGTCCACTGAACCCTGCAAGCGCTGTGGCTACCCGATCATGATGCCGATGCAGTTGCGCCAGTTTGAACTGCGCAGCAAGATCGCTTCCGGCGGGCACGGGAAGGTGTATCGAGCATTCGACACGGTGCTGGAGCGCCTGGTGGCGGTGAAGCTCATGCGGAAAGAGCTGGAGAATGACGCCGTCGCGCTGGAGAGTTTCTACCGGGAAGCGCGCGCCTGCGCCTCGCTCAACCACACCAACATTATTCACATTTACACCTTCGACGAGCTCGAAGGGCAGCGCTATCTGGTGATGGAGCTGGCCGACCGTGGCAGCCTCGATTCGCGCATCGAGAAGCAAGGCTGCCTTGGCGAACTGGAAGTCCTGGATGTCGGTTACAAGATCGCTTCCGCGCTCGACATGGCGCTCAAGCACAATCTGCTGCACCGTGACATCAAGCCGGGCAATATCCTCTTCAATGCCGACGGTGAGCCCAAGCTGGTCGATTTTGGCCTGGCGCGCAGCGCGGAGGCCGAGGAAGAGTCATCGTCCGTCACGGAGGGCACGCCGTACTATGTTGCCCCGGAGAAGATCAAGCGAGAGCGCGAAACCTTCCTGTCGGACATGTACAGCTTGGGCTGCACGCTCTATCACGCGTTGACCGGCCACGTGCCGTTCGAGGCTCCGAGCGTGGAGGAGTTGGTCGCCGCGCATGTTCATACCGCCCTGACTCCGCCGAATCTGGTGCTGCCTGAAATCACCCAGCCGACCAGCGATGCGCTGGTGAAGGTGCTAGCCAAGGACCCTGGCGACCGATACCTGAGCTACGACGAGTTCCGGATGGCGCTCGAGGCGGCGCGGAGCCAATTGCTGGTCCAGCGGTATAGCCAGCCCACGGACAGCAAAGGCATCAAGAGCAAGACGAGCTGGTGGCGAAGGTGACCGATGGGCTTTAGATCTGGATGCGTCCGGCCCAAATCCGAAAGCCTTAATCCGAAGCCCGAAGGAAGCCCGAAATCCGAAACTCGAATTCGCTCTCGGAGGACAGCAACCCACTGGCGCAAGCCTCTTTCCGGTTTCGGCCCTGGAAATTGCGGGCGGCAGGGGAGATTTTCTGGCACCCGTTTGTGATCGAGGGGCCTTGGCGGGCCGAGGTGCTGAAATGGAACCTACTTGGCCTTCTTCTTCTCGGAGCCGTTGTCTCCAACCTTGGCTCCAAAGCGCACCGTTGTGGCGGTCATCTTGCCGTCATCGGTCGGTTTGACAAAACCGCCGACGGGCTCATCGACAACGCCATCTTCCAGGGTGGCTGCCTTTCCCGCCTTGGTAATCTTCGTTGCGGAAGTGATCTGGTAGGTTGATTGGCCCACTTTGATGGTCTTTGCGGTTTTGTCCACCGCAGCCAGTTTCCCGCGGAAGGGATGCGCCGCCTTCGGCTTCGTGGCTGGGTCCTTCTTGCCGGCAGCCGATTTCTTTTCTGCGGCGGGTTTATTGGTACTTTGCGCCAGGAGCTGCGCTGGCATGCCCGCGAGCGCCGCGGCCAGCAGGCTCACAGCGCCGAATCGCAAAACATATTTGATCATAAGTTTCAACCGACGTAATTATTCAATAGAACAAACCCTTGCTGCCAAATCACTCGCGCCCAACCAGCCTGAGTGCGGCGCGATCGCCGCTCTACCAACTGCCCTCCGCCAACAGCGCCGTGACGTTCTTGGCAAAGTCGGCGGCGAGCAGCGGCAGCGCCTGACGCTCGGTGCTCGTTAAATCGGTGGTGACACGGATCAGGGTGTAGCCCGTGACCGGCTGGCTCAGAATCACCTTGCCGGTGCCCCGCTCGCGAGCCGTTACCTGTGCCCGCAACTCCAGCCGGTAATCCCGCACTGTCAAGGTGTCGCTGGGCGAGAGACTGATCTCCTGTCGCACGTAGCGGTTCACGGAACCGCTGACCACGATGTCCCCGTCGTCGTGAGAGGCGAGCTTAAAGGTGCCGTCGCGCTGCAACTGTCTGCGGAGTTGGGCGGTGACCTCATCCCCCAGGCGGGGTTCCAGCGTCGTATTGGTAAAGGGGTTGATCTCAACCGCCTTCGCGCCCGCGACTGCCCCGTTGAGCGGCCCCAGCTTATAGCCCGCGCAACCATTCGCGCCGAGCGCTACCAAGCCGACCAGCAACCAGCGACAGAGCTTCACCTTAATTGTTTCCCTTAACAATTCGTTGCTTGAGTTGGTCGATCCGCTGCCGCGCTTCGGTGGCATAGGGCGAATTAGGGTCCAGCAGCAGGACTTCGTTGTAGTAAATCCGGGCGCCTTCGTACCGCTTGCGCTTCTCGTAGAACCGCGCGATGTCGAATTTGCCGCGCGCTTGGTCGCCTTTGAGCGAGGCGATGGCCAACTGGGCCTGTGACACCCGTGGGTCGTTCGGGTAAAGCGCTATGAAATCGGTGAACTTGGCGATGGCGTGCCCGGCGTTGGTTGGGTCACGATCCGGGGTCTGCGCCTCTTTCTGGTAAGCCTGACCCGCGCGGAAAATCGCATCGGACGCCACCGCGGCCTGGTCGTGATAGCGATCGGCGGCCGTATCGTAAGCCTGGATGGCCGCGGGATAGTCGGGGGTCTTGAGGCCGAAGCTCTTCTGCTTTTCCCACGCCGTCCCGATGTTCAACTGCGCCTGCGGAGCGACCGGGCTGTAGGGCCCCGTCTTGACGATCTCCCCATACATCTTGGCCGTGCCCGCCATCGACGGGAAGAACGGGATGTAGCCCCATAGCTTGAACCACTTGCCGGCCAGGAATTTATTGGCGATCTGGTATTGGCGCTGCAGAATCTCGTCGCAGTTGGCAATCTTGGGCTGCTTCTCCAGCAGGGTTTGGTAGGCCTTGAACGCCTTCTCTTCTTTTCCCTTTGCCTCGTAACAGCGGGCGACCAAGTACTGTGCCCGGGGCGCATAATCCGACAGCGGCCACACCCTCACCACGCGGCTCGCGGCTTTGAGGGCCAAGCCGTAAGCCTTCTTGTCGAAGGCGGCTTGCGCGACTTCCATCTGATCTTTCGCCCGCGGCTGTTGCCACTTGCCCTCGCTGCCGTAGGGTTCATAAGTCCACCCTTCTCCCGGCCGGTAAATCAGCGGCGCCGGCGCAGTCAAAGGCAATGCCAGCACACACGCTGCGATAAACAGCACGCGAAAAGACCGGAAACTCATGGGAGGAATCCTAAGCAGGGGCGGCAGGCAAGTCAAGCAGGGGCGACAGACTTGGCCTCGATCGGCAGGGAGCCAAAATCCAGGATCGGACGGTGAATGGCCAGCAATTCTCATTATGGACGAGATGGGGACGCCGGGTGAGGGCACCCGGCCTACAAGCGGGC